>DATGIG010000554.1:0-11930 GCA_035295825.1 Chthonomonadaceae bacterium | reverse complement strand
CACCGAGAAGACCACCCAATCCGCCAGGGCGACCTGTTGCGCCAGCGCCGCACGGATCAGAGGAGCGGTGAAGTGTTCCAGTACGCCCTGATGGTGAATGACGCTGTAGTGGGGAGCGCCCTCCGCATAGAGCTGGAACAGGTCGCCCACCCAAAAGCGAGCACATCCTTCCAGAATATTATTGACCTGCCTCGCTCGCTCGACGACCATCGCCGAGGTGTCCATTCCTTCCGCTGCAACCTGCCTCAAGGAGAGCCAGATGGCTCCATACCCGTTGCCGATCCCGGTCTCTAGGGTACTGCCTCCGGGCGGACAGAGTTTGAGGACGGTGGTCAGGTACTCCATGAGGAAGGGCGAGCTTCGCATCCCGGCAAAATGGCGGGAGACATCGGAGAGTGGAACCTGGTTGGTAAGAATCATCCAGCGAAACGCAGTGTCTTGCATGGCAAAATAACCTCACAGCAAAGAAGCGGCGCAGGAACGTGCTGGCAGAGATGGGATGAGGAAGGGGAGGAGCGCGCCGTGACGTTGAGTTCCCTCACCCGGCATACCAGGGGATTGGGTGGCCTACGGCGGACGCAGCAGGATCGCTAAATAGTCGCGCGCTTCCGCCAGATCCAGCCCGCTCGCGGCAAGCAGGGGGCGTACTCGGCGACGCAAGGCCGACAGTGCCTCGCGAACCGCACCAGGACTGCGCCCGGTCGCCTGGGCGATGGCAGTGGGTGACTCCATTTGCAGCCAAGCGCGCACAAAGAGGGCGCGATCCGCAGGCGTTAAGGCAAGCAAGACGACACAGAGGCACTCCAGGAGTTCCTTTTGCAGGACCTGTGCCTCGGGCGAAAGCGCCGGGTCAGGTAGATCGACTACGCAGGTGGGAAGGCTGCCCTCTACCCCATTCCCGACACGCCGTTGATGCTCACGCCGCTCGCGTCGCGCCCAGTTCTGTGCCCAGCGGGTGGCACAGGTAAAGAGCAGAGCGTCCGAGGCGGAAGGTGGAAGGACCAATGCCTTGTCTTCCCGCCGTGCCATCAGGTAGTGGAGGCGAAACTCGTGGGCGCAATCCTCGGCCTCCGCATCCCGGAAGCCCTGCAGCACCGCGCAGGTCTGGCCGATAGCCAGCAGGCGCAGACACCAGGCCGCCGAAGGCGGCTCCACGCAGGGAGCGCCTTCGGCCCTGACTTGCGTCTCCAGAACGTCACTGTTCGACATGCCCGCCGCCTTTCTGGCGAACATACCTCTCCTAACCCAGCAATAATACCAGGGGTTTCTGACGCACCAACCAAGAGCCCGGTTGGCCGTCAAGGAGAGTTTTGTGAAGTTGTTGGTCCGTTTGGGTAGGGAAAAAGCAGTCGTGTCCAGGCGCTACGATGTTAGTCGCCACATCGCAGTCGCGGACGGTACTACGCAGCATTACAAGGAGACAGCGACCTTCCCGTCACACCCGTTCACCTACATGAGGGCGCGATAGAATGCGGTTCTCACCGGGGTTGTCTGAATCCACGCAGACAACGCTCCCTTAAGCGGGAGTTCGGCAAGTACGCGCTTCTCTACAGGAAGGGACACTCACGCGATTGGGGATGATCGCGCCGTATCGGCCTCCGAAGGGTCGTTTGGGAAGTATAACAAAGGTTGGGGCGGAGTGTCAAGGGAAGGCAGCCGATTCTTTTTGCGCAGCGAATAAGGTAGCAATTCTGGCTCTATTGTATTCACAAATGGCTAAGCCAAGTTGGCCGTGAGGAACATGCTTAATGCGTTGGTCGCGCGGCACCTGCGCCAATCTTCCCAAAATAGGAACCCGGCTCTTCCCGAAACGGGAGGCCGGACCATCCCAAAAGGGGAAACTTCCCGTTCCCGAAACGGGAACGGGTCGACGGTCGCCATATGGCGCTTTGACCGCTCCCAGGGCAGATTCGTCGCACAAGTGGAAGCGGCGATAGACAGGGATAGACAATAAAGACAGGTGAGGCCGCGCCAGACCGCACGAGCAGAACGCCGCCCTTCCTGGTGGGCCGCTTACCGTTCGTTCCGGGGCAAAGGAGAAGGAACGCTCGGCGGCCGTTCCCAATCCTCCCGCCAGAAGAGCCAGTCCCGGCCTTTGCGCACTTTCCACGCCCGGCCGCGCTGGGCGCGCTTGCGGACGGCGTGGACGGACAGACCGGTCAGCACTGCGACCTCTTCGGCGGTGAGGAGGTTGGCGGCGGCCTGGTCCCTATCCATATCAACGGATACCGGCTGTGGTCCGATATCCCAGCGTTCCTGCTCCTGGACGAACTCGGCGTCTTCCATTGCAGCGTTAGGTGGCGAACAGGTCCGGCTCCTGTTCCCGGAAGGCATAGAAGGCGTTCTCTCCCCCTACGATGATATGGTCGAGCAGGGCAATGCCGATCGCGTCCCCGGCCTGGGTTAACTGCCTGGTAGCGGCCCGGTCGTGCAGGGAAGGCTCGCAATCTCCCGACGGGTGGTTGTGCGCGAGGACGACGCCAGAAGCGTTATCCAGGATCGCTGGGCGGAACACGTCCCGCGGATGGCAGAATGCGGCGTCCGCGCTACCGATGCTGACCGTATGGACGCCGATGGCTCGTCCCCGCGCGTCCACAGTGATGGCGACGAGGTGTTCCTGCGAGCGGTCGCGCAGTGGCGCGAGTATCGGCAAAACCTGGTGCGGAGACGAGATAGCGCGGCCGTCCCGCTTCGCTACGACGACGCTTTCGGAGAGGGTCAGGGTGACAGTCATGGCGTTCGCATTACTGGTAGAATGTCCCGCCCAGGTAGGACTGCTTCCACTTCGGATCGGCGACCATGGCCGGAATGTCCTTCATGAAGAAGCCCTCCTTGCCGTGGAGGAAATGCGCGAACTGCCGGTCCTCCTCGTCCGTCAGCGTCGCCAGAAACGTCTGGAACGCCTTCTCTTCCTCCAGGAGGAAGCCTACCGGGTCCTTCGGGAACAGCTTGTAATAATCTGGGGTGTCCATGGCCGCTGTTTACGAATAAGTTCAACCCGAATGTCTCATATGTGAGACACCCAGTCAGTAACCGGCCTTGCTTTGGCGGCGCGGCATTCCTTGCAAAACCAGGTTTGGATCGGTCGGATTGGCGCTCGCAGTCAGGTAGTGCGCGGGAGCAACCCTGCTGGTTGTTTCCGGAGACGGAGCGGAGGATACGGGTACGCCATGACGAACGTCCCTAACCGCCTTCCCTGCCCGTAGCCGAGCCGATACCTGCTCCGCCCGCCTCCTCGATCCCTTCCATCGGGGCGCTGGACCGCGTGCGTCCCGGCGACCTCTGGCAACTCGGACAGCACCGCTTGCTCTGCGCCGATAGTACCGACCCGAACCAGATCGCCTTCCTGATGCAGGGCGAGAGGGCGGCATTGGCGATTACCTCGCCACCCTACAACCTGGGAGCGAGCGCCACCTTGAGTGTCGCACTGGATCTTGGAGCGAGCCGCTATGTAGGGCAGCGAGACGCCCGCCCGGCGCAGGACTGGCTGGAGTTGCTGCGCCGCTCTACTGGGAACGCGCTGGCCGTCTCGGAGGTCGTGGTCGTCAACCTCCAGCTACTCGCGAACAACAAGGTGGCGCTCCTTGAGTACCTCCATATGTTCCGGCACTCTCTCGCCGACGTCGCGGTCTGGGACAAGGGCAGCGCACCGCCCGCCATGGCGAGGAACGTTATGGGCTCGCAGTTCGAGTTCCTACTGTTCCTGACTGCCCGTAAAAGTAAGGGCCGGACGCCACGTTCCATCCCGACCGCTGACTTTCGGGGTACGGTCGCCAACGTCTACCGGGGACCGGGCAGAAGGCAGAATCCCTACTTCCGCCTGCACGCCGCCACCTTCCCGCTCCACCTGCCGCTGTGGCTGATGGAGACGTTTGACGTCTCGAAGGGGACCATTTTCGACCCGTTCCTGGGGACGGGCACGACGCTCATGGCGGCGGAGCGGACGGGGAGGCGGTGCTACGGCATGGAGATCGAACCGGTGTACTGCGGAATTGCGATCTCCCGCTGGGAACAGATGACCGGTGAACCGGCAAGAAGACTGTGAGTATCCTGTGAAGCGGGATGCACCCCGCGTTGCCACAGCGCTACGGAACTCGCCGCCCCAGGTCGTCTCGCCTATCCTGTCTGCGGAGAGTGCCGCATCCAAAGCGCGGCAAATTTCGCTCTCCAATGGGCCAGCCGCAACTCGGCGGCCCAGGAGGTCATTGAAGCCATGAGAAGCGATCCGATAGGGTCCGCCTGCAGCGCGCAGGAACGGTCTGAAATGGATACGGAGGGGACACCTGGTGGAATCGTATCTTACGAGGTGCGTATCCGCTTGTGCGGCCTGCCCGCCGGAGGCGCGGAGGAGGTAAAGGCGAAGATCGAGGAGGCCCTCGCCGCGAGCGTGCCCGACGGCTTGGCCACGGTGGAGGGCGTCGAGGAGAGGCAGCCCACACGGGGAAACGGTTGGGTGGAGGAACGCATCACGCCGCTCAATGTCCTCTTCTGCACGCTGCCCCAGGAGTTGCAGCGGCCCGACATACTGGCGGTGCTTGCTGAGAACTACCACCGCGAACTTGCCTGCCTCTGGCGGACAGCGCGCGATGGGCGCTGCGTACGTGCCGCCATCGAGGTCCGGCCTTGGTGCCGGGCGGGCGAGCAGTGGATCTGCGAGTTCCTGAGTTACGATAAGGGCGCGCCGTTCGCCGAGGAGTATAATTTCCACCTGCAGAATACCAGCCAATGGAGCAACTCCCAGACCGGTTGGGCGGGGCACCAAGGGGCCATTGTCCTGAACGCGCACGACGGGCATGTGACAGCCCACCACTAAACCGCCCGCTGTGCAATCCCCTTCTTTCTACCCTCGGCTCTTTGTGGCCGGGGGTTTTCGTAGGGATCCCCGTACCAATGGGCAGGAAAGTAGTAACTGGGGCGCTCGTTGTACCTCCATTCTGCTGTCTTCCCGGAGCAAGCACGAATCGCGAAACGTCGGCGTAGGCGAACGTGGATAGGATGCGGCATCCGCTTATCCCTTGGTATCGCCAGGTATCTGGGGCGAGGTCAGCAATTCGCAGGGATCGACGCCCAGCACTTTGGCGAGCGCGATGACCTCCAGATCCAGCACGGCCCTCACCCCCACTTCGATCCGGTGTATCTCTATTTTCGATGGCACCCACTTCGTGCCGGCATCGGCCCATTCCCCTGTTTCGAGGGCCAGGCGCGCGCACAGCGCGTCCTGCGTGATGCCCTGCCCTTCACGCAGCTGCCTCACCCGCTCACCGACACAGTTGCGCTTCCCGCTGATTTTTAATCGGACGCCCTTTGGCACTGGCCCCATCCTTTGCCTGGATGGGGCGATTGTGCCCGCAAAACGGTCTTCTCAGGTTTCTATCTATAGAAACTTTCTGGCTGTTTTGGGGTACCATTGTCTTCATAAGGGCTTATCTTCCGGGCGGGCTGTAAGGGGAACGCGCCCTGATAGTCCCAGGGGAATGAGCCGTAACGTTTCGTCCAGGCGGCAGTGCGTCCTGGCGGTTCGGGTGCGATTGGGGCCGAAGCGGTCTATCTGGCTTCTGGTGGCGGGGCGTCCTCCTGGAGCAGCCATGCGGCAGTACATTCGAGCGCTCGCGCGAGGGCGAGCAGTTCGAGGTCGGTCACCTTGCGCGTTCCGCCCTCGATGCGCACCATGTCCCTCCACGCCGGATTCCACTTCCCTTCGGTGGCGAGGGCGATGCGGGCGCAGAGTGTGTCCTGGTTCCAGCGCAGCGCCCTGCGGCGCTCGCGGACCCGGGGGCCGATCGCGTTCATGCGGTTGTCGTCAGTGCGAAGTTGGGGAGCGCCGCGCGGCATGGGTTGGGGTATCCGTTCTTGGAGTTGCCCGATTATGGCAGAACGGCAAGACGAAAAGACTACTACTTGGTAGTAAAATAAGGTATACTTCAGTATCTTTCGCCGGTGCCTTGATACCGGTGCCCTGTCGAAAAGGAGGAACGAACATGAAGGTCTTGGATCGCCTTAAGGGAACATCCGCCGTTCCGCGCACGCGTGTCAGTGCGCTGGTATGCGGCGCTCTCCTCGCCCTCGCCCTAGTAGGTATTCCGCATGCTGCCCATGGCGATAACGAGGACGCCAGGCAAATCCTGGACAGAATGAGGGCAGCCTATGAGAAGGCGAAGACGTACTCGGGGAAACTGTCGGGCGTGCGAGGGGGAAAGGCGTTCACGCGAGCGGTCAAGTACGTTGCCAACCCCAAGGGGCCAGCCTTGTACCGCCTCATGGAAACCGGACTGTACGGAAGGATCTTCGTTCAAGACGATAAGACCGCAGTCAACCATTGGTTGAGCGAGAAGTCATACAGCAAGTCACGGCCTGACAAAGTGAATCTGGTGTCAATGCTTGAACTGGACCCGGTGCCCCATGAGGCCGAAATGATCGTCAAAGTCCTGCCTGATGCGCAGGTGGATGGGAAGACAGCGTACGTCGTAGAGATCTCACCGCCTGGGAATCCAGATCCGGTGACCGCACGGAACAATACGCTAACCCTCTTCATCGACAAGCAGACGTACATGGTTCTCAGGACGCAGTGGGCAAGCGGCGTAACAACCTACTACAGCGACCAGAAGTTCGACGCCCCCATCCCTGCTTCCGAATTCAAGTTCACGCCTCCCGCCGGGGTCTACGATTCAAGCGCCCCTCCGAAGGTTGCCCCAGACCGCCCAGCCGGGCCGCCAAGCATTCCGGCAAACCCGGTTCCCCTGTCCAAGCTCATCAAGCGGGGGAAGGTCACCTTCTCGGCTTGGGCCAACGGACAGAAGGTCAATAACAAGATCGTTCTCAGTCCAGACGGCACCTTCGTCCATTTCCAGGGGGACATCGGTGAGAGAGGAACGTACGAACTCGACGGCGACCGCCTCGTGCTGACCAAGGGGGCGCTCGTCACGGTCTGGACGCTGCAGAAGAACGGCACGGTGCTGCTGCCGCCGGTCGGCCTCAACGGCGTGTACAAGACGTACTGGCGGGACTGATCCTGGAAATCTTAGACTTCATGAGCGCCGCCCCAGGGAGGCCGGTTGCGATATAGATGCGCGTCTTGATGAGACAGTGCCTTCCGAACAGTCAGCACTCCCCCATTGCATGCCGTCGGCAGCGTTCGCCAGGAACGCGCCGGGCGGGCGGACACCGTTGCCGGGGATACACCAGCAATCGCTTCGAAGGAGGACAGGGATTGAAAAGACATAGTGTATGCGCGTTGCTTCTGCTCGCTCTCGCACTGTCTGGGCTCGGCACTCTTCCCCACGTGGCGCTCGCCGACGGGTCGACACAGCAACCCCCTACCGCAGGGAAGGAGGCGAAGACGCTGACCGCCGAAGAGGCGGCCCTCCAGTTGGCGGAGGAGCAGGCCAAGGACTTTGAAAAGGCGCCGAACGAACCTGCCTTCATTGAGGTCAAACTTTTCCTCAGACTGACCGGCACCGATCTCAAGGACCACAAGGCATTGGTGGCGCTGTTTGACAAGTTCCCCCTGATGCGCAACTACGTGCCGGGGCAGGTCATATCCCTCACGGCCACCTACAAGTGGGCGGGGTGGGAATACGACCAGTTCGCCGCTGCCATCAACGACGCCGGCGGCAAGGCGGAGGCTCCGGTGGTGCGGGACTGGCCGGAATGGGGCACCTACCTGGCGAAAGGAGCGCAGAGCGTCCTCATCAAAACGACCACCACGCCGTGGAACCGGCCCTACAACGCCCGCAACGTCCCGGACAGGTTGCTCGGTGACATCCTGCCCAACCCGGTCCATCAGACCACCACGGCCCGCGGGAAGTACGTCATGTTCGAGTACGCCCACGACGTGGCCATCCTGGATGGCGAGACCAGGGACCTCTACGCCTACTCGATGCTACCGGCTAAGGGACTCGGCAACCCGGTCACCCTGGCCCGCTTTGACACCTGGAAGGGGGCGGTCTGGTTCGACCTGTGGAATAGGGCTACCTTGGCGGAGAACCACTCCCAGCAGCACCCGATGACCACGCTGGTCATCTGGCAGCTTCCCCCGAAGCGTGAGATGCGCCCCATGCTGCCTGAGTAAGACTGCGGCAGGCCCGAAGTCTGTGTTTCAGGAATGGTCTACACGGCTCACCTGCCCGATAAGCGCCAGACTACTCTCGGACGCCTTCTTTCTTGGAACGGTGGCTTACGCCTCGTAGTCCAGTCATCCCCCGCAATCGCAAGGTGACACTGCCCCATGGAACCGAGAGGTCCGACGCACCTATAGCAAAGGAGGAATGATCGTGAACGCATCCAACCATTCCCGACGGGCGGGCCGCGCCCGGCGGCTTCCGGCGTCACTGTGGGGCATCCTTGCCGCCAGCGCGTAGAACCGGCCGAGCCAGTGGGAGGCGTCCGAACGGACACCGGCGAAGAGCGACGCCCGCGCCCCTTCCAATAACTCGAACAGGCGCATGCCCACCAGCGCCGCCTCAGGGCGGCCGGAGCCGACGAGGATGCGCGCCTCGACGAGGTAGTACGGAGACACTACCAGATGTTTCACCGTGACGACCGTCGTGTTCTTTATGTGACCGCGCCTTATGGCGCATACATGCAAGTGAGACGCAGCATCAGGAGGCGTGCTAGCCTTGTCACAAGCCTTCAAGGATAATCCTGGAGGAAATGGCAAAATTAGACCTTAAGTTATCCGTCCGATCAGAAATCGATGTGTCTACCAACAGGTAGCCGTTTACTTTTAGTAAGTACCCTGCCGGGGTAACACCCGCTACATATGCATTCGGCTAATCGTCCTTCTTCCGCCTCCTTTCCAGTGGCCTGCCAACTACCAACAACCTCCATGCGAGCGGCACCAGGCGTGCTGCCAGCCTTCCTGCGCCGAACAACGCCCGAAGCATTGCCTGCCGGAGTCCCTTTCCCTTCTCCCTCGGCAGGGCAAACGAGAACAGGAATAGGATGATCAGCCAGCCGCAGGCGCGCGTCAGCGTAGCCTGCACTGTGTGCTGCGGAGAGGCAGTTACCACGGACAGGGCCGCCGTTCCCGTCCACCACGTCCCGCGAAGCAATTGCCACGGGTGTTGCCAGACCCATCGCGAGGCGAAGATAGCGAGGGCCAGCACGACCAGGCGCGGCAGGAAGGGGAGCGGCAGGGAGCGCGCCGGGTCCGAGAGTTCCGGCGAGCCGCAGGCCGGGCAGAACCGGCTGCCCCACGGCGCGGGCGTACGGCACTTGACGCAGGTCGGGCCGTAGCTTCGCCCGCAGCCGGGACAGAACTTGTCGGCCGGTTTGTCTGCAGACGGGTTGTTCAGGAAGAAGCAATTGAGGCACAGTCTCATGTCGGTCCTCCATGGCGTCGCGCTTCCAGCGACGCGCCACGTCTATCCAAGATCACAACAATGAAGCCGGGGAGTGCCCGCCAGGGACGTGCCAGATGGTCCCGAGCGCGCCGCCGGCCTCCAGTTCGGCGAATGTCGTGACAAGGGCGTTTTTCGCTCCTGCCTGCTCAGCCAGGCGTACCAGGCGGTCGCGCCGGGCGGTGTGGGTTGTCACGAACAGGATTCCGAACCCATCCCCGCCGTAGCGCCTGGCGAACAGGCCCAATTCGAGGTAGCGCCGATACGCTTCCGAAAGCTTCACGGCGATACGGCCCTCGCTGACGTTGTCCAGGTCGCACTCTAGGAACAGGTGGCGTGCCGCGCCGGAACCGCCCTGCAGTCGCAGGTAGCCGTCCGGCTTGAACGCCGTTTCGCTCCAGTCCGCCTTCCCGTCGGCCCGGTAGCGATAGCGGTGACGGCAGAGCAGTTCCGGCCGCCATTCCATCCTGATCCCCGCGGATCTCCCGGCCTTCTGGAACGCGATGCGGATGTCGGTGACGCGCAGGCAGTGCTGAAGCGTGGTGGGCGGGGAACCGTGCCGGATCAGGCGGCGCACCTGCGCCACGTCCCAGCCGATCTCTCCGGCGATGATAGGCGCGGCGGCGGGGGCAGCGCTGTAGATAACCGGGCCGCCATCGTGAGCGAGCGGCAGGAGATGGCGCAGGAGCAGTCCGTGGTCGAACAGGGCGCGCAGGCGCTCGTTTAGCCGGGACAAGGAGTGAAAGTAACAGCCCAGGCCGAGGATCTGCCCCGCCGTCATATAGCGCTGGAGGAACACGTCCGCCAGGAGCAGCCTGTCCCTGGGCATCAGGCGCATCGGCGCGAGTGGTTCAGGAAGCGTCCGGCTGCGGCGTCTTCCCCTTTCGGGAACGCCCCCTTCGTCGTGGTGTTCTGTCGTCAAGTTCCTCTACCTCCATTTCTGGGACGGGAAGCGATTCGTCCTCTGGCTCGTTCTCTGGATCTTCCGGCCCGCGTTCCCAACCCTGCCGCAGAGGAAGATGGGAACCTGCCCGCCCGGCGAGTTCCCGCTCGATCTCGGCGGCGGGCCGGGCGCAGGCGCGAAGCGCCGCCTCTCTGACCGCCCGCACGTCCCCCGGACTAACCTCGGGCGGGATGTAGTTGAGCGCCTGGAAGCGCAGGCTCTGCTGCGAGGGGCGAACGATGAACCCCTGTCCTGCCGCGTTGTTGACCAGGAGGTCGCGCAACTCGTCTTGGGGCAGGTCCATATTGATCTCATGACAGAGCTCCTTGGCGTCGAGGAATCCGGTGGCGAATAGCACGCTCGCTCCAGAGTGATTCCGTAGGGCGTGCCGGATCCGGGTATTTAACTGCATCAACGACTGATTGGCCAGGATCAGGCGGGCGTTGAGCCGCCGGCACTGGGAACTAAGCGCCTCGAACTCGGGGTGGTCGCTTAGCGCGCCGAACTCGTCGATTAGGATG
The DNA here is from genome assembly GCA_035295825.1 of Chthonomonadaceae bacterium. Taxonomy (GTDB): domain Bacteria; phylum Armatimonadota; class Chthonomonadetes; order Chthonomonadales; family Chthonomonadaceae; genus DATGIG01. Next base: position 1,128 of record DATGIG010000554.1, on the reverse strand, counting down.
GAGGTCCTGACGCGCTCGCCTTCCGGCAGGCTCGCCCGCGCCAGGAGGCCGCCCTGGATGGATCCCATGAGCAGCGATCCCATCAGATCCGCCGTTTGGGGGCGGTCGCCCAGCGCGATCAGGATGATCTTCCCCGGCGTGTCCAGGAGCGCGCCGATGTCCAGCGTCTCCCGCTGGGCCAGGGCCAGCCACAGCCGCCGGTCGGCCATGAGCGCGGCGAGTTTATTCTCGATACTCGCCACGAACGCCAGCCGCTCCTTGCTTCCCAGCGAGTGCAGGTGGCGGAAGAAGCGGTGGCACTGGGGATCATTTATTTGGGATAGCAGCGCCCGGGCAAGGCGCTCGTCTTCCAGGAGGGGTATCAGGTCGGCCAGCGACAGCCCCGTTAGGGCGCAGACGAGCAGGCAGGCGGAAAAGCACCACTCGACGGTCACCCCCCAGCCCTCCACGAAGCGCCTGACGAACCCTAAAGTGAACAGCGCCCGGGCGTGGGGGTCGCCCTGCCCCGCAAGCGGGTTGAGCGGCGCGATCCAGCTGTCCTGGCGCCCGTCGATCAAAACTACCGAGCGGGCCGCTTCTTCGGGCCCGAACAGGCCGGCAATCAGCGCCAGGATGTCGTCGATGCGGTCGCCCAGCATATCCATGACGCAGAGGCTGCCCTGCCCCGTACGGCGAATCATTCCGAGCAGCGCGGAGAGGATGACCATCAGGAAGACGGATTTACCCGCACCTGGCCTCCCCATGATGTGCACGCCCCTCCGGATGTCGGCGTCGCGCAGGATCACCGCGCCTCCGCGCGCCTTCCCTGCAGGGCCGTCCGTATCAAGGACATGCCCGATGAGAATGTCTCCCTCCCGAAGTTCCGGGGTTGATGCCTCACCCACGTCCGTCCGTACCGGCCGGAGCCGGGCGGACGCGGCGTTCCACGTAGAGGAAAGGAGGATTGAAACCATCTTTTCAAGCATATAGTCAGGATCTCCCACATTCGCTTTCGATCTCAAAAGTAGGCTGCTCTTCGGGCAATGCCCCGGTAAGCATGAACCGGGGCATTGCCTGGATCGGATGCCGCCCATCCCGTTGGTCGCGCCAGATCAGGGAAACCGCGCGAGCAGGAGGCAGAGGGCGGCG
>DATGIG010000553.1:0-6192 GCA_035295825.1 Chthonomonadaceae bacterium | reverse complement strand
GGCGTTTGCCATCGCCTTTGTCGCGCCCGATACTCCGCGGATCAAACGCTTGTCAAGGATTTTGGAAAGCAGGACCTACTATGATTGGCGTGCCATGGCGGCGCCGATCACGGAAGTGTATATCACTCAGAATCTAGCAGTCTTCAGCGCGCCGGAGGATAGGTCCAAGATAGAAGGATGGGGGAAAATCGTCTCGCCTCATGTCTGGGGAACTGTTGGTTGGCACGACCTTGCCGACCGCGAACAGATGAAACCGGAACAGTTGGACGAGTGCAACGAGGTCTATTTCATTAACCGCTCCAAACCCGGCGTCATTCCGGCCGCAGCCTCGAAAATATTAGGCAATCAGGAGTTGAAGGAGACGACGGTCTTTGTGGGGCGTGTTGCCGGGGAACATGGCTTATCCGTCGCCGTCTTCAGTATGCCGAATGCAATGGTGCTGGCAAAGAGCGCAGAACACTATCGTAATATCGAAGCGGTTCCCATCGCGCCTGAAGTCCGCGACATCACCGACTTACGCGCTATCGGCACGACAACGCTCATCGTTCATGGAGAGACGCTTTCAGAGGGAACGCTGGAACAGGTACGTTCTACCCTGGCGACCGACATGAGGCAGAAACTTAAGATAGATGTTCAGGAGCGAGGTGCGACTCTCAAACTGACCGACAAAGAGATCACCCTGGAACAACTGCTTGGCGCCACCGATACCTCCGTAAAACTCCGTCAATCTGTAGGATTAAAATACATCTGGATGTTCGACATTACTCAGGTCAGTGGTGAAACAACCTTTACAGCGGAGGAGCACAAACTATCCGGCGATCCGCCTCCTTTTCCTGAACAAGAGCCGGTAGAGCCGGTCTTAGGCCTATTTCCAGGTGGCGGACAAAAGGAAAAGTATAAGATCGACCACGCCAAATGGCAGATAGATCATGATGCCTGGGCACGCCGCAAAAACGAATATGATCAGCGCATAGCAACCTCGGCGCCCTGCCAGTGGGAGCGCAAAGTGGTTCGCACCAGCCAGGCACGTGTTCAGGGAATCCTTCGTTTGATAGATCTGAATGGTGTGGGGAAGGTCGTATGGGAGCGCAAATGTGATGGAAGTATGAGGGATACAGGAGATCTTCAAACAGACCGTGTCACTATCGGCGGTTACGCGAATAAGCCTAATTCGATGCAAACGCCCGCTGCAACCCAGAGCTGCTCACTTGACCTGACGAAACAGACTGTCTTGCGAAGTGCGGCTACGGACTTCGATATCCTCCAGGCGGAGGCCTGGCTGCCAGACGGTACCTTGCCCCCGCTGCCGGTCAAACCGGAGGGTGGAGAGCAGGCGGCAGGGAGAGAGACGATGCCTTCGCTCCCCCCGGCGCCTCCTGTGATGGATCGTCCTGTTAACGATCCTGAAAAACCCTATATCGCGGAGATCAGTGGCAAGACCATCACGATCAATATCGGACTGAAAGAGGGCGTAAAGGTCGGGGACAAAATCTACGTGGTAACAAGGTACCGGAAAGTCGTTGATCCCAACGACGAGACGAAAGTGCTGGATTGGCGCTGGAATCCCCAGGATGTTCTGGCTTTGCGCGTCACCTATGTCGGAACGACTTCGGATTGCGAACCCGACAAGACGGAGGATCCGGCCAAAATCGCTCTCCTGCAGAAAAAATGGAATGTCAAGTGGGTCGCTACTCCCAAAACAGAGACGAAACCACAGAAGAAGGGCCACGGAAAAGATCATGATGCTGAGAAGAGAGTGGACTGTGCTTCCCCTGCTAGGACTGGCGGTGAGTCTGATACCTCTGGGTCTGATGGCGCAGGAGAATCCAAGGGAACACAGTGGAGATAGCCTGCCTGCCCCGGCGAGGCGGGAAACGCAAAAGTCGCCGGAAGCTAAATCGCGGCAGTGGCGCGTTATGGTGATTCTGCCGGAAACGCATCTCGCCAGACCCAGGATCCCCGATCCTGCCGCAGAAACCCGACTGTGCAAAGTGCTGATCGATGCCGGCTACAAGGTGATAGATCAGGATCGTATTAAGGATCTGCGCTACACGGAACAGTTGGATCGTATCATCAAAGGCGATCCTAAGGCGAAGCAGGAGACCCTACAACTTGGGCGACGATTTGGAGCAGATCTCCTCATTACCGGTTATGCATTTACCCAAGAGATTAGCCGGACTTCGGTAACGACGGAACTCGGCACAGTACTCCGGATTCGATGTGAGGCACGCATAGAGCTGAAAGCCATTCGTATGGATACCGCCGAAAAGATCTATGCGGACGACATTCACAAGGTCGGCCCACCGGACGCGACGGAGGAGCTTTCCAGCAAGGCCTGTCTGGGAGATGCAGCACAGGCCATTAGTGAAGGAATGCTTCAGAAGTTGGATAAACTCGCACTCACCTCCACCCAGCACATCGATCTGGAAATCCGCAATATCGCCGGCATCTCTCTGGCGACCGACCTGGAAGAGGAAATAGCGAAATTGCCAGGCGTGCTGGATGTCAGTCGAGAGGAATTCAGTATCCATACGGATCGGCTGGATATTCATGTGGAAAAGAAGATTCTGAAAAGTTTCACCCAGCAATTGGAGGCCGCGAAAAACCTGGCGCGGTTCCACATGAAGGTGACAAGTGAATCAGGCTCAAAAATCATCGTCGAATGTAAATAGCATTCTGTCCCCTTTTGTGTCACGCACATATTGTTTTCCACAGCCTCCTGCTTAAACAGGAGGCTCTTTTGTGTACGCAGGGTAGGCGTTTGGGTTTTGTTCGATACGGAAGGAGGAGATGGACGTGGCTCTGTCCAATGAGTCGGGTAAATCCGTGTGACAGAGAAATCAAAAGCTCATGAAACCCTATGCAACGATGCTCTTCCGGCTGACAGCCCTCCTCGGCATGACGCCGTTTCTGCTCCACTCCGCCGCCGCCCAACTGCACCCGCCGGAGGTGCGCAGCCTCTACCCCCTGGCAGGCAGGCCGGGAGCGAAGACCCGCGTCACCATCAGCGGCGTCAGTCTCCGCAATGCCGGCAGCCTGCTCTTCGATAAGCCGGGCATTGCCGCGACCCTCGTGCCGCAAGACCCGAAAACCCTGCCTGCGGCCAATGTGGACAGCGATGGCAACCCGAACGTCGTCGTGGACTTTACGGTCGCCAGGGATACGCCTCCCGGCGTGTATCGCTTCCGCATCGTCTCTCCGGCGGGCGTCAGCAGCGTCGGGAAGTGGATCGTCGGGCGCGACATTCCGGAGATGGAGGAGAAGGAGCCGAATAACGACCTTAAGACCGCGCAGGCCGTGACGCTGCCCATGGCGATCAATGGGCGTATCAGCGAGCCGGGCGATCAGGACGTGTTCGCCTTCGATCTGGAGGCGGGAAAAGCCTTTGTGGCCGAGGCGCAGGCGGCGATTGCGGATTCGCCTCTCGATACTCTGCTCCTGCTGCGCGATGCACAGGGCCTTCAGGTGGCCTACAATGACGATGCCGACGGCTCCGACTCGCTGCTCGTCTACACTCCGAAGAAGTCCGGGCGCTACTATCTCACGATTACCAGCTCCGTACTCTCCGGCGGCGGCGATCAGGCGTACCGGCTGAACATCGGCTACCTGCCTGTGCTGCAGGCCGTCTTCCCCGCCGGGGCGGAGCGCGGCAAGCCCACCTCCGTGACCCCCATCGGGGTCAACCTCTCGGATACGCCCATCACGATGACGTCGGGCGGGAACGCAGCCTCCATGCCCGTGCGCCTGAACACCTCCACCGGCATGACCAATACGATGCCGGTCCTCGTGGCGGCGATGCCCGAGGTCACTGTGCAGACGCTCAATACCGATATGCCGCATGCCGCCACCCTCTCCGCGCCCGGCGCCGCCAATGGGCGCTTCTTTCGGGCGGATGGCAAACCGGGCGGTGACATCGGCTACTTCAAGTTTCACGTCGAGGCCGGACGCCGCTACCTCATCGACGCCCAGTGCCAGGCCATCGGAACGCATGGCGACCCCATGCTGACCCTCTACGATGCCAATGGCATGAAACTGGACGAGAACGACGACGCCATAGGCCGCGATGCCCGCATCGATAAGACGTTCGGGGGCGCGGGCGACTACTATGTGCGGGTCAAGGAGACGACCGGCAAGACCGGCCCCGATCTGGTCTATCGCCTGGTCATTTCGGAGCCGCCGCCGCCCGGCTTTAGCCTCAACACCGAGACGCGGGGCCGTGTGATCGGGCAGGGAGATGTGACGATGCTGGAGGTGAACGTGGAGCGCGACCGCTGGGATGGCCCGGTCACGCTCACCCTCGCCGATCTGCCGCAGGGCGTTACGGCGAGCACCGTGGTGGTCCCTGCCGGTTATGGGAAGGGGCTGGTCTTTCTGACCGCCGCGGCCAATGCGCCGCTAGGGGGCTTCCCGCTCCACATTGTCGGCACAGCGCAGATCAACGGGCAGAACGTCCAGCACATTCTGAACCGCGCTTCCGACTGGATCTGGAAGGGAGGGGCGCGACAGTCCGTTCCCGAGCCTGCCGAACTGCTCACCTTCGCTGTCGGCAACGCCCTGGAGGTCGTGCTGCGCACCGACGCCAAAGAGCTGGCCGTCGTGCGTAATCAGGCGGTCAAGTTTAAAGTCCACCTCGACCGGCGCGTTCCCTACAATAAGCCGGTCACGCTGACGGTGGTCGGCCTGCCTGATGGAGTGACCGCCGCGAATGTGGTGTTACAGCCCAACCAGAACGATGGGGAGTTGGAGATCAAGGCCGGAGGAAACGCCCGCGTGGGGACCTTCGCCATCGCCGCCGATGGGGTCGTCAATCACGATATGAACGTCGGCCTGGATCGCGTGACCCCGCCGATTACCCTGACCGTCAAAGAGAAATAATCACACACGGCGTTGAAACGCCGGTCTACGTTTGCAAAGTCCGCCTTCGCGGACTCAATAGCCCACACAGGTGGGCTTCGCAAACGTAGACCGTGGCTTCAGTCACGTGGATCTTTTAACTGCTGATAGTGTTTGACCTGGTTGCGCCCGGCCTGCTTGGAAGTATAGAGCGCCGCATCGGCTTCGGCGACCATCTGCTCTCGGTCAGCCGTCTGAGGCGTCCGGGTGCTGAGGCCGATGCTGCCGGTCACAACACGCGTGTCCCATGCATGCTGTTCCACTCGCTTTCGGAACCGCTCGCCAACCACCAGCGCCCCTTCATAATCGGTGTCGGTCAGAATGACTACAAACTCTTCGCCGCCGTAGCGGGCCACATAGTCGGTATGGCGGGCCGTCTGCTGCAGCAGGGACGCAATCGTCTTCAGAATTTCATCTCCCACCAGATGTCCGTAGGCATCGTTATACTGCTTGAAGTTGTCCACATCCAGCAGCAGGAGCGAGAGCGGGACATGGTAGCGAACCGCCCGCTCATACTCAATCTGGAACTGCTCCTGGAAGGCGCGATGGTTCTTCAAGCCGGTCAGCCCATCGGTGGTAGCCAGCATCTGTAAGCGCTCGTTAGAGACGGCCAGGTTCTCATAGGCGCTCTGAAGCGCCTCCTGTGCGTACTGGATGCGCCGCAGTTCCAGTTGGGCCTCGACCTGTCGCCCCAGGATCCCCAGGGCTTCCCTCTGCTCCGACGTAAGTGTGCGGGGAGCGCGGTCCATCACGCAGAGGGTGCCCAGCATCTGGCCCGTCGGCGCGATCAGAGGCGTACCGGCATAGAAGCGGATATGGGGCGGGGAGATGACCAGGGGATTGGTAGCAAAGCGAGGGTCTGCCAGCGCATCCGGAACGATCAGGACCGTGTCCGGGTTCGGCTGGACATATTCGCAAAAGGCGAGCTTGCGCGAAACCTGCGTCACCTCCAGCCCCACCCTGGCCTTAAACCAGTAGCGCTTCTCATCCTTGAGGCTGACCATGGCGATAGGGGTTTCGCAGATCTGTGCAGCCAGACGCGCCAGATCGTCGAACGCGGCCTCCGGGGCCGTGTCGAGGATCTGGTAGGCTCGTAGGGTGCATATCCTGGCAGCCTCTTTCGTCAAAGGCGACGCAGTCATCGTTGTTGCAGGCTCTCCTTCACGCTGCTTTGGGCGCGAGAGGGGCGATCAGCCCTTTTTGCGCGGGCGTTTCCCGCCGAGCGGGGGCTTTCCATTGCGTCTGTGGGCATCCCGAGAATCTCGGTCCTCCTCATGCCGGGGCGGGCGCGCTTCATAC
>DATGIG010000552.1:0-13303 GCA_035295825.1 Chthonomonadaceae bacterium | reverse complement strand
GCCTGCATCCCGGCCCGAAGGAGTTCCAGCAGTTCGCCTCGCTCCGCCAGGAGGAATCCCGGCGCGCGCTGGCGGGGCTGGGGGTTACGTCCCAGGATATCCTCTTCTTCGGCTATCCGGATCGGGGCCTGATGACCCTCTGGAACGATCACTGGTCGCCGGACGGCGCGTATGCCTCCCCCTACACCGGCTGCAGCGCCTCCCCCTACGCCGACACGTTCCATCCCGGCTCCTGCTACTGCGGCAGCGATGTGGTGGAGGATATCAAGACAGCGATGCGCGCCTTCCATCCCAATGTCGTCACCGTCACCCACCCTGCGGAGGACCATACGGACCACGCCGCTGCCGCCGCCTTTGTCACGCTGGCCCTGCGGGAGCTTCAGTCCGACCCGCGGGACGCGGAGTGGGCGCGGCAGACCCGTCTGGACTACTATCTGATCCACCGGGGCGACTGGCCTGCCCCCAACGGAACCAGTCCCAACCAGCCGCTGCTGCCGCCCGCCGCGATGACGCAAACCGACACCCACTGGGCCTCGCTGCCGCTCACACCGGAGGAGGTCACACGGAAGGCGCACAGTATCGAACGCTATCCCAGCCAGACTACCGTGATGCCGACCTTTCTCCGGTCTTTTATTCGCAGCAACGAACTGTTCGGGAACATCGAAACCGGCAGTCTGGCGGTCGTGCCGGATGGCAGCATCCGGCTTCATGCCGATCCCAGCGATTGGAGCGCCCTACCCCCGACGCTCATCGACCCCGTGCGGGACAACGTCCTGCGCGACCTGCAGGGGGGCGGCGATATTCGCGCGCTCACTCTGTGCCGGGATAGCGATCATCTCTATGCGCGCCTGGACATGCGTCGTCCGATCAGCAAGCGGATGACGTACACATTACGCCTGCGGCTGTTCGGCCCGAACGGTGAGACAGGCGTACACGCGGTCACGCTCTCCCTGCCCCACGACGGCCAGACGCGCCCCAACGTGCGGACGGCAAGTCGGGACCGTATGCTGGAAGCCGCGATCCCCTGGGACATGCTGGAGAGCAATTCTCAGGCAAAACCGGCGCAACTCCTCGCCGTCAGCGTCGAAACGTCGCTCTCCGGCGTAGAAATAGATAAAACCGGCGTTCGGTTTCTCTCGTTAAATCATTAAGGGCGGAACACGTTCTCCTCTTGCTGCTATTATGGGAGTGGAGGTAAGGAGCAGCGAAACGATGCGACTTGGGATCATGGGAGGCACATTCGACCCGATTCACTTCGGCCATCTGTTCGTGGCCGAAGAGGCGCGCGTGCGCTTCCGGCTGAACAATGTGCTCTTCGTCACCAACGGCACCCCCCCTCATAAGAAAGAGTATGCCCTGACGCCTGCCAAGCACCGCTACGCCATGACCCTGATCGCCACGTTCGGCAACCAGGCGTTCGGGTGCTCCCCGATGGAACTGAACCGACCTGGGCCCTCGTACACCGTAGAGACGCTCACGCTGCTGCGGCAACAGCACCCGGAAGCCGAGCTCTTCTATATCACGGGGGTGGATGCCATCGCCGATATTCTGACGTGGATGCGGCACGAAGAGGTCATCCAGTTGGCGACTTTCATCGCCGCGACCCGACCGGGCTTCGATCCGCGAACGCTCAAAGACAGGCTGCCTCTGCCCTATCTGGAGCGCATTCTGCTGCTGGGTTCGACCTCTCTCGGGATCTCTTCGACGGAGATCCGGGAGCGTATTCGTCTGAACCTGCCGGTGCGCTATCTGCTTCCGGACAGCGTGTTGGAGTATATCGTGCAAAATGGTCTCTATCAAGACCCATCGGAGCCGATCGAGGAGCAGGGATCCGAGTAATGCGACGGTAGAGAAGGAGTGAAATCACGAAGTGGAAGAGCGTATAGACGAGGAGACCGAGATCGGAAAACTGGGAGCATCGGCGACGCTCGATGACGGTGGCTGGGACACGGAAGAGCTGGAAATCGAGGAGAGATCGGAACCGCTTGAAACCATGGATTCCGAGGAGAAAGTGCGGCTGATGGCGACCGTGGCGGATGCGGTCCGCGCGGAGGAGATCATGGCGCTCGACCTGCGGGATCTGACCATCATCGCCGATTTCTTCCTGATCTGCACCGGTAAGTCCAGCATCCAGCTCCGCGCCATCGCCGACCGCATCGAAGAGAAGCTGCGCGAATTCGGCGAGCGCAAGCTGCGTATCGAAGGCTATCAGGAGGCCACCTGGATCCTGATGGACTATGGGGATGTGGTTGTGCACATCATGGCGGCGGAACAGCGCGCGTTCTACAATCTGGAGGGTTTCTGGAGCAACGCGCCGCGCCTGGAACTGGAATTGGTCGCGGAACCCACCACGCTGGGCAGCGGATTTCATTCGGGCGGTTAAAACCACTGCCCCCACCCCAACCCCTCCCCCAAAAACAGGGAGGGGCTATACAGGGAGACGGAGCCAATCCATGCCGCAATTCGCTTTTACCGCCAAGGACCGATTGGGCAATACCATCCAGGGCAAAGTCGCCGCCGATTCCATGACCCTGGCTACCGGGCAGGTGGAACAGATGGGCTATTCCGTGCTGTCGGTTCAGGCCGTTCCCGACGCTGCCGGCAGCCCTCCGCCTCCCCCAGCCCCCGCTCCGGCCTATGGTCAGAGCGTCGCAGGAGCCGCCGCTCAACCCACCGCCACGTTCCCCTCCCCACTCCCCGGACCTCAGCAAGCAGTTTCGGAACCGACCCGCGTCATGCCCGCACCACCGCCCGGCGCTCCTCCTGCTCCGCAACCCGCAACGCCCACCCCGCCGGTGCGTCCCGACGTCCTGGCGGATGCGGAGAAGCGGCGCAAAGTGGAGGCAGACCTGAAAAAGATCGGCATGTCTCCCGATGAGATCCGCCGCCTGATCAATGCGGATGCCGCCTCCTACGACACCCCCGTCGCACCGCTGCCGCCGCCCGTCAGCCCGCCTTCGGCAGGGCCGACAGCCGCGCCGAAGAGAGCGAAGAGAGATGCGGCTGCCGCCTCGCTCCAGAGTTTTGCCGCCGAACTGATGACCTCCAACGCGGCCAAAAACAAGCAGGCGGTTCAGAACGTCAATCTGGACCTGCCCCCCTTCCGCGAATCCTCCACGCAGGAGAAGATCCAGGCGGAGGCGCTGTTGCGGGAGGCGAGCATGCTGCGGCGCAGGGAGCGCTATCGCGAGGCGGAGGCCAAGTGCCGCGAGGCCATCAACCTGACCCCCTCGGATGCCGCCGCCCTGGAGCTGCTGGGCGACCTGCTTCAGGGCGTCGCCCGCACCGACGAGGCGCTCGCCGCCTACAAACGCGCCACAGAAGCCGATGCGAAACGCTCCTCTGCCGAAAAGAAGTACGCGGATCTGCTCACCCGACAGCAGAACTGGGGCAACTACAACCCGGAGGAACCGCCTCGCAACGTCCTTCTCACGATGGTGATGTCGGCGCTTCTGCCCGGCGCGGGCCAACTCTTCTGCGGCCAGTGGACCAAAGGCATCTTTTTTCTGATCGCAACCGCGGTTTGCACCTACCTGCTGGCCTGGTCGCCCTTCGGCTTTCAGGGCGAACGCATCCATACCCATATCAATACGAGCCTGATCGTCTGCACCGGACTGTCCCTCGTGCTCTATATCGTCTGCCTCATCGATGCCAGGTCCTCCGCGCTAAACTATGGCAAGCGCGGCGGAGCCAGCGGCTGGGAAGTATAACCCCATTTCCCTCTAATGCGTATCGCGCGGCGTTGAAACGCCGTTCTGAAACACCAAGTCCGCCTTCGCGGACTGGCCCCCACCCCAAACCCCTCCCCCATTCTGGGAGAGGGGCTTATTGAACCCGCGAAGAAATTCGCGTAATAAGCGAATTTGGGCTGCGCGAAGCGCGACCTCTTCGTTCGTATTTCAGAACGGGGATGGATCCCCGTGGGCAACCTTCTGATTGTTTTCGTTTTCTTGCTTTTTCTATTGATTTTTTACGAATGGGTGGAGTATGCTGTAACTATGCGTCCGGTGCGCCGCCCTATTCGGATTGGGAAGCGCCCTATCGGACCCCACCTCGCGTTTTCAAAGGAGTCAACGATGCCGAAATCAATCGCCATACGCCCGCAGGAGGTGCGTTCGAGCAGCAAGCTCAAGCTCACCCCGATCCCGATCAATCAGTACAACAAGACCCTCAAACAGGAGTTGGATCGCTACGCACGGGAAGACCTGCTCCGCATCCACCGGGACATGGCGATCATCCGTGCCTTTGAGACGATGCTCAACGAAGTCAAGCTCAAAGGCAACTATCAGGGGATTGAGTACAATCATCGCGGCCCGGCGCATCTCTCCATCGGCCAGGAGGCATCGGCGGTGGGGCAGGCGTACCATCTGGACGTACACGACCACATCTTCGGCAGCCACCGCTCCCATGGGGAGATCCTGGCCAAGGGCCTCTCGGCAATTGAAAAACTGGACGACGCCTCCCTCCAGAACCTCATGGAGACCTATATGGAGGGCGCGATCCTGAAGGGTTTCGAGCAGGACGGCTCGCATCAGCCCACTACGGTTAAAGAGCTGGCGGTGGATTTCCTGCTGTATGGGGCGCTGGCGGAGATTTTCGGGCGAGCGGCGGGCTTCAATCGGGGCATGGGCGGCTCGATGCACGCCTTCTTCACCCCGTTCGGCGTCTATCCCAACAATGCGCTGGTGGGCGGGTCGGCGGACATCGCGACCGGCGCCGCGCTGTTTAAGCGGGTGAACCGGCAGCCCGGCATCGTCATCGCCAATATCGGCGACGCCTCCGCCAGTTGCGGCCCCACCTGGGAGGCCCTCTGTTTTGCGACCATGGACCAGTTCAAGACGCTTTGGGATGAGGCGCATCGGGGCGGGCTGCCGCTTATCATGAACTTCGTCAACAACTTCTACGGCATGGGCGGCCAGCCGGTCGGCGAGACCGGCGGCTTTGGGGTCCTGGCCCGCATGGGCGCGGGGCTCAATCCGGAGCAGATGCACGCCGAGCGCATCGACGGCTACAATCCGCTGGCCGTCATCGACGCCATCGCCCGTAAGAAGGAGATCCTGCTCCGGGGCGACGGTCCGGTCCTTCTGGATACCGTCACCTACCGCTACAGCGGCCACTCGCCCTCCGACGCCTCCTCTTACCGGGAGAAGAGCGAAATCGAGGAGTGGCAGCAGGTGGACAGCCTGCTCACCTACAGCAAGGATCTTCAAACCACGGGCGTCTGCTCCCCAACGGATCTGGAGCAGACCCAGGCTGTGATCGATGCCGCCATCCTGCGCGCCTACAAGCGCGCCATCGATCTCGACCTCTCGCCGCGCGCCGATGTCTATTCGGTCGGCAGCCTGCTGGAGACAACCATGTTCTCCAATGCGCATGTCGAGAGCTTCGATCCGACCCGCGCCCCGGAGTTGCTCCACCCCGTAGAGGAGAACCCGCGCGTCAAGCAGTTGGCGGGCCGCAGCCGCTCCGGGATCGGAGAGAACGGCGAACTGCTGCCGAAGGGCCGCTGCCTGGGCGTACGCGATGGGCTGTTCGAGGCGGTCCTGCATCGCTTCACGGTGGACCCGACCCTGATCGCCTACGGCGAAGAGAACCGGGACTGGGGCGGCGCGTTCGCGGTCTATCGCGGGCTAACCGAGATCCTCCCCTACCACCGCCTGTTCAACAGCCCGATTGCCGAGGCGGCCATCGTGGGCACGGCGGTCGGCTACGGCCTGGAGGGCGGACGGGCGCTGGTGGAGTTGATGTACTGCGACTTCCTGGGGCGCGCCGGAGACGAGGTGTTCAATCAGTTGTCGAAGTGGCAGTCCATGTCGGGGGGCGTACTCAAGATGCCGGTCGTGCTGCGGGTCTCCGTGGGCAGCAAGTACGGCGCGCAGCACTCGCAGGACTGGACCGCTCTCTGCGCCCACATTCCCGGCCTCAAGGTCATCTTCCCCGCCACCCCCTACGACGCCAAGGGCCTGCTGAACACGGCGCTGGCCGGGACCGACCCGGTGGTGGTCTTCGAGAGCCAGCGGATCTATGACCAACCGGAGCTGTTTCATGGGACGGAGGGCGTTCCCGCCGAGTACTACCGCATTCCGTTCGGGGAGCCGGACATCAAGCGCGTCGGCACGGATCTCACCATATTAACGGTGGGCGCGACGCTCTATCGTGCGCTGGATGCCGCGAAGATCCTGCAGGAGCAGTACGGCCTGAGCGCCGAGATCATCGATGCCCGCTCCATCGTCCCCTTCAATTATGAGCCGGTAATCGAGAGCGTCAGGAAGACGGGCCGTATCCTGCTGGCCTCCGACGCCTGCGAGCGGGGCAGCGTGCTGCAGACCTTCGCCGCCAAGATCGGCCAGTTCGCCTTCAACTACCTGGATGCCCCGCCGGTGGTCGTGGGGGCGCGCAACTGGATCACTCCGCCGGATGAGGTCGAAGACGCCTTCTTCCCCTTCCCCTCCGACCTACTCGACGCCATCCACGCGCACATCCTGCCGCTGCCCGGCTACACAATCCAGCGCGCCTGCGATGCCGCCGACCTGCTCCGCCGCAGCTCCGAGGGAGTTTAGACAACCTTCAGTCAGGCCGTGAACGACCGGAGATCCGGGTCGTGAACGACCCGTCTGGAGGGCCTTCGGCCAACCGGTCTGCGACCGGGAATGCCTTCTCCGCCCTGCGGGCGGATGCCCTGTAGGGCAGGGGCACCGTCCCCTGCCGACCTGATCCGGGCAGGCCCGCGCGCGGCCTTCTCTTCGTGCCCCTACGTGACACGGAAGGGCATCCAACGCGAGCACTTCAGCGTTTCGATGGATTGGCGGATTGGGAGGAGAGTTCCTGGCCGGTCTTCGCTCCTGCCTTGCGTAATATCGGAACGATTTTCTTGCGTCGTTCCGCATTATATTCGAGTTGAAGGGATTTGTGGAAATCATCTACGACCAACCACCTATCGCTCTCCGTAAGCGCATAGTCGAGCGGAGTCTTGCCTTCGTTGTTCCGAGCATTTATGAATGCATGATGCCGAAGGAGGGTTTCGACGCTGGCAAGATGGAGACACCGACATGCACAATGTAAGGGCGTTTCACCTCCCCATCTATGCGCCATGATGTCTGCCCCCTGATTGAGCAGGAGTTCTATGGCTTCCGGATAATCTGCAAACGCAGCATAATATACAGGCGTTTCTCCGGTGAGACTGCGCTGATTGATCCTGCCGCCATACTGGATAAGGAGGCGGAGAAACGCAATGCTCCTATGCCTTCGAATCGCACATTCCAGCGGATACGCTTCCATATTCGTTGCGATTTCTCCGGGTACATTGGGGTCGGCTCCTGCAGCCAGCAGCGCTTTCAGGAGGGCTAGATCATCATAGGCCAGGTACGTCTGTCCGTTCTCTCCCTTGACCGTTCTGATTGGAAGCGTTGGATCGCCAGCATGGGCAATGCAAAGCATCAATGGGGTGGAATCTATATTCCAATCTTGCATCACACCCACGGGAAACACCCGCGTATCCGGCACATCCAGGGTGCGGGAATTCGGATTCGCTCCGGCTTTGAGCGCCGCTTGCACGGTCTGTACCTCGTTATTCCGTATGGCGCTGACGAGGGCATATCGTAACCTGGCTTCCCTGCTTCCGTTATCATTGAAAGTTCCATCGGGATAGCCAATCAGGATGCCCTTCTGCTTGAGTTCCATGACGGCCTGATACGCCCAATGATCCTTTGGGACATCAGGAAACGGCTTGTCGGGTCGAGCCAGCGCAATGGAGCCTGTACAGGCCAGAGAGGCGACCAGCATAAGATGCCGTGTGTGCTTATTCATCGAGTACTCCTTTGAGCGAGCCATGTGGGCAATCCTGTCACTTCATTCACCGTTTGTTCTCCAACTCCTCCTTGAGCATATCCTGCCACGGCCCAGCTATACTGTCGAACGCGTCAGAGATACCATTGGCGGGTTCCGCCGTACCCAGGAGATTATTTGATCTTTGGAGACCTTCTGCGCCAGAGAGGATGTCATCCTATCTTGACTGCATCACATCAACAACTGTACAATGCAGATACCGCCTATTCGTCAATCCTGGTTCGCCATTCTCTCCCATCGAGGACAAGCAGATGAGTATTGCCATCACAGCCGAATATCCCCCACCCACGCTGGACAAAGATAATGTCCTGCGTATAGGCGAAACGCGGGTTACTCTGGATACCGTGGTGGAAGCATTTCAGGAAGGCGCCACTGCGGTGGAAATTGCCCAACAGTACTCCTCCCTAAGTCTTGAGGATGTTTACGCCGTAATCGCCTATTGCCTACGTCGGCGTTCCGACATCGAAGCGTATCTGGAAAAGCGGCATCACGAAGCCACGGAGATTCGCAGACAAAATGGGCTCTTTGACAAATAGTGGGGTTGGGTTCACGGCACTGAAGTGCCGGTCTACGTTTGCCAAGCCCACCTGCGTGGGCTCTTGTTCTCTGTGGAGTCGGCGCAGGCCAACTTTGCAAACGTAGACCAGGGTTCCCACCCCCGCCACTGGTCCGAGGGGGTGGGAGGTTTCAACCCCGTGTCGAAAGATCATCCCCAGTTTTCGTCAATGAGCCACAAAATGAAGCCCGTTTCGATCCGAAGGGTATACGAGACAGACTATTAGCTCGATGTCCAAAATAGGTTCCGACCAGGAACGGATAAACATGGTCTAGGCTGCCTCTCTTTGGGAAGGCGTTTCAGCGTTTTGGAAGATTGGCGGGTTGGGAGGAGAGTTCCTGACCGGTTTTGGCTCCGGCTTGAAATAATATGCGTTCTGTTTGCTTCCAATGTCGCTGGCGCGCGTAGTCGAGAGCCGTCTTACCGTAATTATCCTTCAGATTGACATCAGCATGGTTATCAAGCAAAACGTGAACCGTGTTTTCAAGCTCAACTTGACGTGGCTTGTCCGGCCAAAACATCACGGCCTCAATTAAGGGTGTATTCCTGAAGCGCTTTTCTTGTGCGTTGACATCGGCTCCATTCCTGATGAGTAATTGAACGCCTTCCACATTTCCCCGATAGGCGGTTCCATGGAGTGCCGTCCTGCCATCTCCACCCTTTACATTGACCTTGGCCCCGTACTTCAAGAGAAGTCGCAGACTTTCATGGTAATTGAGTTGGGCGGCTATTATCAAGGGAGTGTTCCCATTTTCGTCTCCAGTATTTGGATTGGCTCCTGCATCCAACAACGCCTTGACGAGTACATTCCTGTCGTTATTGGTACCAGGAAGGGATAGCATCAGGGCGGTCTGGTGTTCATCAGGCATGGGCTTGACGTTGGGATGCAAAGCCTTATCGAGGAGTTGCTTCATGTGTTCGCTGAAGGAGAGCGGCTTGTCGTCGGAATGGTCGCGAGTGTTGGGATCGGCCCCGGCTTTGAGAGCGGCGAGGGCAGCG
Organism: Chthonomonadaceae bacterium; assembly: GCA_035295825.1. Classification (GTDB taxonomy): domain Bacteria; phylum Armatimonadota; class Chthonomonadetes; order Chthonomonadales; family Chthonomonadaceae; genus DATGIG01. The sequence continues at coordinate 3,903 of DATGIG010000552.1, read as the reverse complement.
GGTGTATCATAGGCTTTGATGGCAGCAATCAAATCTTGACTGGCCTGCTCCCGTCGGTACTCGCGCATCATCAAGCCCATCAGGATACCGACAAGGAGCAGCGGTGCCAGGAGGAGTGCACGACGCTTCTTCATGGTTCTGGTTCTTCTACCGGCCTCACCAACTGCTCAGAAGGCGTTTCCTGATGCGATATAGCGGCACGCAACAGTTCAGTCTGCGGTTGTGTTGTCGGAGGCTCAGAACCACGTACAAGCGTTTCATGAGGGGGCAATAGATGAGCATTATGGCGGGTTACTGGTTTGACGGGTTCAATAGTAGCGACTTTTACGGATAGGAGTCTCCATAGCGCTAGGAAGACGATTGAACCGACGAATGAACCGACGAACAAGAACGCTTCCAACACAGAATGCAAATCATCTTCTCCTGGCCTCGATGTCAATACCACGCAGACGAACATACAGCATAATGCGATGGTCAATAAGACCTTAGCGAGTGAGTGCAGTCCTATGACCTGGATGTATCGTCCCTTGCTCAGAGGAGTTTGAAGGCGTCCTGGGTCTGGGCGATGACGCGATGGAGGGCGTCACGGGCTTCGGGGGTATTGGGAATACGAAAATGGAGTTCTACACCGGGGGCGAGGGGAACGCGTTTCCAGGTCTCACCGAGCGCCTCGTCGAGGATATAGCCGCCTGTGATGTCGTCCTCCTCCTCGAATTCGGAGAAGAGACCGGAAGCCGGCGACAGCATGGGGCTGATGAGCAGCACACGCTTCCTGCGCTGCGAGACCGTGGCGGGCAGGTCGGAGGCGAGGGAGAGCGTCTCCTCCACAAAGTGCGCCAGGTTTGCCGGTAAATCGATGCGCTCTGGCGTGGTTTCCGGAGTACGTAGGGAGGAGGGGTTGGCGACTTCACGCGCCAGCGAAGGGGGCGGTTCTGCCTCTGCAGCAAGGAGGGCCACGATGTCCTCCGTCGTCAGGCCGGCCATCCGCGCTTTGATCTCACTGAGGGGCAGATAGGAGCGCTTCCAGAGCGCGATCAGGCGAAGGCGACACAGGTGTTGCTCGCTATAGCGGGCATAGCGCCCCGAGGTATCCGGGGGAGGGAGCAGGCCCTCCGCGCCATAGTAGCGCACCGTCCGCACGGAGACCCCGGCCCGCTGCGCCAACTCCCCTATAGAAAAGTGCTCTTCCTGTCCCTGTGCCATGCATCGCCTTTGTCGGCAGGAGCGGCGATGACGAATCCCCGCTCCTGCCCGCCGGGCTAGATTTCGAAGCGGTCGTCGTCCTCTTCCTCCTGCGCCTGGAAAATACGCTTGACGAAATTGATCAGTTCCAGCGGATTGAACGGCTTGGTAAGATAGCAATCCGCCCCCGACTTATAGCCCTGAAAAATGTCGTGATCGTTGGCCTTCGCCGTCAACATAATGACCGGAAGCTCGCGTGTCGCCGGATCTTTCCGCAGTTCGTGCAACACCTCGAAGCCATCCATATAGGGCATCATCACGTCCAGCACTACCATGTCCGGCTTCTCGGACGCCACTTTCTCCAGGCCCTGCTTCCCGTCGAACGCCGTGACCACCTGAAAGCCGTGCCGCTCCAGGTTGACCTGGATCAACCGCACGATGCTCCGCTCATCATCTACCGCCAGAATCTTTTTCGCCATCATTCGCTCGATCTCCTCCCTAACAACGCATGGCGCTGCTACTATCCTGCGGCAGAGAAGAGGGCGATGATGGCAATTCAACTGCTCCCTCGCCTGCCGCAACCGCGATCTTCCTCAAGCGATTGCCCGCTCAAGTACCATTATAGCAGTATTACGTTATACTGTCAAGTTGAAACAAGAGGAGAGCAGAACCGGAACATCAAATGGAAGGGGAATAACAAGCGAGAGGGCAAGCGCAGGAAATGCTTTTTCCTGCGCTTGCCCTCCCAAACAAACCTTGCCAACCCGGTTAACGGTTACACTGGCAGGGCTGCTCCGCATTGGAGGTGGTAGGCTCCGAAAGGTCTTCCGCCTGCTTGGCCTCCTCGGCAGGCTTGGCATCTTCGGATGGCGTCGAATCCGTCGTGATGGTCATTTGCGTCGAGCCCTCGATCAGCACCCGACCGTCCGCATTCTGGTACTGCACGATCACCTGCTGGGGCGGGTTAACCTCCACACTCACCGGCGGCGTCGGTTCGTAGCTTACGGTAGCCTGTGTGGCTGTGACCTCTGCCGATGGCGGGGTCTGTTTGGAGAGGTGGCGCGCCCAGACCAATCCCACCAGGGACAGCAGCATCATGCAGCACATGATGGTCAGGGGGAGGCCGATGGGATCGTGCCGAAATTGCCCGGCGGGCGACCGATGTGCGCCCGCCTTCCCGATGCCTCCGATGAGGAAGCAGATCAGAATCACAATGGCGATGCATAACATAACTAACATGTGTTTCGTTCCTCCGCTCGTTCTGGCATTCACTGGATCTTTGGGATGCAGTGAGTTCCTGTTCCATTTCCTCCGCGCTCCTCCGGGGATCCCGGTACGGTGGAGGTTTCGCCGTGTATCTCCCGCGGAATTGGGTTTCGCATACGGCAGGCCGCTCTCGCAGATGCAGGCGCGGCGCTTTCCGTTAAGGAATAGCTTACCCTTTTCCAGAGCCTGCTCGATATTGGGGATCTTCTTCACCCGAGGGTCGGAGGATTCCTCCCTCTTTTTTTCGGCATTGTCGCATGGTTTCGAGAGAACCGAGGCGGTCTGTCTCTTTCCAGGTGACAATGGCGGACACAGCATGACGAGGCACTGTGATCGTATCAATCCTCGCCCGGCCCGAAGGCCAGGCGCAACAAGAACTGATTGGCTTCTACGTCCATGCGCGCTCTTGAAGTTCCCATTCGGCGCAATATCTGGGGTAAACTTTTCCTATGATAAAACACCTGAGGATTTTTGCAGGCCTGGCCTGCACTCTGATGATCATCCCGGCAGCGGTTACCAGCAGCCAGCAGTGCGCGGAGACGCTCTCCGTGCCGGCGTTTACCGCCTATAGCGAGCCGAACCCGGAGGCGCTGGAGTTCTCGCAAACGGGAATCACGGGCTGGACGGACGCGAAAACGCATATCGTCTGGTATGGGCGCCTGGCAACGTCCGGAACGCTCTATCCGGCCCTCACGCTCCACTTGAAAGAGAACGCCGCTTCGACCCTCCGCCTCACGGTCGCGAAGAAGGCGCTGACGACGAGAGTCATGGGAAAGGGCGCGGAGCCCGTCACCGCCATGTTCGGCCCCGTGACGATCCCTACGCCCGGCTACTACCGCTTCGAGCTCACCGGCGTGGCGAAAGAGGGTCCGACTTTCGGCGAACCGGACGCGCTCGTGCTCAGCGGCCCGGCCATCAAGGACGCCCAGTTCAACCTCAAGGAGCGGCGTAACGCCGCCTCGGTCCACCTGGGTTATCCCACCCCGAAAGACGCGCCGATTCAGTGGTTCTACAACGAGGTGACCGTCAAGACCGATCCGCTCTGGTCCTACTACATGGCATGCGGCTGGCAACGGGGCTATTTCGGCATTCAGGTGAACAGCCCCACCGAGCGGCGTATCATCTTCTCGGTCTGGGATAGCGGCAACGAGGGGGTAGATCGCAACAAGGTCAAAGCGGAGGATCGGGTCGCATTGCTGGCGAAGGGGGACGGCGTCCTTGCGGATAGCTTCGGGAATGAAGGAACCGGAGGACACAGTCACCTCGTCTATCCCTGGAAGACCGGGGCGACCTACCGCTTCCTCGTCGCCGCCCAGCCGGACGGCGACCATACGACCTACAGCGGCTACTTCTTCTTCCCGGAGAAGGGGCAGTGGGGCCTTATCGCCCGGTTCCGCGCCCCCAAGGATGGGGGTTACCTGCGTGGTCTCTACTCGTTCAACGAGGATTTTGCCG
>DATGIG010000551.1:0-11865 GCA_035295825.1 Chthonomonadaceae bacterium | reverse complement strand
GAGCCGGAAGGATCCCCACGGCGTATTGACCCGGACACGGTGTTCGATCTCTCCATTCCCGGCCTGCTGTTCGGCCTGCTGGGGGCGCGCATCCTCTTTGTGATCCTGGATTGGGGCAATTACGCCAAGCACCCCGTGGATGCGCTTAAAATCTGGACGGGCGGGCTGTCGCTGCATGGCGGCCTGCTGTTCGGCATCCTGTACCTGATCTGGTTCTGCCGGCGGCGCAAAGTCTCGATCTATGCCCTGGGCGACATCGGTTCGGTCTCCTGGGCGCTCGCCTATGCGTTCGGGCGCGTCGGCTGCCTGCTCAACGGCTGCTGTTACGGCGCCGTCTGCGACCTCCCCTGGGGCATCCGGTTCCCGGATGAGAAGAACCCCGGCTTCCTGACGCCGCCCAGCCACCCCACCCAGATCTACGCCATTCTGTTCAACCTGGCGTTCTATGGCATCATGGTCCTCTGGGAGAAGCGGCCCCGGCGAGACGGCGAGATCTTCTACGGTTATATCGGCATGTACGGCTTCTATCGCTTCGTCGTAGACATCTGGCGGGTGGGCGGCACGTCCGACCGCATCGTGCCGAACATTCCGCTGTCGCTGACCCAGGCGGTGAGCATCCTGATGATCGCCGTCAGCATCGCCGGGATCGCCTGGCTGCGCCGCCATGGTCCTGCGGTTCAAGACGCGGCCTACGCCTCCCCCGGCAAAGCCGTGACCGCGTAAATCCATTCCAAAGGAAGCACCTCGATGCCGCGCAAAATCGTTGGGATTACCTGCAGCACCCTGCCGGGCGCGGAGGGAAGCGGACCTCGCCAGATGCTCAACCGGAGCTACGCCTGGGCGGTGGAGCAGGCGGGCGGCGTTCCGCTGATCCTGCCGGTTACGACCGATACGGAGGCGGCTTCTCGCTACCTGAGCGTTCTGGATGGATTGCTCCTCTCCGGCGGCGTGGATGTCGGACCGGAGCGGTACGGGCAGACGCCCCATCCGGAACTGGGCGAGGTGGATACAGACCGCGACATCACGGAGTGGACGCTCCTCCAGGCGGCGCTGGCGCAGGATATGCCGATCTTCGGCATCTGCCGGGGCATCCAGATGCTCAATGTGGCGCTGGGAGGCACCCTCTATCAGGACCTGCCCTCCGAGCGCCCCGGCCCCATCCACCACCAGCAGCGGCAGCAGAATATCCCACGTAATCAGGCCACGCACTCCATCGAGGTACATGAGGATACGCGCCTGGCCTCCCTGGTAGGCGCGGGGGAGATGCGGACGAACTCGTTCCACCACCAGGCGCTGCGGGATGTAGCTAGCCCGCTCGTGGTGACGGCCCTGGCTCCCGATGGGGTTATCGAAGGCGTGGAGAGCCTCCGACATCGCTACCTGGTAGCCGTTCAGTTTCACCCGGAGGATACAGCTCCGGTCGACGAAAAGTCACGGCGGCTGTTCCGGGGCTTTGTCGCGGCGCTCTAAATCTAGACGGAAGGTCACAATGACTACAGGCCGGGGAGAGGATCCCCGGCCTGTAGTCATTCCAGATGGTTTTCCAAACGTCGTCGCCACCCGTGAGGGTGATATACATCCCTATTTGATTGTTGAGACTGCCGGTTGGTTCGACTTCCCTGTCATACGGTTCAGTTGCTGCAGCGTAAGATTACCGTTGTGGACGAGGTAGAGATCGTCGCCGGACTTATCGGCGATCGCTGCCAGGGTCTTCTTATCGCTATGGCAACTGATGCAATCCATCTTTTGAGGTTTCGGGTGCTCGAGTGCGTATAGTTGGCGCCATTCGAGCCCACCAATACCCAGCGTCATCAGGCCGATGATCGGCACGGCAACGCGAAGCGAAATACTCTTTTGCTTCAGAGCGGGAACTTTCATACGATTTGACTCCGTGCCCTATAAGGCAACGGTTCTGGTACGGCTAGATCCTACAAACGGGAGGCGAGAGGCGGAATGTTCCGCCTCTCGCCTTCCCACTGAGGACGCGGGGGCTACTGGCCCGTCGGGCCGGTTTTGACATCGCCCTGCTTGTCTTTGCGATCCTCAGGTGAGATATCCTGCCCCGGTTTGCGCTGGTTAACGGGAGTGGGAGGAGGATCGGACTGACAACCCACCAAGCCAATCCCCGCCAGCACACACAGAGCCATCCCCAGAGCCAGCTTCTTCATCATGCACTTCATGAACGTGACTTCCCCTTCAGAGATTAATCCGGCATCATGCAGTTGCTGGTGCCACCGGGGGGGCAGGGCGGGAAGTTGGCGCCTATGTACGCGCCGTACTGGCCGCACGGCAGCAGCGGGATCGGAACGCCGTCGCTGGCCGCGCTGTTACTGCCCTGACCATCGTAGGTCTGGGTCGGGTCGGCACACCAGTAGGAGGCCTGATCGAGGGAGCGGGGGACGGCGAAGCGACCGGCTTCGGCGCCGGCAACCCATCCGGCCCTCATGTAGACGTTCTTGGCATGCCCGTCGGCGAAGCCGAAGTTGAAGTGACCGCCGCTGTGGCGCAGAGTGCCGTTGTTGGTGCCACCCCACGTGCAGAGGAGGAAGGTGAAGGAGCAGGTGATGCGGGGCGTATCGTAGGTGTCACCGAAGGCAACCAACTGCGCGGGCGCAACCATCGCGGCCAGCGAGATACCCGGCAGATACTTGGGACCGGAAACGCCGTTGACATACTGCTGTCCGAGGACGAGGCCGCCGCCGCGGCGCTGGATGGGACCCCAGTTGTAGCCATAACCGATCGAGCGGTTGGTGAGCGTAACTCCATCGGGAGCTTCCTCTGCCTGGGTATCGGAGCGGTCGGGGCACAGGAAGACCTGCTCATTCTTGATATAGGGATACAGGCGGTCGGTATAGTCGCCATTGCCCATGTTCATCGTGGTCTCATCGTAGTCCTGGACATACATGTAGAACGCGGTGCCAATCTGTTTGCAGTTAGAGAGGCAGGAGATGGCGCGGGCTTTTTCGCGGGCCTGGGCGAAAACAGGGAAGAGAATAGCCGCGAGGATCGCGATGATCGCGATGACGACGAGCAGTTCAATCAGCGTGAAGCCGGCTCGTTTGTTGAGGACGTTCATTTCGGTCTCCCATAGAACTGCGTGACCATCGGTCACGCACAAGTGTAAAGAGTGCGCTTGGGGGCGCTGTCAGGTTGGGCTGCAAAGATACAGGCGGCAACGATACGCGTTAAAACCTGGAATCTGGAAGAGAGTGTGCGGAACCGGAAGACATGTCAGCGGGGACGTGTGCAGGCAGCCAACCTCATAGATTCAGTATAAAGCATATGGGAATTCTTGTCAAGCCGATTTTTTCGCCCGGTTTGGGCATCAGAAGCCAAAAAATTCCCCTCATCGTGGAGTCTGAGGTTAGTATGAGGCCCAAAGATTATGAGAATGTTATGAAAATGTTAAATCCTGGTTAAATTCACCCGCCGGAGACGAAAAAAAACCTGTATCGCTCCCTTGCGAGAGCAATACAGGCTCCATCTGAATTCGATGGACTTCGAATGAAAAGGAGGACATGCGCTGGTTATAATTACGATTCGATCCCTAGAAATGTTCCGAAACATTTTTGTTGTTGTCAGACTCCTTCATCAAGCTCTAAATTTCGGTACAAAAAGGAATTTTCCAGCGGGTGAAAAACGTAGAACCGATAGGCATGCCGAAGCGTCATAACATATGAGTGTCCATGATGCAATAAAAACCCAGGATGGCGTGGACTGCAAAGAAATGCCTTCCTGATACCGATAATAAGACAACGCAAAAATGACGACCGAAATAGTCAGGTCGCTTCCGGGACGTTGTTACCGTGTCTCCGGCGCGAAGGAGGGGGTTCCATGTCAACTTCTGGGAAGGATGAAGAAGGAGCCAGTTGTACGAATGAGGCCGGCGTCGCCATAGGCAAGCCACATACGGTCATATTTGAGGTCAGTGCCGCCTATAACCGGGATAATCTGCCGATGCCCAAGCCGAACGGGCCGAATGGACGCCGCGTATTGAACCTGGAGATGCTGCTGCATCATCCTTTTTATTGGGAATGGCTCAATGAGCGTGAGACGGAAGAAGTGTTGATGGAGATCTACATCGCTCGAACACGACGCGCGCAATAGGGTGCGTCCGGAGCGCTGTTGGAATGGGAGGGGCTTCCTAACGGAATCCCCTCTCTTTTTCTGGCTCTAACCAGGGTATCTCAGCCGAGAGGGAGAGTTTCGCATGGCTGCCCCCCGCCCGCTTGCTATCTATCTGCATATCCCCTTCTGCACCAAGCACTGTGCCTACTGCGACTTCAATACCTATGTGGAGAAGGCCCAGAGCGCCGTTGTCGGGGAGACCGTCGAGGCGCTCTGCCGGGACATCGAGCGCACCGCACGGGAGCTTCAGGGGACGCCGACCGTGGTCCCGACCCTCTTTTTCGGGGGAGGAACGCCTACTTTTTTGAGCGCGGCCCAGTTGGCGCGGCTGCTGGGAACGGTCCGCTCCTGTTTCGATGTACTGCCCGATGCGGAGATCTCCAGCGAAGCCAACCCCGGCTCCTCGGACGCCGCCAAGTTCGCCGCCATGCGGGAAGCCGGGTTCAACCGCCTGAGCATCGGCGTTCAGTCCTTTGACGATGGCCTGCTGGTCGCACTCGACCGCTTCCATACTGCTGGGGAGGCCGAACGCGCCCTGAATGCGGCTCGCACCGCCGGGTTTGACAATCTCAACCTCGACCTGATGTTCGGCCTGCCGAAGCAGACGCCTGCGCTCTGGCAGACCACGCTGGAGCGGGCTATAGCCCTCGGCCCGGAACATCTATCCCTCTATGCCCTGACACTGGAACCCGGCACCCGCTTCGAGCGGCTGCATGCCGGGGGCAAACTCAGCCTGCCCGACGAGGATACGGAGCTTGCCATGTATGAGAGCAGTATTGCGATGCTGACGGCGGCGGGCTGGGAGCACTACGAGGTGAGTAATTTCGCCCGGTCCGGCTTTCGCAGCCGGCATAATCAGGTCTACTGGCGCAATGAGGAGTATTTAGGGGTGGGGCCGGGGGCCGTATCGTACATCAACGGATGCCGCTGGAAGCGGGAGCGGCTGCCAAGCCGCTATGTGCAGAAGATCAATGCCGGCGCGGATCTGAGCGTAGAATCGGAGTGCCTGGATGCGGCGGGCGCGCTGGGAGAGACGCTAATGCTGGGCTTGCGTCTGCGCGAGGGGCTGCCGCTGGAGCGCCTGCGGGAGCGCTTCCACATCGAGCCTCTCATGCACTTCGCCCCTCAGATTGCCGACCTCTCCGCGCGGGGCCTGCTCGTCCTGGAAGCGGATACGCTGCGCCTCACCCACCGTGGTCTGCTGCTCGCCAACGAGGCCCTGAGCGCCTTCCTGCCCGATTAGGGCATGGGGGGGGCCGGAATGGGCGGATCCATCTGGCTGCCCTGCACGCTGCGCTTGGCCTTATCCCACTCCTCCTTGGTGATGGAGCCGCCGCCCCGAAGGTGAATGCGTCCATCGGAACTGACCGCACCGGAAGGCGGATCGAGGCCATGCTCGGCGCTCTCCCGCTCAATAAAGCGCTTGGCCTCCTCGTTGACGGGATCGCTGCTGACAGCGGTCGAGACCTGGGGAGGGGCAAAAGGCGGAGGTTGCGCACGTCCGACGCTCGTATGGGGATCTGCAGAAGGAGAGCCATGCTGCTGCATAGAGCTGCGGATTGCAAGTACGCTTAGAAAGACCACCAGCGCTCCCATAGCGGCGACAGCCAGGACCATGCGCCGCGATAGCGCCTGGGGAGGATTGGCAGCGATAGGAGCCGGAGGAGGCGGGACAGGCGCGATGGGCTGCCCCGACGCCATCGGGACGCCCCCCGGCGCAAACTGGGTCCGATACTGACGTCCACACTGGCGGCAGAAGGCGGCCTCCAGGGGCGCGACGGTCTGACACTGTGGACAAATTTTCTGTGGGGCTGTCATGCCGAAAACCTCCTACTCTCCATTATCGTCCATCTACTCCACAAAAAACATAGGATTCCACACTTCTCTTATTTCGGTTTGAGCGTCGTGATGACCCAATCGAGAAAGGCCTCTCTTTGCGGATGCACCAGCACGGTGACATTGGGCGTCCCCGGCGTGATCCGGGTCAGGCCGCTCTCTTCGACCTCCACATGCTGGGTCTCCTCATCACAGAAGCGATGCCCCGTGGCCCAGGCGACCGCGACCGGGTCGAATAGGGTTGGGGCGCCGCCCCCCCAGAGGTTCGTCAACGCGGCCAGCGCGTCGGTCGTCGGGGTCCCATGGGCGAACAGCCGCTTCTGCCGCTCCGCATCCAACTGCATCATGGTGGTCACTTCCAGCCCCGCCATGACGAGCGGAACGCCGCTGGTGAACACGGCGCGGGCGGCGACGGGATCGCACTTGATGTTCCACTCCGCCACGGGCGGTCCCTGCGGATTGTAGCCGGTATAGACCGCCCCTCCCATAATGACGATACGTTTTATTTTGGGTTTCAACTCCGGGTAGCGGGTCACAAGATCGCCGATATTGACCAGCGGCCCGATGGCGATGAGCGTGATTTCGCCGGGATTGCGCTCGACCTCCCGCTTGAGAAAGGCCACAGCCTCCTCGGATTTGAGCGCGCGGGCCTGGAACCCCTTCGCCCAGTCATACTGGCGTCGGATCACGGATTCGCCCCGCCGCCCGGCATAGACCGGTACGTCGTTATGCCCCATCACCTTCAGCAGCTTCGCCGCCAGTTCGGCCCGCTCCCGAGTCTGCCCAAAACTGGTGGTCACACCGAGCAGCTTCACCTCCGGCAGGGAGGATAGGAGCGCCAGGGCATAGGCGTCGTCGATATCATCGCCGATATCCGTGTCGAGGATCGCCTTCATCGGCGGCGCGGCGGGAGTCTGCGCGCAAGCGGCGCAGGCGATAGAGAGTAGCGCCGTCAGCAGGGCGAGCAGTCGGGGCAAAGGGTGCATTCTCACGTCTCCGGTGTAAGTTACCCCTATTATAAGCCAGGTTGGGCCTCCTGTGCAACCAGGGGCGGAGCAGATCCTGGCGAAATGGCGTGACAGGCGGTATAATGCAGATATTGGAAGGGTTTGCAAAGGAGAAACAAATGAGATCCACCCGAATTGTTGCGATAGGGATCGCCATAAGCCTTGTGCTCGGCCTGGTCCTCTCCGCGCTTGCCGATGAGATCGCGGATGCCCGCAAAGCCATGAAGGCCCTTCAGGCTGATTATAGTAAGATAGATGCCGCCGCAAACGCCAAGAATGTTAAGGGCTTTCTGGCTTATAACGCCCCCGAGTATGTCATCGTGGATAAGAGCGACGCCATTCGCGTTCAGAACGGCCCCGACATGGAGGCCGGCTACGCCGCCTTCTTCGCCGCTTCGCTCTCTTACAAGCAGCAGACCTCGGTTCAGAAGCTCACGCTGCACGGCAAGGAAGCCGTCGTCACCGTCAAGCAGCACATCGAGCGGAGCGCCAATGACGCCAATTCGAACAAGCGCGTCAAGTCCGTGATGAACGGTATCCTGGAAGAGACCTGGACGCAGAGCGACAAAGGCTGGCAGCGTACGCGCACCAAGGCGCTGGAGATGCACGCTACAGAGAACGGTCAGAAGATCAACGCGCATTGATGCAATGCGCGATTTCCGGTGCGGGGGAGGAGAGAGCTTCGCATGAACTACGATGTGTTCGGGATGTGCAATCCGCTCTACGATATTCAAGCCGAGATCCCGGAGAGCCTGCTGCAGACGCTGGGGCTGCAGAAAGGCGGCATGTTCCTGATCGATGAGGAGCAGCAGCAGGCCCTGGTGGCACAGGTCTACAGCCATATCGTCAACGCCGAATCGGGCGGCTCCGGCGCGAATACGATGATCGGCATCGCCCTGCTCGGCGGCAAAGCCTGCTACACGGGCAAGGTGGGGCGCGATGAGCATGGGACGCTCTATGCGAACAAATTGCGCGAAAAGGCGGTGACGCTCTGCACGGAAGCAGGCGAGGGAACGACGGGGATCTGCGTCGTGCTGATTACGCCGGACACCGAGCGCACGCTCTGCACCTACCTGGGCATCTGCCGCGAGTTGGGGCCGGACGATGTGGACCTCGATGCGCTCCGCGCCAGCAAGTATCTGTATGTCACAGGCTACTTATGGGATACGGAGACCCAGAAAGCCGCCGTCCTCAAGGCGATGCGGGAGGCGAAGGCTGCGGGGGTCAAGGTCGCGCTCAGCCTCTCCGATCCCTTCTGCGTGCATCGGCACAAGGCGGACTTTTTGCAGATCGTTCGGGAGCACGTCGACCTGCTCATCGGCAACCATGAGGAGGCGCAAGCGCTGATGGATGTCGAGACGCCTCACGAGGCGATCCGGGCGCTGCAGCCCTACTGCGACCTGGCGGCGGTGACCCTGGGCGCGCAGGGCGCGCTCTTGCGGGCGGGCGACACTGTCCTGGAGATCCCTGTGGTGCAGGTGCAGCCGGTAGATACCACCGGAGCGGGCGACATGTACGCTGCGGGCCTCCTCTACGGACTGACTCATGGACTGCCGTTGGAGAGAACGGGGCATCTGGCCGCGGAGATGGCCGCTCAGGTTGTGGCGAAACTGGGCCCACGCCTGGAGGAGTTCGAGAGCGCTCTGTTGGCTTGATCGCGCGAAATATTCGCTCTTCTTCTGCCATAGAGGCTAACACCCTGATCCGATACCCCGTATAGATACCGGGATATTGTCGTTCCCCCCGCATTCCGGCTTTTGGCCGCACCATGTCACCTGGGATCGAAGCACGCCCTTCGATCTCGTTCGATCTCATAAGATCGTCCTCTACGCCACGCAGCCCGGGGCGATCCTCTCGCCACTCAGTTGTGTGCGCTTTGGATCTCTCCGGCCCACGCGGGCTGCTTACACTCTCACGTTCACTCAAGCCAAACTTATTCACCCATAAGAAGCGCAATCGTCCCCTCGTGCCAGGAGGCGGGTTAGGGATGCTGCGCGCGACCAAGCGAACCTTGACAAGAAGCCGCATTGGCGGTATAATTTCCACAATCGGTACGAAAAAATTTACTTCTATAGTATCAAAGTTAGAAATCTCAGGATTGGAAAAGAGAGGAGGTGACAAGGCCGCCAACCGTTTGCCTGACAGCAGGCACTCTATCCGGGTGAGGTCTGCCCTAACAACCCACACTCCATAGACCGTTTCTCTCTCGGGGCGTCCCGGCCTTAGTGTAGAGAAATGGCTTCACGGAAGGGAAAAAATTACATACCGGAAGGAAGGAAATTCAAGTATGAACACCCCGTCTGTCGCTTCCCCCCGTCCCAGGGAGAACGACTGTCCCGTCGGGCCGTTCCACCATGATGTGGACCTTCCCCACGTACTTCGCGCCAGGGAAGGCGACCGGAGCGCTTTGACGCCGCTCTGGGAAAAGTATCACCCCAGCCTGATCCATTATTTTGATCGGCGAACCCAAAATCCGGAGGATGCGGAAGATCTTGCCAGTGAAACCCTCTGCGCCGCCTTCTCCCAACTGAGTGCCTTTCGCGGCAAGTCCGCCTCCCCATCTACGCTGCCCCATGCGTCGACAGAATCACGCCGAGCCCACGCAACCTCCTGTACCTTTCGATCCTATCTCTTTGCCATCGCCCACAATCAGATGACACAGTGGATCCGCCGTAAAACGACCCGCTCCACGGCAACATTCACCGAATGCGAAAGCGTGGACCGCGATGCCTCTCAGGATGCGTCGCTCCCGGATCGCCTGGCTGCAGATCCCGATGCCGACCCCCTTCAGATCCTGCTCTCCAGGGAAAAGGACGATGCCGCCTGCTATGCGCTGGCCGACATCGGCATGCGTTCGGAGGACCAGTTCAAAGCCATCCTGCTCCACTATGCCTGCGACCTGCCGCACAAGGAGATCGCCCTGCTACTGCGCACGCCGCAGAAGACGATCAATTCACGGCTGCAGGAAGCCCGCGAATCCATACGCAAACGCTTTGAAATGGTCCATGCAGAACGCATGGGCCTGCCTAATTGACAGGCCTCTACACTCCCTGGATGTCTCCGAATTTGGTTCAGAGACATAAAAAAGTGTATGGAACTTACAAAAATTAGGAAGGAGTTTAGAGTCAGATGGTGAACTATAGGATGCATACTACGGAAGAGCCGCCGGCAACGCGGGTGAGGTGCGGAGAGACAGGCCAATTCGGGCCGCGCTGCACTCCGCTGTTCTATACCGCGCTGCTGACGCCCCCGCGTCGCCTGAATTGGAGCGAAATACCGGGAGCAGTACGCTGTCGTGTCACACTGAGCCGGCTCGATACCGGCGGGGCGGCGCAACCCCAGTGGAGCGCGTTCGCTGTTCCCAATGGGAAAATCTCCTGGGAATTGCCCGCGCTCGATCTGACGCCCGGCACGCTGTATGCCTGGCATGTCGAGCCCCTGTTTGCCGGGGATAGGCGGAGCCGCGGGGGGGACGATCCGGATGCGCCGGAGGGCGTCAGGGCGCCCCACCCCCCTCCCGGCATGGAAGCGCGCTTCTGGCTTCTGGACGCCGACGCCATGGCCCATGTGAAGTATAGCCTGGGAGTGCTGGAACAATCTCCGGATCCGGAGTTCACGCTGCTGGCGCAGGCCATCCTGCTCTCGGAGGCCGGGCTGTTCCAGGATGCGCTTCGCCTGGTACAGCAGGGCGCGAAGAGCGATCCCCAATCGGTTCAGACGCTGCTCGCCGACACGGCGCTCTCCGTTATCTACCGCCAGATGGAGCAGAATCTCACGGCTCGGTCGGGCTTGCCTGCCTGTTTCAAAACCTGGGTTCGGAACCGGGAACAGTACCATCGGAACCGGGTCCGGGCGCAAATGGTCAACGCTCAGATGCAGGCGCCTTCGGCGGCGAATGAGCGCGGCCAACGCCCCGATGTCTTCGCCCGACAGGACGCCCAACTCCCGCCGTTCTTAGAGCGGAAGGGGAAGAGCAATAAACCCATTGCTATATAATCCTATCCTGGAAATGCTGTAAGTTAAGGATCTACAGACCTTCGAAGCAATCGTCTATTGGCAGTTGCCCCTCTCCTTCGGAGGGGGCGTCTCTGAACTTCAACAACGTTTCCGGTCATCCGTAACACAAGAGAGAACATAGGATCGCATCTACTTCTCTCCACGAAGAAGAGAAGGTATTGAAGAACCTTACTGCGATCTCTCTGTCAGGAGAAAATGGTGTCTCGACAAAATTCAAAACTGAATACCCCGGAGAAGCGCGCCCGTGTCGGCGAGCGCATCAAAATCGCAGCGACCCAGGCCGGTCTCTCCCTAAAGGAGCTTGCGACCTACATTGATGTCTCACCCTCCGTGATCTACCAATATGTGCGCGGTATTATCATGATCCCTGGGAACACTTTGGAGAAGATCGCCGCCGTAACCCGCGTCCACACCGATTTCTTTGATCCCGAGAAGGATGGACGCACCACGTTGGCTCTGCAAGCCGATCAACCGCTGCCGGAGAGTTCGCCGCTGCCGAACCTGGCCAGCGAGCCGGGCACACGGGCGCGCATCCTGGCAGAATGGCGCCATCTGAGCGCACTCCAGGATGCCCAATACTTTCCGAAACGCAATCGCAGCGCCTATATGTCCACGCTGGAGCAGATGCTCTCACTGGCCCGTACGCTGGACGACCGCAAAAAGGAGGGCTGGCTGCTCTGGCAGTTAGGCAGTATCCGCATCGAGGCCAACGAACTGGATACCGCCAGGGACAATCTAATCGCGGCCCGCGACCTGTTCGCCGCTGAGGAGATGGAAGATTATCGCACCTTTGCCACCATGGACTTGAGCCATGTTCTGAGCCTTCAGGGCGCCTTCGAGGCGGCACAGGGCTATCTGCAAGAGATCCTTCAAAGCA
>DATGIG010000550.1:0-10805 GCA_035295825.1 Chthonomonadaceae bacterium | reverse complement strand
GTTGTTACATTCCCCAGAACTTGCGGTCGAGGGAGCGATACTGGATCGCCTCGGCCACATGCGCCACCTGGATAGCCTCCGTGCCGGAGAGGTCGGCGATGGTGCGAGCGACCTTGAGCAGGCGGTCATAGGCGCGAGCGGAGAGACCCAACTGCTGGATGGCGGCACGCAACAGGCTCTTGACCTCCTCGGAAGGAGCGCAGTAGGCACGGATCTCGCGCGGTCCCATCTGGGCGTTGCAGAAGAGCGGACTCTGGGTCTTCACACGGGGCAGGGCATCCGAGTGGGGAGGGGGAGGCTGGTCGGCCAGAGCGTCGGCAGGATGGATGGGAGTGTCGGGTTCGGCAAGGGCAGAGGGATCGAGAGGAGGACGCGAGAAGCGCTCCGCCTGACGCGCTCGGGCTGCTCGAACACGCTCTCGGATGGACTTGGAGCTTTCACCTGCCCGCGATTGCAGCAGTTCCTCTTCAGAAAGGCGGGGCACCTCGATCTGGATGTCGATGCGATCCAGCAAGGGACCGGAAATGCGTTTCTGATACTTCTGCACCTGAGTGGAGTTGCAAGTGCATTGGCGGAACACATCGCCATAGTAGCCGCAAGGACAGGGGTTCATGGCGGCGACGAGGGTGAAGTCAGCGGGATAGGTGTAGGAGGCGGAGACCCGCGAGACGCTGACGACGCCATCTTCTAACGGTTGGCGCAGGACTTCGAGGGCGTCGCGGTTGAACTCGGGGAGTTCGTCGAGAAAGAGGACGCCATGATGGGAGAGGCTGACCTCACCGGGCTTGGGGACGGCGCCTCCTCCGACGAGGGCGGCGGTGGAGACGGTGTGGTGAGGCGAGCGGAAGGGGCGAGTGTTGACGAGGGCGACCTCGGAGGAGAGCATTCCTGAGACGGAGTAGAGTTTTGTCGCCTCCAATGCCTCCTCGACGCTCATGGGAGGGAGGATGGAGGGGAGGCGTCTTGCCATCATGGTCTTGCCGCTGCCGGGAGGTCCGATGAGCAGGACGTTGTGCCCACCGGCAGCCGCGACTTCCAGCGCCCGCTTCACCGCCGCATGCCCCTTCACGTCCGCAAAGTCGTACTGATAGCGCGGTTCGGAGGGGGTGAGCAGGGCGGGATCGGCGGGCAGAGGAGACACGGTCTCGGGCATCGCGAGCGCACGGACGATCTCGCTTAAGGTCGCTATCGGGAAGACATCCACATCCGTGACAATCGCCGCCTCCCGCGCATTGGCGGCGGGCAGATAGAGGCGCGTCACCCTCCGCTCCCTGGCCCCGATGGCAATCGGCAGCGCTCCCGTCACGGCCCGCACCCCGCCGTCGAGGGAGAGTTCGCCCACCAGCAGCGCCCCCTCCAGGTTCTCCCCGGAGAGTTGCCCTGTCGCCACCAGCATGCCGACGGCAATCGGCAGATCGAAACTGGGTCCGGCTTTGCGTACATCGGCGGGCGCAAGGTTGATAATAACCCTCTTGTCATAGGGAAAGAAGTAACCGCTGTTCTTGATGGCCGCCCGCACCCGCTCCCGGCTCTCGTTGACCGCCGCATCCGGCAGACCGACGATGGAGAGGGAGGGCATGCCGTTGCTGACATCCACTTCGACGGTGACACGGTAAGCATCTATTCCCAGGACGGCGCTGGATTGGACATGGGCAAGCATACGGCGGGTTCTCCTCCGGGGCCTTACAAGGAAAGGCAAAGGTATCAGTTACGCATTTTATTTCTACAGCGGGCATCAGGTTTCCTGCGAAATGGGAGAAGGAGAGAGGAGAATCCTGGCGCCGTGAAGAATGAGGCTAGCGAGACGACTTGAGCTTATTCCCATTGCCGTGGTGGACCCGATCGCTTGCCGATATGTCTGCCACATTGTTGATCGCATTGTACTTGAAGGAGAAAATCATGAGTAGAGGGTTTGACACCACCGGGGACTGCACTCCCCATGGGCAGGAGATCCTGGATGCGGGCTATACATTTGTGGCGCGCTACTACTGCGAGGGGAGTCGTATCCCTACCAAGTGCCTGACGCCTGCCGAAGCGGCGCATCTTTCCGGAATGGGCATTTATCTCGTCTCCGTGTGGGAGACCATAGGCGACCATCCGGAGTATTTTACGCACGACCAGGGCCAACACGACGCGCAAGTCGCGCTTCAGATTGCAGAGAACGTCGGTCAACCCAAAGGCACTCCGATCTATTTCGCCGTGGATTACGATGCCTCCGTTACGGACGGCAGAGTGCAGAGCTACTTCCAGGGAGTACGCGATTGCTTCCAGGAAGCGGGGCCTATAGACGAGAATAACTACTTCGTCGGCGTGTATGGTTCCGGAGCCACCTGCCAACACCTGACGCAGATCGGGTTTGTCTCCTATACCTGGTTGGCGGTGGCTACCGGCTGGGGAGGGTATGACGCTTGGAAGGACCAGGCCAATCTGGTGCAGGGATCGGAAATCACCCTCTTCGGAATGGATTGCGATGAGAATACCTCGAATGGCGATGCCGGGGGCTGGAAGATTGCCTGAATAACGCCTCTCGGTCCTGCCTGGTCTGTCCGGCCCGGTTGGGACCGAGCGTCTCGTCCTGTGTGCTGTCTTTATCAGGGCGCATAAAGGTGTGGCCCTGTAGGAGTAAATCCGATGCAATTGAGTTATAAATGGTTGGCAGCCCTTCCGACCGCCTTCCGGTCCGGGCGAAACGGCAATTCGGTTACCGCGTTTGTGTGGCATACCTCGGAGGGACAGTGCTCCGGAGATCTCTCCACCCTCACCGGCCATGACGGAACGCATAACGTCAGCGCGCATTGGTACGTTCAGCGCGACGGAACGATCTGGCACCTGGTGGATGATGGCGATACCGCCTTCCATGCAGGGATCGTAGACACACCCGAACACGACAATGACCACACCATTGGTGTAGAGCATGAGCATGAGGCAGGGCAGGACTGGCCGCAGGATCAGATCAATAGCAGCGCGCTCGTTTATGCGTTTTTGAAGCAGCAATATCCGGGTGCGGACATCGTCCGACATAGCCAGATCGCCACGTTCACCATGTATGGCACGGATTACGGACGCAAAAACGATCCGACCGATTTCCCCTCCGACGCCTTCTGGGCCGCAGTGGGAGCGCTGGGAAGTGAGCAGATCGACGCGGTTGCGGTCTGAATCCGTCCTCTAAGCCAAGGAGAGCCTCTTCGCTAGATCAGTTCCGCAATCGGCTCATGACCCGGAAACAGGTAGTTGGGCCGTCCGGAGGCGTCGGGGAGCGGGGTGGAGGCGATATCGATGCCCATGTTGTGGTAGAGGGTCGCAAAGACGTCCTTGTAGTCCACAGGGCGCTCGTCGGCCTCCTCGCCGAAGCGGTTGGTCGAGCCGATCACCTGCCCGGTGCGCATCCCGCCCCCGGCCAGCAGGCAGGAGGCGACGCGGGGCCAGTGGTCGCGCCCGGCGTCTTTGTTGATGCGCGGGGAGCGCCCGAAGTCGCCCCAGACCACCACGGAGACATCTTTGTCCAGCCCCCGGTCGTGCAGGTCCTGCACCAGCGCCGTGATGGCCTGGTCCAGCAGGGGCAGGTGCTGCTTCAGGTTGGCGAAGTTGCCTCCGTGCCAGTCCCAGAAGCCGTAGGAGAGGGTGACAAAGCGGACACCCGCCTCCACCAGCCGCCGCGCCGCCAGGAACTGGTCGTGGATCATGGGGGAGGCGTCGCCCTGTGGGGTGGGGATGCCCTTGCCGTAGCGCTCGCGCACCTTCGGGTCCTCCTGCGATACATCCAGGGCATGGACCAGCTTGCTGGAGGTGAGCAGGTCGAAAGCCCTCTGGTGCAGCGCGTCCATCCCCTGCAGGCTGTCCGCCCCCTTGCGGAAGCGGTCCAGGCTATCGAGCAACTGCCGCCGGTTGCCCAGGCGGTCCAGCGTGACACCCTCCAGCGTCATGTCGCGCATCATGGGGCCGTTGGGGTTCAGGGCGCGGTGCTCCAGGCCCAGGAAGCCGGGGCCGGGATCGTTGTAGGGCGAGTGCTGCGTGCGCCGCGCCAGGTTGACGAAGGGCGGGACCGTCTTCTCGACCGGCCCCTGCACATAGGAGATCACCGAACCCATGTCCGGCGCGTGGTTCTGGTTGGTCTCGGCCATGGTGTAGCCGGTGAAGCAGAGGTTGGAGGCGTGCTCATCCCGAGCCCCGACCAGCGAGCGGACGATGGCGAACTTGTCCATGTTCCGGGCCAGCTTCGGCAGGTACTCGCAGATCTCGATGCCGGGGACATTGGTCTTGATGGGCTTGAACTCGCCGCGGATGTCGGCGGGCGCGTCCATCTTCAGGTCGAACGTGTCCTGATGGGCCGGGCCGCCCGGCAGATAGATCATGATGACGGCCTTATGCGCCGTGCGGATGCCGGTCTGCCCCTCCGCCGCCAGCACGTCCAGCAGCGACAGCCCGCCGAGGGCCAGGCCGCCGATCTTCAAGAACTCCCGCCGGGACACTCCATCGCAGAATGCCGGGCTCCCACCGCCCCGTATCGTTAGCACGGTCTCCCTCCGTTCCAGGCGCTCAGTCGCTTCGGACGCCTCGCTTGGCAATGCCTACTCTTATTACACCCCGGAGCGGACTTTTTCCTGCTATAGGAATCCCCGTTTTTGCGCCCTGAGCCGGATGGAAAGGGAGGAGGCATCGGTTAACGCCCGTGGCCCTGTGGCGCTCGGCTGAGGAGCAGGTCGAAGGGGCAGACGACCTTGACGATGACGCTGGCGCGGAAGCGGGTTGCGTTCGGGTCTCCCACAATGAGGAAGTACTCCACTCCCCGGTTGCCGCTCTGCCGGAGACTCACATAGCCGTTGATATCCGAATTGCTCTTCACGATGCGCCCGCTTAGGGAGCGGTCATGCAACAGGTCATAGCTGCCGGTGAGGATCAGTTGGTCCTGGTGGTCGCCATGGTGTACCCGTTGGTAGCGGACGCTCGTCTGCAACCGCCTGCCGAAGCGATAGTTGGCGGTGGCGCTTACGCTGGTATAGTGTACCAGCGCGAGCGAGCCCTGATCGAGTTCCAGGGAGAGGTTACGGAACACATCATCGCGTGGATAGGTAACGGCGGCCTGCATCAGGTGGTCATCTTGCCCATTGAACCGCTCCGTATAGTAGTTCAGCGTCAAGAGGGTGCGATTTCGGAGCGCGAGCATGCTGTCCACTTCGTTATGCCGCCGATACTGCACCCCATCGATGTGCGTCAACTCCGCTCCGGAATAGCCGATTCCGGCCTCGGCGACACGGCCATGCGCATACACTTTATCGTAGCCAAGATTGTAGGATAGACCCCGATAGTCAATCTCCGGCAGATACCCGAGGCGCGCTTCAAACCGGGGGGAGGCCCAATCGTATTCGAGCGAGGCATTCCACTCCTTCTTGAGATAGAAAGCCGACATCGTCTCGTACTGGCCGTCGCCCTGCTCTGTGTCCAGGGAGCCCATGCTGCGGAAGAACAGGGATACAGGGCCTACCTGCCGGCTGTAGCGCGCCAGGTAGGCCGAACTCTGCAAGCCCGGCTGCATAAGATTGCTGAGGGACAAACGATAGGAATCGTTCGGATTGGGATCGAATGAGACGTTGCCCACAAAGTCGTACTCATGCCCGAAGCGGGCCGTGTCAATGACGCCGAAACTGGTCCGGTCATTCAGGCGTCCGTAGGCATTCACGCCCGCGTCTACGCTGGCGATGCGCTGGCTCGCATAGAGCGCGGAGTTCATGAACTGGCTGCCCTCCGCAAAGAAGGGTCGGGTCTCATTTGCCAGCCGTTCAAAGCGGCTGAAGTCCAGAGAGAGGATCTGATCTTCGATGTTGCGAAAGTCGGGATTGACCGTGCCGACGAGGGTGATTTTGTCGGTCAACTCCGTCTTCATGTCCAGGCCCGAGTTGAACACGGCCCCGATCCTGGCGTCGTAGCCGGCATAAATATAGGGCAGCAGCTTGAGGATGCGTGGCTGCTGCTGTTTTGGGATCGTGACCGACTGCCACATTGGCGTCTCCGCCTGATGCCCGGACTGGGTGTAAGCGAAGGCGTAGGAGCGTTTATCACGCGGCAGGTACCGGGCGACATTGAACCGCAGATTGCGGACCCCGGCCCTGGGCAGGCGCATCATCTGCCATGGGATCTGCGCCTCCACCTCCCAGCCCGTGTCGGTGACGCGGCCCCTGGCGACGAATTCGCCGCTCCACTCGCGTTTGTCCGCGCGCCCACCTGCCAGCGCGAGCGAGGTCGCGCCCCGGCTGTTGATCCCGAAGGTGTTGAAGTCGGCGAGCGAACCGTTCAAGTCCAGTTGCAATTGCACGTTATCGTCGCCTGAGAGATCCACATTGGTCTGGTACTGTTGCGCATGAATGGACTTCGGGTCGTGATCCCCCAGCCTGGCCGCGAAGTAGATATAGCTCTCATCG
The DNA here is from genome assembly GCA_035295825.1 of Chthonomonadaceae bacterium. Lineage (GTDB taxonomy): Bacteria > Armatimonadota > Chthonomonadetes > Chthonomonadales > Chthonomonadaceae > DATGIG01. The sequence continues at coordinate 4,389 of DATGIG010000550.1, read as the reverse complement.
TAAGCCAGCCAGAACTGCATCGGCTCCGGCGCGGGGTGTCCGTCCTGACTGTCAAAGCCCCCCTTACCCGTGGGGACATTCGCCCACTCCGTGCTGTCAATGATCCCGTCAATCTTCGGAGGCGTTGTCATCCGGTATCCCGGTAAGACCGGCGCATCGGCGCCATAACACGGCATCACTACCCCGATGCCCAACACTATCACCATTCCGAGCAAACACGCAAGTGAGAGACGAGAGAGAGGATAAGCCAACGTACAGTTCCTATTCTAGGCAGCCTGATGGGATTGTACAGTTCCACTCACCGTACATATATTATGACGGGCCGGTTTCACCAAAATTAAGCATACGAAAAGGAGGGCCTTCGCCTCTGCTTGGATACTGTCTATCAATAGGTAGAAGCGGAAAAGGGGATGATTGCGATATCGTTGCTATCCGGGGGAGTTTTAGGGGACGCCCTGTTGCAGCAGGGCGCTGATGTCCGGGTGATGTTTCTGATTTGCATAGTCGAGTGCGGTCTGGTCGTCATAGTCCTTCAGATGGGGGTCGGCGTGCGCGGCGAGGAGCGTCCGAACGATGGCGAGGTTCCCCTTCCCGGCGGCGTGTATCAAGGGGGTTGCGCCGGAAGCGTCCCGGCAGTTCACCTCGGCGTGATGCGCCAGCAGATACACGACTTGAGCGGCATTCCCTCCGCGTGCTGCAGTAATCAGGAGCGGGGTTCCATCCTCATCGCGCGTATCGACGCTGACGCCATGCTCGATGAGCAGGCGGACGATGGCATCGTGACCGTGCTTTTGCGCATCCGCCAGCGGGACCGCGCCACGGGCTTCCTGGTTAGCCGCTCCGCTCTCCAGCAGGACCTTCACATCCTGCGTAAAGCCCCAGTGCGCCGCCCACTGGAGCGGCATCGCTTTTTCTTTGTCCAGGGCATCCACCTGTGCGCCGTGCGTGATCAGGAGTTGGAGCAGGGTGGGCCGATCCTTAACCTCCGTTTCCTCCGGAGGGCCGCCCGGATGTCTGCCGCCGAAGTGACGCTCAGTCCACCCCCACCCATCCGCACCCACCGCGATATGCAGAGCGGTTAATTCGAAGTCATCGCGGACATCCAATTTCGCACCGAGCGCCAGCAGGCGTTCCACGAGCGCGATATCCTCCTTCTGAGCCGCTACCATCAGGGGGGTCCGGCCATAGGGACCACGCAGGTTGACATCGGCTCCCTTCGCCAGAGCGACATTCAGAGCGGCGTTGTCCTTTAGAAGCAGCGCCTCCATCAATCCGACCGTCGCCCCTGCCTTGCGCAAAGCCCGGATCTGTTCCTGATCCTCACGCAGGGCAGCCCACATCAGAGGCGTCGTTCCTCGCGTAGCGGGAATGTTCGGCTTTGCCCCGGCCGCCAGCAAGGCGGTGACCGTTCTCATATCCTGGCGGTTGCTGGTCGCGATCAGCAGGGCGGTCTCCCCTTTCTGATCGCGCGCGTTGACATCCGCGCCATGCTTCAGCAAAAAGGAGACGGCGTTTCCATAATGCCCCCGCCCACTCGCTTCGGGATAAAACTCCCAATCCGACGCATCCATCAGCACGGTTTTCCCTCGATTGTCGTGCGCCTGGATGTCCGCGCCATGATCCAGTAGGATCTGGATCATGCCCGGCTTATCGGAAGCATACATCAGCGCGGTCGCGCCATTCTCGTCGCGCATATCCACCTCCCGGATATGCTTGAGCAGAGTCTTCGCCATCGTCTCCGCTTCGGACGTTCGGTAGCTGCCCGCACAAGCCATCAGCACCGTTTTGCCATGCGGGTCCTTCGCGTTCGGATCGGCGCCGTGAGCCAGAAGGAGGTTGAACAGTTCCATGTCGCCCGTGCCCACCACGTACATAAGAGGGGTCGCCCTTTCGGGATCCCGTTCGTCCGCGGAGGTTCCTTTGGCGAGCAGAGCGCTTACCGTGGGAAGATCCTGCATGGTGACCGCTTCCCAGAGATGCTCCTTGGAACGCTCACTAGGCAAGCGAACCAGAAGAGAAGCACAGGGGTAAGCAAGATCGGAACAAGACGGAGACAGCGTGACATGGGCCCCCTCACAACCTCTACTCTGCGGCCCGTATCGCAGTGAGCAGGGTATCCGCATCCCAGTAGTCGTCGTGCCTCACCCCATTGATAAAGAACGTCGGAGTGCTGTGTACGCCGCTGTCCCGACCGCTCTGGAACTGGCGTAACACCCGCCCGGCATACACCCCCATCTCTAAATCCGAGGCGAACTTTGGTGTGTCGAGCCCCAGCATCGTTGCATAGGCGATCAGGTTGGCATCGTCCAGCGCCTGCTGGTTCTCCAGCAAGTGCGCGTGCATCTCCCAGAACTTGCCCTGAGCGCCGGCCGCTTCCGCCGCTTCGGCGGCGCGCTCCGAGATGGAGCGCTTTGTCTCCTGGGGGAAATGGCGGTAGACCAGTCGCAGGGGGCTACCATAGCGTTGGCGCACTTCGGCCAGAACGCCGAGCGCCTGCCGGCAGTGAGGGCAGTCATAGCTGCCATACTCGACCAGGGTAACTTTGGCTTCGTCAGGTCCCATAATATGATCGTCTGGTTCTACGGGAAGGGATAGTCTTACCATCGAGGGAATCTCCTTTTTGCAGTTCTCTATGCAATATACGACCGAGACTTCCATAAAATCGCGATAGGTCCGCATTGGGTAAACAACTGCCTGCTCCAAGGTGGGGCAGGCAGAGGAACACCGCATTCACATGGATTTACACAGTATTTGTAAGGTTTTTTGCGCGCACTCCAGGGATTCCGGAATTGCTGTGTTATAATGGCACTGCAATCGTTCGCTTTTCCGCTTACCCCTCGGAACCGAGGAAGGTTGCTCGGCTGTTTCAAAACGCTTTGAAACCATTTCAAAACGCTTTGAAACCGTGTTGCTAAGAAAGGGAAGGGAAGAAGTGTTTGTCAAAAAGATGGGTCTGGTGGCAGCGGCAGCAGCCCTCCTTTCACTGGGAGGCCTGACTGCGGCGCGCGCAGATCTGACCACGTTCGCGCAGTTCCGGGAAACGAATAACAGTGTCAACTCTTTTTCGTTCCAAGATACCGGAGCCACCAGCAGCTTCCATGTGACGAATATCCCGGTTCAGTTCTCCTATGGCGTCAACAATGGATACAACGGCAACAGCACCGCCAATATTGCGGCGACGCTATCATTCGATGCGACGGTGAGCGGCAAGCCGACCGGCGCCGGGCCATTCATGCAGAGTTTCCATCTTGTGGACATGGTCTTCACAGCCGTCACTCCCGTCAACGGCCTGACGAATCTGCTGACGGTGGATACGAATTCGACGTTCACCCTATTCGGCAAAGGCGGCAGCGCCAGCACCAATGCAGACACTGCCGAAGGCGACATCGTGAACTTCAGTTCCGACTTCCTCATCTTCAACCTGACGACGGAGCGGGACTATGCCCTCTCGTTCTCTTCGCTGACGCCGAAGCTCGGGCTGGATATCAATGGCTGGCTGAAATCCTTTACCGCCTCCGGTACGGGCACCTTCGCCAGCGACCCGGCTCCCTACTACACTCCGGACGGAGCGAGCCTCTCACTGTTGTCGGGCGGTCTGCTGCCCCTGGCGGGATTCGCGCTCTATCGCAGACGGCGAGCCAAAATGAAGTAACTCCGCATCTATCCTGCATGAACGCCGCATGAGCCTACCCCCTCATGCGGTGTTCCGTCTTTGGATGCCGATTATTCTGATTTGAGTTTGCGAGGGTTCAGGATTTGCTTCAGAGGGTCTACTCGAAACGGATGTCATCGAGATAGAGAGTGATCGGCGCGCCCTTACTGGCCAGGATGCAGGCGAAGCCGGTCTTGATGCGCGTTAAGTCCTTGCCCGCCAGATCCAGGCTATACTGCTGCCAGGTCTTGCTCAGTTTTACGTTTTCGAGCTTGCCAGTGGCTGTATCGAAGAACTTCTTATCGCGCCCCAGCAGGCCGAAGGAGCAGGTCAGCACCTCGTCTCCCGTGCCGCCTCTGGCCCAGAAGGTGAGGCGCTTCGCCCCGGTCAGGTCCCAGCCTCCGGGTTTGTCGCCCCAGTCGTTGGGCGGCGACTGCCAGACGATACCGCCCCAGCCCTCCTTCTCCTGGTAGTCTATCCGCAGGCAGGTCTTGCCGGAGTGCGGCGTCTCGGTGCACTCCGCGTCCAGCTTCAGCGCCTTGATATTGCCCATCCAGCCCGTGGGCAGGTAGGGCGGATCGGCGCGGCCCGCCTCATCGTAGAGCGTGAGGGGCAGTTTCGCGACGCGGCTCTTCGGGATCGGGACCGGCCCATTGACCCGGAGCGGAATATTCCCGACCGCCGCGTTGCCGTGCCCATCCGAAATATAGGCATAGAGGCGATAGCCGCCCCCCTCC
>DATGIG010000549.1:0-3026 GCA_035295825.1 Chthonomonadaceae bacterium | reverse complement strand
ATGTGCCCTGCCTCACGCCGGAGGAGCATCGGAGCGTGCTGGCAAGGCAACAGGCGGCGCATATTCACCAGGCGATTGCGTGCCTTTGCCTCTTCTGCCTTCCTGCTCTTACCCGCTGCTTCGACCAAGTTGGTCGCTGCTTGTGGTAAGTTACCACAACCTTCCGCTAAGTTAGCGGAAGGTGAAGCCTTACCATTAAGAAGGGGTGGCCCCTGCTTCGCTTCTCCCTTCGGCCTGCCGCCCTTCTTCCCGTTCTCCCGGCAGGCGGCTGCCTTCCTCTCCGTTCGCGCCTGCCCCAATAGCCGCGCGGCTTCCCGTCGTGCCTCTCGTGCATCCATTCCGTTCTTTCCTCTTTCCCCCGGCATACTGTAGTATTAGAATATCCAATCGTTAGGATATGCGGAAATTTACGGAGAGGAACAGGACTATGAAAACATCGAAAGCGGTTCTCTATACCCGCGTCAGCACAGGCGAGCAGGCCGAGAGCGGTACGTCCTTAGAGGCGCAGGAGCTTGCCTGTCTTAGAAAGGCCGCCGAGTTGGGCCTGCCGGTTGTCGGCACCTTCAGCGACCCTGGCGTTTCCGGCGCCCTGTACCTGGGGCGTCCTGGCATCCAGGCGGCCCTCTCTGCCCTGGAAAGCCGCCAGGCCGATACGCTTATCATCTACAAGCTAGACCGCTCAGGCCGGGATGTGGACGTTATCCGCGCCATCCGCAAGCGCGTAGAGGTGGCGGGCGGCAGGCTCGTCTTCGCGGACGGCATGAACTTCGACAGCAGCGCCACCGGCAAGCTGATGTTCACCCAACTGGCCGGATTTGCCGAGTTCGAGCGCGAGCTAATCCGCGAGCGTACCATGCTGGGAATGCGCCGCCGCGCAGAGCAAGGACAGCAGCCTTCCCGCGCCCGCTCGCCCTACGGCTATCACGTCGTCATCCGTGCCGACGTGCTGAAAGGGGACTATCCCGCCGACCAGTTAGGGAGCTATCAGATAGTAGAGGCAGAGGCCCATTGGGTAAAGGAAATCTTCCGGCGCTACGCAGACGGTGAGAGCCTGGAAGCGGTCTGCCGCTGGCTGAACGCGCAGGGCGTGCGGACCCCTCGCAACGGTGACTACTGGCGCAGAAGCTCGCTAAGGACGATACTCTCCAACCCTGCCTACAAAGGAGAGCCGGCCTTCGGTCGCACCGTCCGCCACTCTGACGAAAGCCGGCTGGAACAGGGCTTCCGGCGGCCTTTCGTCCAGCGCGCGGCGCCGGTCGAGAACTGCGTTACCCTGACAGCGCCGGCCCTGGTGAGCGCGGACCTGTGGGACGCCTGCCAGCAGAAGCTCGTCTCCAACAAGGGAACTCTCTCCGGCAATCCGAAGCGCCGGTTCCTTTTGGGCGGGCTTCTCCGGTGCCCGCTGTGCGGACGGGGGATGCACGGTTCCCGCCGGGAGCGCCGGGCGAAATGGGGGCGCTGGCAGGAGTTCATCTATCAGTGTCCTGATAGCCGCCCCTCTTGCAACCCTGGCGGGCACGTCTGCAATAACCGCGCCTACGATGCCGCCGAAAAGGAGAAGTATACCCGGCTGGCTGTCTCTGTCGCCGCTCACCAGAAGGAGAAGGCACAGAAGGCCCTTAGAGCCTGGCAGGAGGAGCGGGGGCAAAGTGTGGACACGGCAGAGAGGGAGCGCCTGTCGCGCGAATTAGCGGCCCTGGAAGCCCGCGAGCGTGCCGCCGTGGAAGCGCAAATCCAGGGCATAGCCGCAGGAGCAAACCCGGCTGTCTATGCGGGCGTCTTCGCAGAGATGAAAGCCAGGAGAGAGGCTATAGCCGCCCGGCTGGAAGCCCTGGAAGCCGAAGAGAGGCAGATAGGGGCCATAGAGCCGGAGACCGAGGCGCAGAAGCTGGCAGAGGTTATGGCCGCCGTGGAAGAGGTACTAAACGACCCCATCTATACCGAGGCCGAGAAGCATGATTTCCTGGCGCAAGTGGTCGCCGCTATAGACCCTGTCGAGGGTGGCGTCCGCGTCCGCTTTCGCCCTCGTCCTTCTATCAATGGGGAAACCGTACACAGTATCACCGTGATCTGTCCCTCCGGCAGGGGCAGCGCCTCGGGCGGCGCAGGGCGTCTTCTTAGTTGAAGTCTGGGCATCGGACTCCGTTCTCCCAAGATGGTTACGATCTCTCCTGCTTCGCGTTCACCATCGAGACGGATGCGCAACGCCATCTGTTCGGCTTTGAAGGCTGTTTTTCCTTTAGAGCTGTACGCGGATCCTACCGGCCGGCCTGTCCGGGCATTGAAAACCCCGTCTGGGGTCCTCGGGCCTGTAGGGCCCTTACACCCCACCGCCCTGCGGGTGGGAAGGCTTGGATCCCGTTGAAAATCCTGAGTGTTCGGACAGGTTCTTAGCGGGCTGAACCTGGAGCGGGGAGGAAATTGGCGGGGGCATCGCCAACCTTATGCTCGACTTTCCGATGATGCCTCTCGACCTGAACCGAGGGTATGGATTTTGCCCGATGACCCGCCTGGAAGACTTGACACGTGGAGCGCAGGTGCGCGGCATTCTGCCCGATACGGCCGTTGTCGTGGTGGATGTCACGTGGTTCGGCTCGACCGCCCTGGAACTCACCTACAAAGACCCGCAAGGACGGCTGGGCAACCAGTTGCTCTACCGGGACAACGAGCCGACCCTGGCTGTGGCTGCGCCGGGCCGTCTCTGGTCGTTCGGCGTGGATGGCGGCCTGCTGCGCCTCGTTTCCGAAGCCACTCGTATCCGCCTGGCCTATCTCTTCGACCCGCTCCTGGCCGTCCATACCTCCCTCATTGACGCGCTCCCCCACCAGATCACCGCCGTCTACGAAGAGATGCTGCCGCGCCAGCCACTGCGCTTCCTTCTGGCGGACGATCCGGGGTCCGGGAAGACCGTGATGACGGGACTGTTCATCAAGGAGCTTCTCATACGGGGCGACCTCAAACGCTGCCTGATCGTCTGCCCCGGCAGCCTGGTGGAGCAGTGGCAGGACGAACTCTATCGCCGCTTC
>DATGIG010000548.1:0-15139 GCA_035295825.1 Chthonomonadaceae bacterium | reverse complement strand
CCTGCCGGTTGCGGAGTTCTCGCCTGCCCTGCCCGGTGTGCATAGTATCGAGAACGTCCTGGCGGCTTCCGCAGCGGCCTTGATTATGGGCACGCCCTCGGAGGCCATTGCCGCCGCCGTGCGTACCTTTTCGGGAGTTCCTCATCGGATGGAGTTTGTAGCGGATATCCGGGGCGTGCGTTACATTAATAATAGTATGTGTACCAACGTGGCAGCGGCCATCGCCTCTCTGGAGGCCATGGACCGCCCCACCCTCATCATTGCGGGCGGCGCGGAGAAGGGCCTGGACTTTGCCCCGCTCATCCCGACCCTGCATCGCAAGGCGAGGCAGGTCGTGCTGATCGGATCGGCTGCCGATACGATGGAGGCGACCTTCCGGCAGGGCGGCTATGCGCCGATCCGCCGCGCGGAGACGCTGGAGGAAGCCGTTCGCCTTGCACAGGAGGATGCCACGCCGGGGGACGCCGTATTGCTCTCCCCCGCCTGCGCCAGCTTCGATATGTTTCGTGACTTTGAAGCGCGGGGCGCCGCCTTTCGCCGCGCAGTCCATGCACTGGAGGAGGAGACGCCATGACACCGACATTGACGGCAACCGCTCCATCGAAACCGAACGTAGACATCTGGCTCTTCGGCGCGACGCTGGCGCTCGTCGCCATCGGTCTGCTGATGGTCTGCGACGCCAGTTTCCCAAAGTCGCTCGATAGCGTCAAACTCGGCAACGATCCGTTTTACTATGGCAAACAGCAGGCGCTGGGAGTGGGCATCGGCCTGGCGGCGCTACTCGCCATGATGCAGATCGGCTACTGGCGGCTGCGACAGTTCGCCCTGCCCCTGATGCTGCTGGGCCTGGCCCTCCTGGCGGCGGTCTGGATCCCGCATCTGGGAGTGCGTATCAACGGAGCCGCCCGCTGGGTCCACCTGGGCATGACGTTCCAGCCCTCGGAATTCGCCAAAATGGCGCTGATCCTCTACCTGTCCGCCCGGTTCTCCCGCCCCGGCTGCAAGATCGGGCACCTCGTAGATGGCCTGAGCGGGCCGCTCTGCATCATCGGGGTGTATCTGCTCCTGATCGAACGCGAGCCGGACCTCGGCACGGCCTGCGTCCTCCTCCTTGTGGCAGTGACGCTGCTCTTTCTTGCGGGCGCACGCAAACGCCACATCGCCCTTATCTGCGCCGGAGCGCTCCTGGCCGTCTTTCTGGCGGGGTTCGTCTTCAAGCACCGCACGGACCGCCTGGAAGTCTTCCTGCACCCCGCAGAGCAGAAGGAGGGCATCGGCTACCAGATGTACCAGTCGCGTCTGGCGGTCGGCTCCGGGCGCTGGTTCGGCGTGGGCTGGGGCCAGGGCCGAGGCAAATACTACCTGCCGGAAGCCAATACCGACTTCATTTTCGCGACGATGAGCGAAGAGCTGGGCTTTGTCGGCGTCCTGCCGGTGATCCTGCTCTTCGGGCTGATCGGCTGGCGCGGCTTCGTCATCGCCCGCCAGACCAAGGACCGCTTCGGCCAATTGCTGGCAGGGGGCATTACCGCGCTCATCAGTTGGCAGGCGCTCATCAACGTCGCGGTGGTCACCGGCTCGATCCCGGCCACCGGGGTCCCCTTGCCCTTCATCAGCCTGGGTTCGACCTCGCTGATCTTTCTGATGATCGGCGTCGGCTTACTGCTCAACATCGCACAAAACCCGATGCCGCCGGTCGAAACTATGGCACAATAAAAGCAGGATTTATCCGCAGATTACCGCAGATTAAAAGCCACAAAGGGAGGGAGCATTTCTCTCTTCATTTCGGATGAGCATGTTGATCGCTTCTTTCGTATGTAATCTGCGTTAATCTGCGCCAATCTGCGGATTGTTCTTCTGTTGTTCTCTGTGTCTCTGTGCCTCTAGCGTAGCGGGTGGTTAAAATGGGAGTTTAGGATGCGGGTGGTGGTCAGCGGAGGGGGATCCGGCGGGCACATCTATCCGGCGCTTGCGGTCTGCGAGGCGCTGGAGCGGTTGGATTCGGGCGGCGCACGGCTCTATATCGGCGGTTCGACCGGCATGGAGACCGAGATCGTCCCGAAGGCGGGCGTACCGTTTCAGGCCGTAACGGCCCGCAAGCTGCGGAAGGTCCTGTCGCCCTCGACCCTGGGCGTAATCTGGTCTTTATGCAAGGGCTACCGGGAAGCCAAAACCTATTTGAAGGCTTTCAAGGCGGATGTCGTGATTGGGACGGGCGGCTATGTGGCGGCGGCGACGGTACTGGCTGGGGTACGGTTGGGCCTGCCCGCGTTGATCTTGGAGAACAATGTGGTGCCGGGGCGCACAAACCGCTGGCTGGCCCGGTACGTACAGCAGGTATGTCTCTCGTTTGAAGCGACGGGGCGGGAGTTTCCCATCGGGAAGTGGGTCGTGACGGGCATGCCGCTGCGGGCGGGTATTGTCGCTCCGCAGGAGGTAACGCCGGAGCAGGCGCGCAGCGCTTTTCCCGGATTGGTGGCGGATCGGTTCACGGTCCTTGTATTGGGAGGCAGCCAGGGAGCGCGCGCCGTCAATACGTTCGTTGTGGATGCTGCGATGCGTTTGCTGGGCGCAGGCGTGCAGATCTTGCATCAGACCGGCGCGAAGAATTTCGAGGAGGTCTGCACACAGGCTCAAGAGCGGAACCTACCTATTGGGGACGGTTATCTCCCCAGGGCGTTTCTGGAGACGGAGCAGATCCCGCTGGCCTATCGGGCCGCTGACATGATCGTCTGCAGGGGCGGGATGTCCACGCTCTCGGAGGTGACGGCGAACGGCCTGCCTGCTCTGGTCATTCCTCTTCCAACCGCCTATGCGGACCATCAGACCGCGAATGCCAAAGCGCTGGAAGCGGCGGGCGCGTGCCTGCACCGTGCGGAAAAAGAGCTCTCCGCGTCGAAATTAGAGGCGGAGGTGCTGGCGCTGCGCGATGCTCCGGCGCAGCGAGAGCGGATGAGAGCGGCCAGTTATCACATGGGCCGCCCGAATGCGGCATATGAGGTCGCGAGAGTGGTTATCTACACAACAATCAAAATGGGGTGACGACAATAAAAAATCATATCCACTTCTTAGGGATCGGAGGCATCGGGGTCAGCGCGCTGGCCCAGGTAGCACAGGCGCGAGGGGCGATGGTATCGGGATCGGACCTCCACCTGGACCCTCACTCCAACCCGGCCGTCGCCCGGCTGCTGGCGGGCGGCGCAATCCTCTATCGAGAGCACCGGGCAGAAAACCTATCGCCGGATGTCTCTCTGGTAATCGCCTCCGCCGCCATCGGCTCCGACAACCCGGAGATCCTGGCGGCGCGAGAACGCGGTATCCGGATCGTCTCCCGGGCCGACTTCCTGGGCGAGCTGATGGCCGCGCACAAAGGTCCGAAGATCGCCATTGCAGGCACGCATGGGAAGACCACGACCACGGGCATGATCGGCGTGATGCTGCAGCATGCGGGCCTCGACCCGACCGTCTTTGTCGGCGGCGAGGTCGCCCAGTTGGGCGGCAACGTCCGGATCGGCAAGCAGGAGGGGCCGTTTGTCGCCGAAGCCTGCGAGGCGTATAGCTCCTTCCTGAGCCTCAATCCGGATATCATCGTGCTGACCAATATCGAGGCGGAACACCTGGACCACTACGGAACGCCGGAAAACGTGTTGAAGGGCTACCAGCGCTTCCTGGAGAACCTGCGCCCCCTCATCGGGGAGATTGTCATCAATGCCGACGATCTGAACACGCTGGAGGTGCTGGGCGGGATCAACTTCCCCTACCTGCTGCATACCTTCGGCATGGGCCACGACGCACAGTTTCGAGCCGCGCACATTACGGAGGAGGGCCGGACCGCCTTCGACTGGATTTCGCCGACAGGCCAGGCCCATATCACTCTGAAGGTTCCCGGACGGCACAATGTGATGAATGCGCTGGCGGCGGCTACCGTGGGCAGGCTGCTGGAGATCCCGGAGGCGGACATTGCCGCCGGGCTGAGCGCCTTTCGGGGGGCGGGACGGCGGCAGGAGATCCTGGGGGAGATCCCCTTCGCGGACGGCAGTATTCTGGTAATGGATGACTACGCGCACCACCCGACGGAGATCCGCGCCACGCTGGACGCCCTGCGCAGCGCGTATCCCCGGCGTCGCCTGGTGCCCGTCTTCCAGCCCCACCTCTATAGCCGCACCAGAGACTTTCTACCGGAGTTTGCGAAAGTGCTTTCGGAGGCGAACGTGCTCCTGGTCACGGATATCTATGCGGCACGGGAAGCCCCCCTGCCCGGAGTCCACGCGGCGGACATCGCCCAGAAAGCGGGCGTGCTCCATCCGCAGGCGAAGGCCCTCTATCTGCCGGAGAAGCGGGACATTCCCGAGATGCTGGCGGCGCTCGTCTGTCCCGGCGACCTGGTCGTGTTTCTGGGAGCGGGGGATATTCGCGATGAGGGCGAGGCGTTCGTCCAACTCTTACAGGAGCGGAGCGCAAAAGGGTGAGCTTATTGGATCGGAAATTGCGGGTCGCCGTGCTGATGGGCGGCGCTTCGAGCGAGCGCCCCGTCTCTCTCGCTACAGGCAAAATGATCTTGCAGGCGCTCGACCCCATGAAATACGCCATACGCGGCGTGGATACGGCGGACCTGCTCACCCTGGCGCAGGCCCCGGCGCCCCGGATCGGGCAGAGGGGGGAGGCAGCCTCAGAGGAGATCGTCCCGACAGCCTCGGCAGATACCTTTGCGGGCCGCCCCGACGTGGTTTTTATCGCGCTGCACGGCAAGGGGGGCGAGGATGGCACGGTGCAGGGTATGCTGGAGTTTCTGGACATCCCCTACACGGGCTCCGGCGTGCTGGCGAGCGCCCTGGCGATGAATAAGGCCATGACCAAGCGCCTCCTCGCGGCGGAGGGCCTCCCGGTCATCGAGGATGTGCGGATTGACCGGGATGGGAGCCGCCCCGAGGCGGATTGGATGGAGGAGGTGGGCAGCCGGCTGGGCTATCCGGTCTTCGTCAAGCCGAACGCGGAGGGCTCGACCTTCGGCTGCGCGCTGGTGAACACCCCCACCGAACTGCCGCAGGCCGTTGCGAAGGCACTGGAGTATGATAGCCTGGCGCTCATCGAGCGCTACGTGCGCGGCATAGAGATCACGGCGGGCGTTCTGGAAGCTGCGGATGGGAAGCCGGAAGCGCTGCCGTTGGTCGAGATCGTGCCGAAGTCCGCTTACTACGATTATGAGAGCAAGTATGCCGCAGGCGGCAGCGATCACTACATTCCGGCCCGGCTGCCGGAGGCCCTGAGCCGGCAGGCGCAGGAGCTGGCGCTGCGCTGCCATGCGCTGCTCGGCTGCCGGGGCATGTCCCGCACCGACATGCTCGTCGAGAACGAGCGCCTCGCCATCCTGGAGGTCAACACCATTCCCGGCATGACGCCGACGAGCCTGCTCCCCCAGGCCGCCGAACAGGCCGGCATCCCATTTGCAGTACTGCTGGATCGTCTCATCGCCGCCGCCCTGCGGTAGGGGCAGGCCCCTGTGGTTGCCCAGTGCAGGCACAGGGGCTGGGCGCAGCAAGCAGCGCCCCTACAAGCCACCGTTTTCGTACGCCGACAGAATATTGCATTGTTTGTATGAATAAGGAGTAGGTTTCCCATGCCATCCTCCCAACGTAAACGCCGTACCCCCTCCGAGGAGCCAGGGCTCCCGAAGCGTCGCCCTCCCCGCATGGCGGAGGTGCGCCGCACCCGGCAGCGGGTTCTACTGATGCTCTATCTCGTGCTGGGCGTCGTGATCGCGACGGGGCTGCTCACCTCTCCCGTCTTCGGCATCAAGCACGTTCGGGTCCAGGGAACGGAGAGCCTGCCGCCGGAGGAGGTCGCCGTCACGACCGGCATGATGACCCTTCGCCCCGGCGTCAACTGGTTTCGCGTTCCGGTCAGCAACCGCCAGCAGCGCCTCGCCCGCCTGCCCTGGGTCCAAGCGGCACAGGTGAGACGGGTTTTTCCGGATACGGTGCAGGCGCGTATCACTCTGCGGGAGCCTGCCGTCATTGTGGAGACACCCACAGCCGCGTTCGAGGTGGATGCACAGGGCGTCCCGATCCGAACCGCGCGTCCGGAGGTGAGCGCCCGCCTGCAGCATGTGGTCCTGGAGGGTTCGCCGGTCCTCCAACCGGGCGTCGCACTGGCTTCCGCCAGCGTTCTCACCGCGATTCAGATCTTCCGGAGCGTCTGGAACGACCCGGTGGTACGCATCGCAAAGATTCAGGTTGACCAAAACGACAATTTGTGCTTAAATATGCGGAATGGAATCCGTATCCGTTTCGGGCGCAACGAAGCCATCGATACCAAGCTCCAATTAACACGCCGCGCCCTGGCAAAGGAGCCGGACATCGCCGCCCGGCTCGAAGAGATCAATCTCTCGTGCCCGGAAGCGCCCGCGTGTACGCCCCGTGTAGCGGCTACGTCGCCGCCGGTCGGCAGCGGCAGCACGCCGGCCCCGAATGTCACCGCGCCACCGCGCGTTCCCACCCAGGGCTCCCAGGATGGAGCCTATCCGGATCAGACCATCTAGGCAAGAAAGAGTCAGGCAGTATTCTATGAGCGTTTTTTCGGCGAACATCAATCATCGCTCCTTCGTCTGGCAGATCAGCATCCTCTGCTTTGTGTTGGGGCTGCTGCTGGCCGCCGCCGCCTTCACCACCAATCAGATCACGCGCGCCGGGCGCGCTCCCAACCGCGCAGGCTTCCACTATGGGAGCGAGATGCAGGTCGCTATGGACAAGGCGACCGAATATGAGGACGAAATCAAAAAACTGAACCAGCAGAAAACGGAGCTGGAGAACAAACTGGCGAAGGGGACGAATGCCGCCAGCGCACTGAACAAAGAGTTACAGGAGAGCAAGTTTCTTGCCGGGCTGACCGATGCCATCGGACCGGGCATACAGGTGACACTAACAGACAGCCACAAGCAGCCTCTGATCGCTTCCGAGCAGATGAAGCTCAATATCCTGATCCACGACCAGGATATAGCCAATGTCATCAACGAGATGAAGGCTGCCGGTGCGGAGGCCATCAGCGTGAACGACAAACGGGTCGTCGCAACGACTTCGATCCGCTGCGTCGGCCCGGTCATTCAGATCAGCGGGGTTCCCACGGCGCCGCCCTATGTCATTCAGGCCATCGGCGACCCCGAAGCGCTCTACGGCGGCCTCAAAACGCAAGGCGGCGTTCTGACCGAACTGACGCAGTTCGACCCGGACATGGCGAAGATCGAAAAGAAGAGCCTGTTGCGCCTGCCCGCCTATGCGGGCAGTACGCACAGCACCTTTGCCCATCCTCCCGCGCCCACGGATGGGAAGCGAGAGCGGGAAGCGGCAGAGGGAACCAAGTCGGAGAGCAAGTAAAGGAACGCAGGAGTACCATGAAAATCTGGTTTCCCATCGCAAGCCTGGTGGCGGGCGGGGCGTTGGGGTCTGTTATTTTTTGGAAGTTCAATCTGCAGGTACCCGCCGATTACGCGCCCTATCTGTCGGTAGCGGCGCTGGCAGGCTTGGACACCATTTTCGGAGGGATTCGGGCGGGCATCGAAGGGCGTTTTCAAAACGACATCTTTGCCACAGGGTTTGTGCTGAACACCCTGTTGGCGACACTGCTCGCGCTTCTGGGCGACCGCATCGGCGTCAACCTGGCGCTCGTCGCCGTGCTCGTGCTCGGCTCCCGGGTGTTCCTCAACCTGTCGCTCATCCGCCGCTACTACCTCAATCGGCGCGCCATGGAGCGCAGCCGGGCGCAAGAAGAGCAGGAGGCGGCAGCGTCCGCGACGACCACGCCCCTGACGCAAACGAAAGAGATCGGCGGTAACATCTAATGCAGAGAAATGGGTGATTCGCTTGGCGAAGAATGAAGTCATCACGGGTCTGGATATTGGGACGACGAAAATCTGCGCGCTTATCGCCGAGATGACCGAACACGGAGAGATCTTGATAACCGGGGTCGGGGTCAGTCCTTCCCTCGGCATGAAGAAGGGTGTGGTGGTGGACATTGAAGCCACGACCCACGGCGTAGAGGATGCCGTCAGCAAAGCCTCCCGGCAGGCGGGCCGGGATGTGGAGGCGGTCTACGTCGGCGTGACCGGCGATCACATCGCCTCGCTCAACAGCAGCGGGCGCATCGCCATCACGCACCCGGATCGTGAGATCACGGCGGGCGACGTGGAGCGCGTGCTGGAAGCATCGCGGGTCATTGTCCTGCCTCCGGACCGACAGATCATTCATGCCATTCCCCGCTCCTACTCGGTGGACGGCCAGAACGGCATCCGGCACCCGGTCGGCATGAGCGGCCAGCGGCTGGAGGTGGACACACACATCGTCCACGGCGCAACTACGTTTCTGAGCAACGTCGAAAAGTGTGTCACCAAGGCCGGGCTGGAGGTGGCCGAACCGGTTCTGGAGCCGATTGCCACGGGCGAATCCGTGCTTTTGCCTGCAGAGAAGGAATTGGGGGTCTGCCTGGTGGATATTGGCGGCGGGACCTCCGACCTGGCGGTCTTTTGCAATGGCGAGATCTTCTATTCGGCGGTGATTCCCGTGGGCGGCAACCATGTCACCAACGATGTCGCCTATGGCCTGACGGTCGGGCACGATGAGGCGGAGCGCCTGAAGACGGAGAGCGGCAGCGCGCTGATCGAACTCGTCTCCGAAGAGGACGTCATCGCGGTCCGGCAGGTGGGCCGGGAGGAGGCCCGCAAGCTGCGCCGCCGCGCCCTGGTGCAGATCATCGAGCCTCGGATGCAGGAGCTGTTCCAGTTGGTCAAGGACGAATTGGAGAAGGCTGGCTGCCTGGACAAGATCCCGGCGGGCCTGGTCGTCAGCGGAGGCGGCAGCCAGTTGAAGGGCTGCATCGAGATCGCGCAGCAGGTCATGGAGACGCCGGTCCGCATCGGCAAGCCGTTTGGGGTCGGCGGACTGGGGGAGACACTGACCCACCCGAAGTACGCGACGGCCATCGGACTGGTACAATTCGGAGCCAAGCAGATCAAGACCGCGCAACAACCTATAGCCCGCCCCCCTTCAGGCGGCGGATTCTTCGGGGCGTTGTCGCGCTTTTTCGCCTCGCTCTTTGATCGTTTCCGGGTGTAAAGAAGAGATCGTTCCCCTGCCGGGAGAGGGCAGAGCGGAACAGGCATCATCAATTCAGCCATAAAACAGGAGAGAGGGCCCCTGATGAATAGTAACTCGCTCAATGTCGGTCTGCCGGAACTGGGTTCGGCGCGCATCAAGGTGATCGGTGTGGGAGGCGGTGGAACGAACGCGGTCAATCGCATGATCGAGGCCGGCCTGACCGGCGTCGAGTTCCTGGCGATGAATACCGACGTTCAGGTGCTCAACATCTCGCAAGCGCCGCGCAAGCTGCAGCTCGGCGAGAACTCGACGCGCGGCCTCGGCGCGGGCGGCAACCCGGAGATCGGGCGCGCCTCGGCGGAGGAGAGCAAGAGCGAGATCAAGAAGATGATGGATGGGGCCGACATGGTCTTCATCACGGCGGGCATGGGCGGCGGCACAGGGACCGGCGCCGCTCCCGTCATCGCCGAGATCGCCGGGGAGATGGGCGCGCTGACGGTCGCCGTCGTCACCAAGCCCTTCCCGTTCGAGGGGCCGCGCCGCAGCCGCCTCGCAGCCGAGGGGGTCGATAACCTGCGGAGCAAGGTGGACACGATCATCGTGGTGCCGAATGAGCGGCTGATCTCCGTCGGAGACCGCCGTATGACCCTCGTCGAGGCGTTCAAAGTGGCAGACGATGTGCTGCGCCAGGGGGTTCAAGGCATCTCCGACATCATCACCATTCCCGGCATGATCAACGTGGACTTCGCCGACGTGCGAGCCATTATGACGAACGCCGGCCCGGCGCTGATGGGCATCGGGATGGCGAGCGGCGACCACCGGGCGGTCGAGGCCGCGCAGAACGCCGTCTCCTCGCAACTGCTGGAGACCAGCATCAACGGCGCGACCCGCGTCCTGGTCAATGTGACCTCCGGCAACGACCTGACCCTGGCCGAATTCACCGAGGCGGCGGACCAGATCTCCCAACTCTGCGATCAGAAGGATGCCAATATCATCTTCGGCTGGGTTCCCGATCCGGGCCTGGAGGGCGAGGTACGCGTCACCGTCCTGGCGACGGGCTTTGGGGAGGTCAGCGGCTACGGGCGCGGCGATGCAGGCCGTTCTCAGTCCCGTGATACCAATTATAGCTCCCCCGCCTATGGCGTAGCGCAGAACACCCCGCGCCCCTACCAGCCATCCGATTCCGCCGGACGTGCCGGGACGCCCCCGCCACAGACGCAGCCGCCCCAGATCCCTCCGCAGCCGCCACAGCCTGCCCGCGCCGCCGATACTCCGCAAGCGCTGCCTTCGCAGTCGCAGCAGCCTGCCCCGACGGAGCAGCGCAAACCCACCGGGGAGGAGCTGGACATTCCCGCCTTCCTGCGCAAGCGCTGAAACAATCGAACCCCCATTTATCGTCAAGGGCATGGGAATCCATCTATGCAGACCGGGCCGTAAACGACCCGTCTGGCGAGCCTTCGGCTAACCGGTCTGCGACCGGGAAAAGCATTCTTCGCCCCCAGCGCGGTGGGAGCAGTGTAGGGGCGCACAGGACACAGCAAGCAGTGCCCCTACATGCTGCGCCCTAGTCTCCACGCCACCGCAGGTTCAAGGCTATGCAACGCCTCTTCACAGCGATCTCAGAACATAATCTTCCGCGCGTCGTGCAACTCGTCGAACGCGGAGCGGATGTCAATGCCTGCGATTATCTGGATGAGACTCCGCTCTTATCAGCAGTACGCAACAGATTCGCCGCAGCCCTGCCATGCCTGCTATCCGCAGGGGCCGATGTGGATGCCGACGCAGAGAGGTGCACTCCTCTCCAGATGGCCTATGGTGTCTTTGACGTGGAAGCAGTACGTATCCTGCGGGCGCACGGCGCGAAGACCGATTGGCTCGGCCCGCAGAATATCGCAGCATTCATTTTGACTGCGATGGAAGGCCGCTGTGAAGATCTGGCGGGACTGCTTGCGTCCGGCATAGACATTGGTGCGCAAGACAGGTATGGTCGAACGGCGTTGATGTGCGCTGCCGGTGCAGGGCAGGTGGAATGCGTTCGCTTATTATTGGAACGAAGAGCCGATGTAAACCAGGAAGAGATTCCCACAGGTTCCAATGTGCGCGGCCTGACGGCGCTCGTCTATGCAGCAGACGAAGGGTATACTGACATTGTGTCTCTTCTGTTGGATATGGGAGCGGATCCTAATGATGTGTTCGATGAAGGATGGACCGCCCTGACCTATGCAGCGATGAACCGTCATGTGGATACCATGCGTCTGTTGCTGCAACGTGATGCTTCCGTTGAGGGTTCGAGTGGAAATGAGTTCTATCGTGGCGGCCCGCTCTCGGTAGCGTCATGGATGGGGTGCGAGGAGTGCGTGCAACTGCTGTTGGAGCATGGAGCCGGTCAAGATCCTGATGCTCTACAAGAGGCCTTCCGCGCCACCTATGTAGACAACGGTGCAAACGTTCAACCCTTATTGCTGCAAGCAGGTGTCCAGATCGGCCTCATTGAAGCCATCTTAGAGCGAGACATCCAGACAGTTCGACAGAAGATCCAACAGGGTGCGAACGTGAATGAGAAAGATCGGCATGGGAGAACGCCGCTTATGTACGCAACCGGGGCCTGGTCGTGGTTTGTATCTCCGGAGATCATCAGGCTGTTGTTGGACGCTGGCGCCGATGTGCATGCGCAGACTCCGGAAGGGTTCACTGCCCTATCGCTGATTCTCGAACGCAAACCGGAATCGGAAGCGGCAAGATTAATCCGGGAGGCTTCAGACACACGGCACTAAAGTACCAGTCTACGTTTGCAAAGTCCGCCTTCGCGGACTCAATTGATAGCCCACGCAGGTGGGCTTTGCAAACGTAGACCGGCGTTTCAACGCCGTGCACTAAACTCTACGCTTCGTTTTCGTGGATGTTCGTCAGGCGTTCGAGCAGGGCGCGCACCTGGCTCTCTATCGCTGCCAGTGCCGTCGAGACCGAGGTCTGGTGGACGTCATGCACCCGCCAGTACTCGATGCGGTCCTTCCAGTCGGGAAAGCGCTGCTCCAGCACGGGCCGATGCTCCTCCTCATCCATCCCAATGATGGTCGTCGCCTGCTCCAGATCCTCTAAGAGAAGCGGCATCGGGAAGCGGGGAGGACCTGAGAGAGCGATATGGCGCTCCTCCAGGCCCGCAAGCGCGTAGGGTGAGATCGGACCGACATTGCCGCTAATATCGTGCGTCAGCCCACGTGAATCCGCCGCCCATCCTACCTGAGTCTCACCGGCCAGATAATTGAAGACGATCTCCGCGAACCGACTCCGATAGTAGTTGCCGGTACAAATAAAAAGAACGATGTGTGTCATCTGTATCCTGATGCAGCCGTCTAATCCAGGAGAAAGAAGGTGAGCATGCGCGTTTTGCTGGTATCGGAGGCGCTTGTCAGGACCAGCAGGCCCGGCTTGCCGCTTCCTTTGCCATCCTCCTGTGCGACATCCATCACCATGCCCTCCATTTTCGGCGTACTCCACAACTCCTCGCCCTGATCCTTGCTCGGGTCGCGAAATGCGACATGGCTGGCAATCCCCCTGGACGTAACCTTCCCTTGCTTGGGGTCCTTGGCATCGCCTGGTGCGCCGGAAGTTTCCAGGATGGGTTCCCCTCGGACATAGTAGAAGAAGAGAGTTCCGAATTTGCGCACGTCCCATAACCCGATCACCCCGTTCGCTACGATTCCCATTGCATGGAAGAATTCCGGATCGGCCCTCATATCGTAAAGTGATACTTGCTTTGCGGTGGGGGCTTCGCTCCGATCCGTCAGCCACTCCGCTGCGCTCGTATCCACACGATAGGCTTTGAAGACCGGTGTTTTGCCATCGGCGCCGAGGTCCCCCAACACCAGGCATTCGCTGCCGGAGAGCAATCTTGCCACCCCGAACAGGGGCAGCGGACGCGAAGCCGGCTTCCTGGCGTAGGTCTTACCGTCCCAATACCAGAGCGCGTCACCGGTCACGATCACAGCGGGTTTGTCCTTCCCGGCAAATTTGCCGACCGCCAGCTTGTCCGGCAGCGCCTTCACAGCGCCGGTAAATTCCGTCGTGAACGCCTTGCCATCCCACTTCTTCACCGTCAGGATCGCGAACCCGCGCCGCTCCGGATCCTCGTTCAGCGTGATAAGCCGAGGCTTGCCGTCTCCGGTCACATCCGCGACCGCGATTCGCCGGGGCGCATCCGGCAGATCCTCCTTCCACACCAGGTGATAGACCGGCGGAGCCGCCGCTCCCATCACCTGGCGCTCGGAGTAGCCCTCGAATGTATGGTTGTGCGCCTGATAGTAGATCCCGCGCGGATTGCGGGTAGTGAGCTGCCGCAACCCGGTCGCCTCATCCGGCTGCCCCGGAGCCACATTCACATGGCAGTACTGGCAGGATTTTTCCTCTTTCATGGCGTACTGCGGCTTCGCCCAGGCAGCGTGTACCGCACAGAGAGCCGATATTGCCGGTATGGCAAGGCAAAATAGACGCAAGAGGATCTTCATGTTAAGGAATTCTCCTTTCAGTGCAGGGTACGATGCAGATACTCGTCCACGGTCGCCAGCGCGAAACCGTCGGCCTGTTTGCGTGCGGAGAGCGACAGCAGCAGCGCATGGGCCGTATCCAGGCTGGTCAGGCACGGGACCCCTGCCTCGACGGAGGCCCGGCGAATGCGCGCGCCCTCCCGTTCGATCCGCTTGTCGCTGGAGACCGTATTGATCAGCAGGGTGATCTCCCCGCTCTTGATCAGATCCACGATGTTGCCCTCGCCCTGATGCAGTTTTTTCACCGTCGTCGCCTCGATGCCCTGCGCCTGCAGATAGAGCGCCGTCCCCTCCGTGGCATACAGGCGAAAACCCTGCGCGGCGAAACTGCGAATGATGGGCACCGCCTCCGCCTTATCCGCATCGGCGAGAGAGACCAGCAGGGTCCCGCCCTCCGGGACGTCGATGCCGCTGGCCAGCAGCGCCTTGTAGAGTGCGCTGGGGTAAGAGGCGTCCATCCCCATGATCTCGCCGGTACTCTTCATCTCCGGGCCTAGCCCGATGTCCACCTGCGCCAGCTTTGCAAAGGAGAAGACGGGGGCTTTGACGGCGATGCTCCCCTGATCGGGATACAGGCCGGAGCGGTAGCCCTGCTCCTGAAGCGTCTGGCCGAGCATGACGCGCGTGGCGACACGCACCATCGGAATGCCCGTGATCTTGCTCAGGTATGGCACGGTACGGGATGCACGCGGATTGACCTCCAGCACCTGCGCGGTATCGGTGGCGCGATCCACCACAAACTGGATGTTCATCAAGCCGCGCACCTCCAGGCGCTGCGCCAGCAGCGTCGCCGTCTGGACGATCTGCGCAATGACGGCCTGCGAGAGCGACTGAGGCGGATAGACCGCCATGCTGTCGCCGGAGTGGACCCCTGCCCGCTCGATATGCTCCATGATGCCGGGCAGCAGGCAGTCCACGCCATCGCTGATGACGTCCACCTCCACCTCTTTGCCCAGGATATACTTATCCACGAGGATCGGAGCTTTCGGTGACACATCCACGGCATAGGTCATATAGCGTTCGAGTTCGTCGCGGGTATAGACGATCTCCATCGCCCGCCCGCCGAGGACATAGGAGGGGCGCACCAGTACCGGAAAACCGATCTCCTCCCCTACCTCCAGCGCCTCCTCCGTGCTGACGACGGCGCGCCCGGCGGGCTTGGGGATGTCCAGTTCGCGCAGCACTTTTTCAAAGCGGTCGCGGTCCTCCGCCAGATCGATGGAGTCGGACGAACTTCCGAAGATCCGAATGCCCGCCTCATCCAGAGGGCGCGCCAGGTTGATCGCCGTCTGCCCGCCGAACTGCACGATCACGCCCTCCGGCTGTTCGCGGTCGAGGATATTGAGCACATCCTCCACGGTCAGCGGCTCGAAAAAGAGGCGATCCGAGGTGTCGAAGTCGGTCGAGACCGTCTCCGGATTGTTATTGATGATGAGGGCGTCGTATCCGGCTTCCCGCAGCGCCCAGACGCAGTGTACGCAGGAGTAGTCGAACTCGATCCCCTGCCCG
>DATGIG010000547.1:0-2959 GCA_035295825.1 Chthonomonadaceae bacterium | reverse complement strand
AGAGCCACGAGATAGACGGGGCGTCGGCCGAACGTATCGGAGAGCTTTCCAAAGATAGGGACGGTTGTGGTGCTGGTGAGCAGATAGGAGGAGAAGACCCAGGGATAGAGTCGGATGCCGTGCAGGTCACCGATCACACTCGGCATGGCCGTCGAGACCACCGTACTTTCCATGGCGGCGATCAGCATGCCCAGCATAAGGCCGATAGTAATCCATGCCCGGTTTGGCAGAGCCTCCGGGCGAGTCGATGCGCTATCCTCGACTCGGGTAGCGCCAGATGAAGAGTGCGTCATGTTCCAACTACGCTCTGGAAAGTGGTGAAGTTGCTGTCTGCTGTAAATCGAAGGAATTCCTGAGCGCGAGGTGGAAATGGAGGAGGCGCATTGAAAGATGCATGCGCCAACTCCCTGTCAAGGAACGGACTCGATGGCTCAACTCTACGGCAAGACCTACACGCGCGCGGAACTGCTGGCCCGCGTCGGCGACATCAGTCAGATCGCCCGGATCAAACCCTATCGTCTCGTCGAAGGTCTGGAAGACGGCGTTTTTGCGCTGGATGTGACCACCGGGAGCGGGCTGGATTTCACCGTTCTTCCCAGCCGTGGTATGGACATTTCCACGGCGCGCTATCACGGTCGCTCCCTCGCATGGCGCTCCGCCACCACCGATACGCATCCTGGCTATTTCGACCATGAAGGCGAAAACGGACGCGGCTGGCTGCGCGGCTTCTATGGTGGCCTGGTGGTGACCTGCGGCCTTACCTACGCCGGAGCGAACGGCGAAGAGGACGGGCAACGCTATGGTCTACATGGACGTGTGAGCAATCTTCCCGCCACCAACGTAACCTGGGACGGCCATTGGGAGGGGGAGGAGTACACCCTGGTTCTTTCCGGTAAAGTGCGCCAGGCGACGGTGTTCGGCGAGAATCTGCAGATGACGCGCACCCTCACCACGCAACTGGGCTCCCGCCATTTCACGCTGGAGGACACGGTCGAGAACCTGGGCGTCAAGCGCACCGAGCACATGATGCTCTACCATATCAACATCGGCTTTCCGGCCGTCAACGACAACGCGCGGTTGATCGCTCCTACCCTCTCCGCGACACCGCGTGATGCGGACGCCATCGAAGGGAAAGACCGCTATGCGCGCTTTCAGCCGCCGCAGGCAGGCTTCCGTGAACAGGTCTACTTTCACGAACTCGCGCAGTTCGATCAGAACACGGTGACTGCCGCCATCGTCGATCCGGAGACGGAAGCGGGGGATGCCGCAGGGCCCGGGTTCGGGGTCTACTGTCGCTACCGGCCAGAGCAGTTGCCCCGTTTCATCGAATGGAAGATGATGGATTCCGGAACCTATGTCGTTGGCATGGAACCTGCGAACTGCCTCGTAATGGGCCGGGCGCGTGAACGGGCTACCGGCGCGCTGCAATTTCTGGAGCCAGGAGAACGTCGAAGCTACCTGCTTGAGATCGGGGTGCTCTCCGGCCCAAACGAGATCGCTGCGCTCGAAGCCGCCTGTGTGGCGGCGATCGCACACCATAAAGAGCAGAACGCGCTGTGACCGAAGCGCCCACTACTGCAGCAAAGTCAGGACGTCGCTGGGCGCTGCTCGTCGCGATCGGCTTCCTGCTGCTGACGGTGATACCATACCTGGTTGGACTGAGTTTCGCGTTCGATCGGCGCTTCATGTGGCTCGGCTACAACCTGGACGATAGCTGTGTCTACCTCTCCTGGATGCGCCAGGCAGCCGATGGATCGTTTCATGCATTGAACCTCTTTACCACCGAGCCGCAGCATGGGATGGCGCTCAATCCGCTGTTTCTGGTCCTGGGTCGCTTCGCCTCCCTCACCGGTTTGCCCTTGCTCGCGGTCTACCATCTGGCGCGGATCGTGTTCGGCGTCGGGCTGCTGCTGGTCGTCTGGGAGTTCCTCGTCGCCAACGTCGCCAGTTCGAGAGCGCGCAAACTCGCCTTTCTGTTCGTCTGTTTTTCCGCCGGCATCGGCTGGCTGCCTGCCTGGTGGGAGAGCCGCTCCATTCTCACCCCAATCGATCGCTGGCAGCCGGAGGCGATCACCTTTCTCTCCCTCTATCTCAGCCCGCTTTTCTGCTTCTCGATGGCGTTGCAGGTCGGCATCCTCCTGCTGCTGCAACGCGGCGAACGAACCGGACAAGCGCGCTATGCGGTTGCGGCTGGGCTCTGTGGCCTTATTCTCGGCCTCACCCATACCTACGATGTGGCGACGATGGCCGCCATCTGGTCCGCCTATGTCGTGGTCAGCGCCGTGGTAGCTATCCGCAGAAAGGAAGGAATCGGCCCCGTGCTGCCTACCGTTCTGCAGGCCCTCCTCGCAGGAATCATCGCGGCGCCGGGCGCGCTCTACATCTACGCGCAGTTAAAGACAGAGACGGTCTTCCACAAACGGATGGAAGTACAGACTCTCTCCGTTCCCCTCTACTGGGTGCTTGCCGGCTACGGTCTCACCTTCCTTTTTGCCCTTCTCGGCATCTATGGCGCAAAGGAGACGCTCAAACCGGCTCCCACCTCTACGGAAACCGATGCAGACCTCACGGTGCAGGAGGCCGACTCCACCCACGAACTGCTCTTTAATGCGGCCTCGCTCCGCCTGCTGACGGTCTGGCTGCTCGTGAATCTCGCCGTGGCCTATATCAACGTTCCGTTCCAGCGTAAGCTCCTGCAGGGCGCGCATTTCCCGGTCGCGATTTTGGCCGGCGTCGGTTGTGTGTGGCTCATCTACCGAATCCGCAAAACGGTCTCACCGGCCCGATTCCGGATGAAAGCCGTGGCGATCACTCTCCTGCTCGGGCTGACCAACTTCTACTTTATGGCGCGCGACATCGGCAACTATCGGGACAACCGCGCACAGACCGGGATCCATCGCACCTACCTGCTTCCCGGCGAGATCAACGCATTGAACTGGATTCGGGAACATACGCCGCC
>DATGIG010000546.1:0-12761 GCA_035295825.1 Chthonomonadaceae bacterium | reverse complement strand
ACAACCAGGGAAGCGAATCGTCGCCTCGCAACAGGCGCACTATACGCACCGGCGGATCAGCGGGGTTTTGGGGTTGGAATTCGACGCCATTCCGACCGACCGGGTTGGCAGGATGGATACGACAGCCCTGCAGCAGCGTCTGGAATCCGGGGACGTGGGCACGGTCGTTGCGACCATCGGCACGACGGCCATCGGCTCCGTAGATCCGCTGCCCCAACTGCTGGAGCTACGCGACCGGTACGGCTTTCGCCTCCATGCCGACGCCGCCTACGGGGGCTACTTCGGCCTTGCCGACAACCTACGTCCGGAAACGCGCCAGGTATACGACCGGCTGGGAGAAGTGGATTCCCTCGTCATAGACCCGCACAAGCATGGGCTGCAGCCCTATGGCTGCGGCTGCGTGCTCTTCCGCGACCCGACCGTGGGCCGCTTCTACAAACACGATTCGCCCTACACCTACTTCAGCTCCAGCGAACTCCACCTGGGAGAGATCAGCCTGGAGTGTTCGCGCCCCGGAGCCGCTGCCGTAGGGTTATGGGCAACCCAGCGCCTTTTGCCGCTGGTAAAGGGGGGCGAATTCGCGCAGATGTTGCGCCAGGGTCGCGCCGCAGCCCTGGCCCTCTACGACCGACTTCAGGCCGACCCGCGTTTCCTGACGGCGTTTGCGCCGGAACTGGACATCGTCGTCTGGACGCCGCACGCCCCTCGCGTCAGCGAGGCTTCGGAGTTGGCGCGCCGGATCTTTACCGAGGCGGCGGATCACAACCTGCACCTCGCGCTGGCGGAGCTTCCGACGGAGCTGTTCGATCTCGAAGCTGCCGGCATGGAGGCGGACCGGAACACCATCGCCTGCCTCCGTTCGGTCCTGATGAAGCCGGAGCACCTGGAGTGGATCGGGCGCATCTGGGACGTGCTGAATACGGTTACCAACACCGTTCTCCAGGAGCGGTGACGCGGTAGTTTAGTGTATCGAATCGTCCTCTGCGAGGCGGGCCATCTCGGCTTCAAAGAGGGCACGGTCGGCTTCGGTATCGCGTTGGGGCGCTGTCCGGCGCGTCGGGGGTTCGGGGGTGGATGGCTTCGGGGGAAGGGGCGGCTCCAACTTGTCCAGCCCGGTGCGCTTCTGCTTCTTCAGCGTATCCGTGTCCGTATCCGCCACCCGAACCAATTCTGCCCTCCAGTAGCCCTCCTGATGCTTGATCTCGGAGGGCGGAAGGATCACGGGCGACTGGGGCTTGCCATCTCCATTGGCTTGGGAGCGATTCTTATCCAGCGCATCCAGGCGGGAGACCTCCGCCTGCCAGTACGCTTCGTCCTGGCGCTTCTGCGCTGCACGTTGGGCGGCTTCCGTCAGCTTGCGCTTCTCCTCCTCCCGCTTGCGACGCCGCTCCTCTTCCCTGGCACGCTCGATGGCTGCCGGATCACGCAGATACGCCTCCTCCTCCGGCGTAAGCTGCAATCCCTTCTCACGCAGCGTCGTCGTCAGGACCGTTTGAGGTAAGGTTCGGTCACGCGGGTAGATCAAGACCGATCCGGCATTGGCTCCATCGGATGCGGTAGGGATCCCCATACCGATGCACCAGCGCAGCAGTTCCGGCTTGAGTACGCTCCCCTGACCATGGATCAGGCGGACACATCGCATCCCGCGCCAATCCTTCCAGCGTAACTGCAGCGTATGTCGCATCTGCTCCACGGTCATCCCATGAAGATCGAGTTCCGCATCTACCTCTTTTCTGTCCCGTCGGTTCGCCAAGTCCCCTGCCCTGCTCCGTAATTCTCACGTCTCTTATTATACGCCGTTTCCGACCTGCGCTTTCCCGAATGTCATCCCCTACTTCTGGCTAAGGCGCAGCTCTTGCTCTCCGCCAAAAAGCGCGTGGGCTTGGCGAAGAATATCGGGAATACGATCCGCGAAAGGGCTGTCTTTCAAATACGGCGCAAACGCC
The DNA here is from genome assembly GCA_035295825.1 of Chthonomonadaceae bacterium. Lineage (GTDB taxonomy): Bacteria > Armatimonadota > Chthonomonadetes > Chthonomonadales > Chthonomonadaceae > DATGIG01. The sequence continues at coordinate 10,815 of DATGIG010000546.1, read as the reverse complement.
TCCGCGTCCAACTCGGCGGCTTTATTCCCCGGCGCCCAGTTATTGTTGTTGCCCATCAGATTATAGCGGGATCGCGCCCACTCCATCAGGTCCAGCGGCTTGCCATACGTCCACAACCTCAGAATCTCCTGCAGATTGACTTCTCCCGGAACGTCCGTATATTCGGGCAATCCCTCGGACCAGCGCTGCACCCACGCCGCGCCCAGACAGTCCGCCATCTCGGCACGTATCCGCTGCTCGATAGGAGCGATAGTGGATGCAGCGTCTGAGTAGTGTTCAAGCATTGCGACATGAGCATCGAAATCGGATGGGCGCGCCGCGCCGATACTGAGCGTATGGACTTGTGGCCGCACCAGGCAGTAGAGATCATTGAACTGCATGGGCATCAAGGGGTTGCAGAGCGCCTCCATTTTGGCTGAGGGTTTCTGCAGCATTCCGCCTTTATCCGTGGGGGAGATAATAAAAACGCCCATGTCCTGCCTCTCGGCGGCGAGGATGGCGGGCCAGTTCAGGTCATTGACGAAGTACCAGTGGACATTCACATAGTCGAACTCCCCGGTTTCGATGGCCTTCACGATGATACTGCACGCTCCATGGGTCGAAAACCCTACAAAGCGCACTCTGCCCTCCCGCTGCAATTGGCGCGCTACCTCCAGGCATCCGCCCTGTTGCAGCACGAAGTCCAAGCCCTCCTGATCGTTGATGCCGTGGAAGGAGAGCAGGTCTACATGATCCAGTTGCAGGCACTCCATAGAGCGCTCGAAGCGCTGCAGAAACTCCTGTCCGTCCGGGTTCGGCCCCACCTTCGTCTGCACGATGATACGCTCGCGCGGCAGGGTCGGAAGCACGCGCCCCAACTGCATCTCGCTGGAACCGTACCCTCTCGCTGTCTCGATGTGGTTGATGCCGAGTTCCAGCGCCCGGTGGATGGTCGCCTCCAGGTTGGCCTGGCCCTCCGGCGGGATCTCGTCCCAGGTCAACTCCTGCCACTTATGCTGGTAGCGCATGCCGCCACAAGAAAACACCGGCATCTGCAGGCCCGTCCGGCCAAAACGGCGATATTCCACGCAGGTCTCCTTTACCGCAAACGCGTTGTGGGGCAACAGGGCATTCGCGTCGATGTTGTTGCTGTGATTCTACCCGAACAACGGTGAGGATACTGCGGAGGGATGCGTTTCTTGTTTCCGACAACTTCTGCTGTGCGGGGGTACAAGGGAGTAAACTCCCTCGCTGGTGGCGCTATGCGCCCAGTGTCCCCCTGCGGGGACACGTACCAACTTTGAGCTTGTACGTGTCGGCGAAGGCCGACACTGGGCCGAAGGACACCAGCGAGGGAATTTATTCCCTTGTAGCAAGATTGCCGGGCGCGAGAAAGGCCCTCTGGGGAGGAGACGGACGCTTTCAACACGAATCTGGCTTCGATCTATTTCATAGGAAGATAGGAGGGGAGATGAAACTGGAGGGGAAGGTCGCCGTCGTCACGGGCGGCGGCACCGGGATGGGGAGGGCGTGCTGCTTTGCGCTGGCGCACAAGGGAGCGGCGGTAGTGGTCAACTACGCGAAATCGCAGGAGAAGGCGGAGGATGCCGCCCGGCAGATCGAGGCGCAGGGCGGAAGGGCGATTGCGGTTCGTGCCGATGTCAGCAGCGACGCCGAAGCGCGTGCGCTCATAGCTGCCGCTACGGAGCGGTTCGGACGCCTGGATATTCTGGTCAACAACGCGGGTTATACCCGCTTCACTCCGCATCGTGAACTGGAGTTGCTCACCGAAGAGCTGCTCGACCGCACCCTGGCCGTCAATACCAAGGGGCCGCTCTACTGCGCGCGGGCTGCCATCCCCGCCATGCTGCAGAACGGCGGAGGGCATATCATCAATATCACTTCGATAGCGGCGAAACTGGGTTCCGGAAGCTCCATCATCTACTGCGCGTCGAAAGCAGCCCTCAGCGTAATGACGAAATCTCTGGCCCGAGCCTTCGCCCCGGAGATCCGGGTCAACGCCATCGCCCCCGGCTTTGTGGATACGAAGTTTGCCAACTGGCCGGACGGCATGGTGGAGCGCATGAAGCAGAACGTCCATACGGAGCGCATCGTGACGGTAGAAGATATCGCCGCCGCCGTGGTCTATCTGGTCACCGAGGGCAGCATCCTGACCGGAGAGGAGATCGTCATCGATGGCGGCCTCGTCTCACTCGGCTCCCGCTCCTGATCCCTGTGTTTACGTTGGGGCGTACTGCTTCCAGAACTTCTCCATAATGGCCGTCGGATCGCAGTTTACGCCATGATGGATAAAGTACTCGCAGACACGCAGAATGTCCCGCTGCAGAATGAACCGGGCGTTTGCGTTGCTGCGCAGGTGGGTCACCTGCGGAAAATCGATGAGCGTGATCTTCCCCTGCCAGTAGAGGATATTGTAGGCGGAGAGGTCGCCATGGATCATCTCCTGCTGCAGCATCAGTTCGATATTGCGGACCACCTCGTGGAAGAGCGGCTCCGCCTCATCCGGGTCCAGATGGACCTCGCTCAAGGTCGGCGCTGCCGCCTGCGCGTCACCCTGGTAGGTCATCAGGATCGCGTTTTCGCCGGAGGAGATGGGGCGCGGCACGGCTCCTCCGGCCCGGTACAGCGTGTCCAGGGTGGTGTACTCATACATCAGCCAGGAGGTGTGCGTTACCTGGACGCCAAATTCGGTCTTCTTGCCGACGGCGCGCATCAGGCGCGAATCGGTCTTCTTTGCGGCGCGCCCGTCCGCCGTTAAGATCGGCCTGCCCTCCCGATACATGGCGTCGTTGCGCAGGTTGCGGAACTCACGGGGACGATAGACCTTGACGGCGATCAGGTCCTCCCCGGATGCGAACTCCCCCTGTCCGCAATAGACCGTGGCCTCTTTGCCGCCTTTGACGCGGTATAATACATCCCGAAGGAAGCTCTGCTGATAGAACGTTTCCAGGGAACTGTGCAGCCATCCGCGCTCAAATCGGCTGGGCTTGTAGGTCGTCTCGAAGTTCCCGGTGGGATCTTCGGCCTCGACCAACTCCTCCAGATTGCGAGCTTGTTTCGGCTGCCGATGCTTGCGAAAAGTGAGGCGTGGATCCTCGTCATACTCTACATAGTCATCGCTCAAATCCTCTTCGGTCACGGTGGGTTACCCTCTCGTCAGAAGCCAATCTCGATTTTAACCCTCTATCGCCTATGTGGGGGCGTTTGCTCGAATCCAAAATAGAGGTTTTCTGCGGTTCATGGAGAATTACCCATAGCGTGAATGTCCTACTACCATCCGAAAGTCGCTTTATGAGCCTACCCAGCGGAACGGTGACGTTCCTCTTTACCGATATCGAAGGCAGCACCAAACTCTGGGAGCAGCATCCCGAAGCCATGCGCGTCGCCCTGCAGCAGCACGATATGCTGATGCGCCAGGCGATCACTCGGCATCATGGGCATGTCTTCAAAACCCTGGGGGATGCGTTCTGCGTGGTTTTCCAGGCTGCAGGCAGTGCGGTGCTGGCGGCAATGGAGGCACAGACCGCCCTCCAGGAGCAGCACGTTGGGATACGCCTTTCTAACGACGAATTGCTCCCGCTGCGCGTTCGTATGGCCGTACATACGGGCCATACGGAGGAGCGCGATAACGACTATTTCGGCCCCCCGCTCAACCGTGTGGCGCGCCTCCTGGCGATAGGACATGGCGGTCAGGTGTTGCTATCCGAAGTCACCTACAATCTCCTCGGGGAGGTATTGCCGCCCGGCGCCATGGCGCAGGATATGGGGCTGCACCGCCTCAAAGACCTGCAGCAGTCGGAACGCGTCTACCAATTGATCCTTGCCAACCTGCCTGGCGACTTTCCCCCGCTCCGCTCGTTGAACTCCCGGCAGCACAATCTCCCCATCCAGGTGACCTCTTTCATCGGGAGGGAGCGGGAGATGGAGGAGATCAAAGCGTTCCTGAGAACGACGCGCCTCCTGACCCTCACCGGTTCCGGCGGGGCCGGCAAGACCCGCCTGGCCATGCAGGTCGCCGCCGACCTGCTCGATCCGGAGAGCGATGGGGTCTGGCTGGTCGAACTTGCCGCCATCACGGATGCGGAGCGCGTTGATCCCACGGTCGCGAATACCCTGAATATACGCGAGGAGCCGGGACGTACGATCCTTCAAACGCTCACCGACCAGTTGCGCACCAAGCGAATGCTGCTATTGCTGGACAACTGCGAGCATGTTCTGGATGCCTGCGCCTCGCTCTCCGATACGCTGATCCGGCACTGCCCTCATATCACCATCCTCGCCAGCAGCCGGCAGGCCTTGGGCATCTCCGGTGAGCTGACCTATCGCGTGCCGTCGCTTCTGCTGCCCGATCCGGAGGCCGAGACATCGGTGGAGATTCTGTCCGGCATCGAATCGATACGGCTCTTTAGCGACCGGGCGCGGTTCCATCAACCCGCGTTCGCCATCACCACCTCCAACGCTCCCATGTTGGCGCAGGTGTGCCATCAGTTGGATGGGATTCCTCTCGCCATCGAGTTGGCTGCCGCCCGCGTTCGGGTCATGCCCGTCGAGCAGATCGCCGACCGCCTGGACGACTGTTTCCGCCTGCTCACCGGTGGCAGCCGTACCGCGCTCCCACGCCATCAGACGCTCCGCGCCGCCATCGATTGGTCCTATAGCCTTCTGCCCCCCGTGGAGCGGGTGCTGCTCAACCGGCTCTCCGTGTTTGCGCGCGGCTGGTCGCTGGAAGCCGCGGAGCGGGTCTGCGCCGATCCCTCCGAGAGTACATCGCCAGGACAGAGCAGTCTGCAGGAGGCGCATACCGGGCCTTCCGGCGAATTGTGGCAGTCTGAGCCGATACGGGTGGAGGACTGGGAGATCCTCGACCTGCTGACGGCCCTCGTGGACAAGTCCCTGGTCGCGTATGAAGAGCAGAACGGACAGGCCCGATACTGGCTGCTGGAGACGTTGCGACAGTATCTACGCACCAAATTGACTGCCTCCGGTGAGGCGGAGGCGATCCAGCGACGGCATCTCGCCTACTTTATCGCGCTCACAGAGGAATCGGAGCGTAAAACGCGCGGTTCGGAACAGACCTGGTGGCTGGAGCGCCTGGACCGGGAGCACGACAACCTGCGCGCTGCGCTGGGCTGGCCCACCTATACGGAGGAGGATACGGAGGCTGGATTGAGACTGGCCGGGGGCCTCTGGTGGTTCTGGCATGTGCGTGGACAACACGTCACCGAGGGACGCCGATGGCTGTCGAACAAACTGGCGGAGGCCTCGCACGATAGTCCCTATCGCGCCAAGGCGCTGAACGGGGCTGCCGTTCTGGCCCGTAATCAGGGGGATTACGCCACCGCACGCAGCCTCTCCGAGGAGAGCCTGGCGCTCAAGCGCCGCCTGCAGGACAAACAGGGGATTGCCGCCGCGTTGACGACCCTCGCTACCTTAGCCCTGATGCAGGGGGATTATGCGGATTCCCGCCCCCGCTACGAGGAAGCCCTGGAACTGGAACGGGAGCTAGGCAATCGTCAGGGGATCACCGCCGCCCTGATCGGCCTGGGAAATGTGGCGTTGGAGCAGGGGGCGTATGTGCGGGCGAAAGCGCTCTATCAGGAGAGCCTGGAGTTAAAACAACAACTGGGGGACAAACGTGGTATCGCCGCATCCCTGGGCGGGCTGGGCAACGTGGCATTTGCGGAGGGCCGCCTACAGGCCGCGCGCCAGCTCCATGAGGAGAGCCTGGCGATCCGCCGCCACCTCCAGGACAAGCGCAATATCGCGACCTCCCTCCAACACCTGGGCAGCGTCGCCTCGGCCCTGGGCGAACACGACCCGGCGGAGGCGATGTTCACCGAAAGCCTGGAAATCCGCCAGAAGCTGGGCGATAAGCTGGGCGTCGCGAATGCCCAGTATGGTCAGGGAGTGCTCGCTCTCCGGCGCGGCCAACTCAGTCGCTCGCGACAACTGCTCGCCGAATGCCTGCTGGTCTATCAGGAGTTGGACGTTCGGCGCGGCATGGTCTGCACGCTGAATACGCTCGCCTACCTGCTGGCGGAGCAGGGCAATGCCGAACTGGCAGTACAATTGCTTGGGCTCGTGGAGGCGGTCCGAGAGGAACTCGGTTCCCCGCTGACCCCGAACGAACTACCTGAATACGAGCGTGTCCTCCGGCAACTGCAGGAGACCCTCGGCCCGACAACATTTGCGAACGCACGAGCTGAGGGGCGCAATCTCACGCTCTCCCGAGCGATGGAGATTGCGCTCCAACACACCGACATCTAATCGTTGCCAGGGCGCAGCAAAAGATCGCGGATGATGTCGCGCTTCGCGCATCCAAAATTCGCTATTCCCTCGCGAATTTCGTGTAGCCCAAATCCGCTGTCCTAACGCGGATTTCCCTACTTGTGCCCGGTGCGCGGGATCCGCGTCTTGTTCACGCCGAACGCAGCTCGCCCGCCCGGTCCCCCGCCCCGGTTCTGGAGCCCGGAGGGATGTTGTCCGCCGGGAAGGGTCTTCTTGCCCTTCGCCTGCGCGCGGCGCTCCGCCCGGTTCAGGGTCGGGGCGCTCTCCTCCACCGGGGTTTCACTCGCGTCTGTGCCCTCTTCCTCAGAGGAAGGATCTTGCTTTTCCGATGTCATTCTCTGCCTCCTTTCGCACATGACATGCCGGGTTCGCTCACCGGCCATCTACCATTTCGTCTTTGTGAACCGTTCGGGCAGCGGATACTTCGTCAGATACTCTTCATAGGTGCCGGGGAAGTCGATCAGCCCCTCCGGCGTAAACGAGAGCATCCGGGTCGCGACGTCCGAGATCAGGTCGCGATCATGCGAGACCAGGATCACCGTTCCCTCGAATACCGACAACGCCTCTCCCAATGCATTGACCGATTCCAGGTCGAGGTGGCTGGTCGGCTCATCGAAGATCAAAACGGGATGCTTCTCCAGCATGAATTTCGCCAGCAGAATGCGCGCCGTCTCGCCTCCGGATAACGCGGAGGTCGGTTTCAACGCCTCGTCTCCGCTGAAGAGCATGCGGCCCATCACCCCGCGCACGATCTGAAGATCCGCTTTTGGCTCGAACTGCATCAGCCAGTCCAGCGCCGACTGCCCGTGGGTGATCTCCTCCTCGGCGTTCTGCGGGTAGTAGCCGTAGGTCATCCCACCGCCCCACTTCACGCTCCCGGCGTCCGGCGTGTACTCCCCGATAAGGCATCGGAGCAGGCTGGTCTTGCCCACGCCGTTGCCGCCGATGATTGCGAGCTTATCCCCGCGCATGATCTCCAGGCTCAGGTCCGTGAACAGGGGCGACGCGAATGCCTTGCTCAGCCCCTTCGTCACAACCACTTCTCGTCCGGCAGGCTTGTTTTGCTCAAACCGGATGTAGGGCCGCTGGATATTGGACTTCTTCAGTTCGGTCGGGGCGAGGCGGGCCATCTCCTTACGCCGCGATTGTACCTGGCTGGAGCGCTGCCCCGCCGCAAAGCGGGAGACGAACTCCTGCAGTTGAGCGATCTTCTTCGCTTTGTTCTGATTCTCATCCTCGATTCGGCGGCGCGCCGAGAGCTTCTGTTCGATCATATCGTCGTAGTTGCCGGGATAGACGATGATGGTCTCGTAGTCGATGTCGGCGATATGGGTGCAGACGGCATTGAGGAAGTGGCGGTCGTGCGAGATGACGATCAGCACGCCATCGTAGGCTTCCAGAAACTCCTCCAGCCAGTGGATGGCTTCCAGGTCCATGTAGTTCGTCGGTTCGTCCAAAAGGAGTGCCTGCGGGTCGCCGAAGACCGCCTGCGCCAGCAATACGCGGAACTTCATGTCCGTCGGAAGCGAGGACATCAGGTCGGTATGGCGCTCATCGGGCAGGCCGATCCCCCGGAGAATATCCGCCGCCTCGATCTCCGCCATGTAGCCGTTCTCATCCGCCACGATGACTTCCAACTCGCCCAGCCGCTCCATCATGGCGTCGGTGAACTCACTGGCGTTGCAAAGCTCGTTTCGCTCCTTCAGCGCTGCCCAGAGCGTCGGGTTGCCCATCATGACCGTATCGATGATCCGCTCGTTGTCGAAGGCATACTGATCCTGCCGCAGCACGCCGACCTTCTTCGGCTTCGAGATCGTCCCCCGATTGGACGGCTCGATATCGCCCGTCAGGATCTTCATAAAGGTGGACTTGCCCGCGCCGTTCGGCCCCGTCAGGCCGTACCGATTGCCGGGCGAAAACTTCACAGTCACGTTATCGAACAGCGTCCGTCCGCCGTAACTTTTGGAAACCTCATTGACGGTTATCATACTCTGGTATCTTCCCTCGCCCTCCCTGTGGGAGCGGCCTCTTTCTCATGCCGACACAAAAACAGACGCGCAAGGGGCGCGTCGTAGATTTGCTCCTATTATACCATGTCGCCTAGCCCTGATGAGCGATCTCCAATGCCCATCCGTGAATGGGCAGGGCTTAGGTTCCAACACACCGAAATCCCAATCCTATTGCATCATTCCCTGGCAATTCATTTCCCCGACTCGCACAACGATATGCGCCCATATCGTTGCTCTCCCCGCAGCAGCCGCGGACGACTCGATATCTTCCTTCTGCTGGCCCGGTCGGATTTTCGGCAGGCGAGACTTTATAGTAATCCACATTGTACCAGTCTGCGCACCACTCAGCCACATTCATCTCCATATCTAGCACGCCATAAGGGCTTGCTCCCTCCAAATCACTCCCTACAGGCTTCGTACTCCAAGGTCTACTGGAATCAGGATATTTATTGTCGCTCCATTCATCTCCCCAAGGATACATTCTCCCATCAGTTCCCCTAGCCGCCTTCTCCCATTGTGCTTCTGTCGGCAAGTGCATCCCTACCCAATCACAATAAGCTTTCGCATCCTCCCAATTCACGTAGACAATCGGATGGTTCTCTTTCCAGCCCCAGGGAGGAGCGTCAGACATCTCTTGGTTCACATCTCTACAAAATCGCCTGTACTGTGCGACTGTTACCTGCGTTTTGTAAATCCAATAACCAGCCAGGATAATAGTGTGGGGTGGATTGTCTCTCTGGCTCCCATCGCCCATCTGGAACGCCCCAGAGGGAATATAGAGTAGGGTTGCTCCATCTTTCGGGTTGATTTTTGTGTCACCACGTTTAGGTAACATGGGCGTCACCACGGAAGGGCGTGTGAGGAGAGGGGGAGAGGAAACAACAGAGGCATCGGGGAGCGGAGTACGCCCCAGTTTGACCAGCACCATATCCGCGACGGCTTCTGGGGTCTTGGTATACCAGTCAATATAACCTACAGTGGGAAGAATACCTTTTACAGGCGTGTCGTCGAGACGAATAGGGAGAATGAATCCCCTATTTTCCTGGAAGGCGCGAGACTGCGCCGCTTCGCGTTCGTGATTTGTCCAGAGTTTACGGGCGTAGTGTTCGGAAAGGAACATAACGACATATCGGGCACGGTTCTGATAAAGATCGGAGAGGTAATCGTAGAGGTTTTCACCCCATAGGTTTGCTTCCTCAAACTCATCGAAGAAAACGATCACTTTGCGCTGCTTCAACGCGTGCGCCAGCGCTCTGGCGTGTTCACGGTCTTCGCCTGCAAAAGAGATAGCTATATCGTATTCGGGTTCTGTTGACATGGCGTGCGTTCCTGCGAGTTGGGTGGGACTATCCCGATTAGAGAGTTGCCTACACATCATAGCAGACATAGAAACCATCTGTCAAATGGCAAGAGACGGTCTGTAACCGACCGAAGCAACCATTACCACATCAAACGAGGCCGTGGGAGCCGGGCCGTGAACGACCCGTCTGTCGGGCCTTCGGCCAACCGGTCTGCGACCGGAAAAACCATCAGGCTCGTGGAAGGTAAAGCTCTTCCGTAGCCTCCCATTCGGCATCCAGGGTGTTGGAAGCATGGTGGTCCTTCTGATTTTCAATGTAAGCGACTGCGAGGCTGACCTCACGTGGTCCAACACTAAATGCTCCATAACCCTCTTGCCAGGCGAAGCCTTCGTTGCCGGGAAGCTGTTGATGTACAAAATGAGATGCAACTCCTTTGACTTGATTCATCAACCGGGCAATATCAAGGCGCGATGGAAGCTTCACACATAGATGGACATGATCCGGCATTCCATTGATTGCCAGAACGCGGCAGCGTAAGCGATGGGCTTCATTCTCAATACATCGGTAAACAGCGCGCTCGATCTCTGGTGTTAGCATGGGAAGGCGTTGATAGGTCGCCCAAACGCAATGGATATAGACTTGAACTTTACTTTGCGTCATCATTGCTCATCTCCTGGTTTGTTTTCCCGGTCGCAGACCGGTTGGCCGAAGGCCCGACAGACGGGTCGTTCACGGCCCGGCTCCCTCGGCTCCTGTGACCCCCGATTGCTTTCTTTCTATCCGGCCGTACATGACCCGGTTATCATCATAGCGGACATATTCGCTGTCTGTCAATTGGCATTCGCGCAAGAGTATACGTCTGGTATCCAGTTAGGGAAGGATTTCTCCCGCTTTCCGCGAACTCTACGTCACGCAAGACATACTGACGGAACAAAGGGAGAGACGGCAATGGCGGCGGAGGCGAAGTTTCTAGCGTTTGATCTGGGTGCGGAGAGCGGGCGGGCGGTGATCGGCTTTTTCGATGGCGAGAAGGTCCGGTTGGAGGATGTGCATCGGTTCGCCAATCAGCCGGTGCGCCTGCTGGATACACTCTATTGGGATACACTTCGACTGTTCGCCGAACTGAAGCGTGGGTTGGCAATGGCGGTCACGACCCATGGCGCGGAGTTTGAGGGGATCGGAATAGATACCTGGGGCGTGGATTTCGGCCTGCTGGG
>DATGIG010000545.1:0-2601 GCA_035295825.1 Chthonomonadaceae bacterium | reverse complement strand
ACGGGCCAGAAATAGGCTCCAGCGTTCATCAGGCAATGGAGCTGCTCACTCTCGCGCGTCGGGTTGGTCAGGCGCAGGCAGCCGGTCTGTATCGCATCGCACAGTCGCTGCGCCTGCTGCGCGATCTCGGTCCGATCCGGTGGGAGCGAAGGGCCTGTGGCGACCGGGGGTTCCGGCTTTTGGGGCGAGGTTTCCGCTGGGTGTGGCTTTTCGGCCCTGGAAACGGCCTTTCCCTGCTTCTGAGGGTGCTCGGCATCCGGCGGCGCAGCCCGAAGCGTACAGCCGCACAGCACCCCGATCCCCACCAGGGTTGACCGAAAGAGTAAGCGCAAAAATGGCACGGCATCCTCCTTTACCTCACCTCCTCTCCTTGTGAAGGAGAGGAGGTTATTTCCTAACGCCGGGAGGGCAACCTCCCGTTAGAAAGGCAACCGAACGATGGCTCTCTATCTCACCGAACACGATGTCGAACAACTGCTCACGATGTCCGAAGCGCTCACCGCACTGGAAGACGCTTTTCGACGCCAGGCGAACGGCGAGGCGATCAATCAGCCGCGTCGTCGCCTGCACCTCCCGGAAGGCACTTATCACACCATGGTGGCGGCGGACCTGGGTATGGATAGATTCTCCATCAAGGCGTATGCCTCCTTCCGTCCCAAAACACGTTTTTTAGTGCTGCACTATGCGGCGAACAGCGGCGACCTGCTGGCCATCATCGAAGCGGACCGCCTGGGCCAGATGCGGACCGGCGCGGCTTCCGGCGTCGCGACCCGGCGCCTTGCTAGGCAGGGCAAGCCGCTGCGCGTCGGGATCTATGGAACGGGCTGGCAGGCCCAATCGCAATTGGAGGCGGTCTGCGCCGCCTGCGAGGTCGCGCAGATTGTCGCCTATGGCCGCGATGCCGCGCGTCGGGAGGCCTTCTGCCACCATATGTCGGCGCATCTGGGCTTGGTCGTTACCCCTGCCGCCCGCCCGGAGGACGCCGCGCGCAAGCAGGATGTCGTGATTACCGCGACGACCGCCCGCGAGCCTGTACTGCGAGGCGAATGGCTGGAGCCAGGCGTTCACGTCAATGCCGTCGGCAGCAACCTGCTGATGAAGCGCGAGGTGGACGAGGCGACGGTGCAGCGTAGCGATCTGCTGGTCGTGGATTCCATCGAGCAGTCTAAGCAGGAGGCGGGCAACCTGCTGCCCGCCTATGAGCGCCGCCTGTTCCGCTGGGAGCAGGTGATCGAACTGAGCGACATTGTCAGCGGACGCCGACCGGGCCGCACCGACGATGCCCAGATCACCCTCTTCAAATCCAATGGCATCGCCCTGGAGGATGTCGCCGTCGCGGAGGTGGTCTATCGTAAGGCGCTCGAAGTGAACTGCGGGGTCGAAATCCCGATGTGGGCCGGGTAAAACGGCGTAACCATGGACGCTGGGGAGCGCATCTGCAGAAAACAGGTGTACAAACCGATAATAAGCGTGGACAGGTTCCCTATACCGCGCTTTATCCGGTCTTACCCAGCGTCAGTTCCTATCCGCCGCGCTGCCCTCTGCTCCTGACAGCATGTGCTCCCTGGCATCTTGAATTCGTCTCAACCATCCACCACGTCCGTGGCTGCTGCAATCTTCTCCTTGGATCCGTTCCCAATATAGCCAAGATACATCTGCATTTACAAATTACTCTAATTAAATATTAATCATCTACCGATAAATTATTGCAACAATTAAACAATGGCACCTTCCCCCAAACGCAAAAATGGTGTGAACGTACATGAGCGGACGTTCACACCATCTTGCTAAAAGGGACGACCTCGCGTTGTTTTCATTTTGTCCCTACTGTATGCCTGCCTTCCGTCGCATGCGCCCTCTCCGACCTGCGGTCGGATGGGGTTGAGAGATCCCGGTCCGGCGCTCCCTGCATCAACAGGATCAAGCTCACGTCCTGTTCAGTAAGGATCCAGCACTCAGGGCTGACCAGTTCTCCATCCAGCCCATAAAAATGACGATCCGGTTTGATTGCGCTCATGTTCTTGCTACGCATCATGTTCTTTCTCCCTCTCAGGCCTCTCTCGATACACGGCATCGTTCGAAGAGGCATTTATGCTCCAGGATGCTACAAGGCCCCTGTTGCCCTCGTCCCGGTCGCTCACCCATGCACGCAATCTCACGATTTCCATCGCGTCTTCGCGTCGAGGCGGAGTACGGCTGTCTCCGTTTGCTCCCTTATGGACATTATACACCCGAATTTTCACCAGTGGAGAGATGATTCCTACTTTTTTTACCAACTTGCTCAGCGGCGGGCAAATTGTCTCTCAAATTTCCAGAACCGCTCTCGCAGGAAGGCCTCGGTGGCGATCAGTGGCAAGCCGCCATCCGATTCCAGGCAGACTGTGGCAAGCCCTACGACATGGGAGAGATCGGCATCCTGGAGCGGATGACTTGAGAGACCCGCTTCTGTCCGGATGGCGTGTCGTTCTTTTTGGTAAGGGTTGGCTATATTCATGGGTCAGACCTCTTTAGCGCGAGCAAGGTATGGCCGCGTAATGGGTGAAGTGTGAGAACATCTCCGCCCGCCCGCAAGAAGGAAATCGCGAACGTATGTCGAAATGT
>DATGIG010000544.1:0-7194 GCA_035295825.1 Chthonomonadaceae bacterium | reverse complement strand
CAAAGGCAAGCTCTTCTACAGCAAGAAGCGCAGCGACACCCGCCGGTTCCGCAACTGGAAGTACATCTACCTGCTGGTCGGGCTGGGATCGCTGGCCTTCGGGGTGGACATCCTCACCTTCGGCGACCCGATCTCGCTCATCACCCGCACCTTCACCTTCTGCTTCTACGCGCCGGTGGCCTACGTCTGGAACGGCATCCTGAACGCGGGCGACCACCTGGGGGCGGGCCATCTGGTCTACAACCTGGGCGGCAACATGGACAACTGGCACATCCAGTCGCTCACCTACTGGAACGGCGTCCCGGTGCTGCTGATGTTCCTGGGCGTCATCGGGCTGTCGGGCTACCAGGAGCGGTTCTGGTGCCGCAACCTCTGCCCCTACGGCGGCCTGCTGGCGGTCATCTCGCGCATCTCCTGGCTGCGCCACTACATCCAGATGGATGGCTGCATCCACTGCAAGAAGTGCGAGTTCCAGTCCCGGATGGGCTGCTACGACAACCTGGACAAGAAGGCGACGGCGGAGGAGATGCACAGCATCAGCGAGTGCATCCAGTGCTTCCGCTGCGAGACCATCTGCCCCACGGACGTCATTCAGATCCAGGCGAAGGTCCCGGCGAGCATCAAAGAGACGCTGGGGATGGCTGCGAAGGGCACAGCCCCGCGCCCTGAGCCGCAGACCGAGATCGACCTGGGCAAACGGCGCGTGGTGGCTGCTATCGGCGCAGGGCTGCTCTGGGGCACGGCGGCGCGGGCCAGCGCCAGCGAGTACCAGGGCGCGATGCGCCGCTACCACCACAACAACAAGGCGATGCGCCCGCCGGGCGCGCTGCCGGAGAGCGAGTTCCTGGCGGCCTGCACCCGCTGCGCCGAGTGCATGAAGGTCTGCCCGACCAATGCGCTCCAGCCCGCGACCTTCGAGGTCGGCGTGCAGGGTCTCTGGACCCCGCTGCTGGTGCCCTCCATCGGGCCGTGCGCCGAGAAGTGTACCTCCTGCGGCGACGTCTGCCCGACCGGCGCCATCCGGCCCTTCACCTGGCAGGACAAGCGCTACAAGCTCAAGATGGGCCTCGCCAACGTCAACCGCTCCACCTGCGTGGCCTGGAACGGCGGGCGTGACTGCATTGTCTGCGCCGAGGTCTGCCCGTACTCCGCCGTCATCTTCAAGGACACTTTCGACGATACGCTGCCCAAGGACACCAGCCTGCCCATCGACCATAAGGACGACAAGGGTAAGGAGGACAACCGGGGCCGGGTCAAGCGCGTCCCGACCGTGGACGAGAAGCTCTGCACCGGCTGCGGCATCTGCGAGTACCACTGCCCCGTCCTGCCGGATCACTCCATCGTCGTCTACACCTTCCAGGAGGACCGTGGCGAGCGCGACAAGAAGGGCGATCCCGGCACCTATGTCGAGCCGAAAGAGAACGCCTGGGACGGCTTCTGGCGCGGTGACTGGCCGGAGCGCAAGGAGATCGGCACCGACGCACACTATGCGAAGACTATCGAGGAGTTCGAGAAGTACAAGGCTATCAGCGGCCCGTCGGGCGGAGCTTCGCCCGGCACGTACAACCCGAACCCCAATCCTTAGCCTCGTGTCGCGGTCAGGGCCGGGAAGAGGTGCATTACTTTCCGGCCCTTCATCCTGAAGGAGGTAGACATCGCCGAGACCCGTCTCAATCTGGTGGTCATTCGCTCCGCAGACATCGAGCGCACCGTCGTATTTTATCGCTTGCTCGATCTGACATTTACAAAGCATTGTCATAGCAATGGCCCGGAACACTATTCGTGCGAAATCGGTTCTGTGGTATTTGAGATCTACCCGCGTTGCAACAACACCGACAGCACCTCTGGAATCCGATTGGGTTTTCGCGTAGCATCCGTAGCGGAAGCGGTATCGAAACTGAGTGCGTTCGGAGCGACTGTTATTTCTCCGCCGAAGGCCTCAGAATGGGGCTTACGTGCCGTGGTTCAGGATTTTGATGGGCATCGGATAGAGCGGACGGAGTAGTATGCCCAAGGCATCAGGGAGCCGGGCACAGAACGTACCCGTCTGGAGGGCCTTCGGCCAACCGTCCTCACGGACGGGATGCATAGGAGCGTTTCCCATGCGGCGCAGCAAAGTGGAGGTTGGAATGCACGTGGCATGGGCAACGAAAGGGCGAGAACCTTTGCTGACACCAGATATTGAGCGGGATGTGTATCGTTGTATTGAAAATGAAGCGAAGCGGGCAGGTTGCACGGTATTTGCGGTGAATGGAATGCCGGATCACGTGCATCTGTTAATTCATTTTTCAGCGACGGTTTCCATTGCCGAACTCTTGAAGCGTGTGAAAGGTGTTTCTTCTGCGATGGTGAACGACCTGAACAACCACAAAACACTCTTTCGCTGGCAAGAGGGCTATTGCGCCCGTGGAGTGAGCCATACAAATATCCCTAGAGTGATTGCTTATGTCGAAAATCAGAAGCGACACCATGCGTCCGGAAAACTCGTGGCAGAGTTGGAAGAGACCGACGAAGAGGTTGAAGATACAGAATAGGTATGCTGCATGTTCCGTCCGTGAGGACGGTTGGCCGAAGGCCCTCCAGACGGGTACGTTCTGTGCCCGGCATATTGGCAGGTGAAAAACCGGTCGGGATGAAAACGTCCCTCTAATCCGTCTGTTTTAGGAAGAAAACCCTTTACTCAGAGAAAGGGAGACCCATGCGTTATTGTATTCGCTTGCTGCTGCTGTCTGTGTTGATGTGCGTTGCGCTGGCAGCCCAGGCACAGACGCCGAAGTTACGCTTTCTGAACCTGTCGGAACCGGATACGCCTGTTGCGGGCAGCGTTCGATTGCGTGTAGATGTTGAAGATGCCGCCGGTCAGAAGGATGTCCGGGCGGCGATCTATGTGGACAATAGGGTGCTACTCGTGGGCTTTGTGCCCTGCAGCTATCGCTGGGATACCCACAAGGTGGCAAACGGCGAACATGTGCTGCGGCTGTGCTGGATAGACCCGGCGGACGAGAGCGAACATGAGGTAGCGCGCGCGACGGTGCGAGTGGAGAACCGGGAGGAGGCGCAGCCCATCGCACCCCGGACCAATGCGCCTGGCGAGTTAGGAGAGGCGACGCGCGGGACGCGCGCCCCGACGTGGCGGGTTTTGACGCGCATGCATCCCAAAGAGCAGGCGGCGCAGACCTTTCCGGCACCGAAGCCGCTGGCGACTGTAGCAAGTGCCCTGCATGTTGCCGGGAAGACGCTCTATATCGGGCTTCCGGATGGCGGCATCACGCTGTACGATAAGGCAAAAGGGAGAGCGACCACGGTTCACTCCGCGCAGACGGCGGGGCGTACGCAGAGGATCTTTACCGGCGACGATACGGTATGGTGGCTGGCGGAGGACGACCTGGCGGCACTCGCCTCCGATCAACCCAGTGCGCCGGCGGGGCAGGAGACCCCGGCGCGCTGGCTGTTCGCCTATCGGGAGAAGGCAGGGACCGTCACCGCCTACGACCTTCAGGAGGGCGAAATCTATGGGAAGCTGCGCCGCTGCGCCTGCTGGCAGGGTCAGGTCGCCCTCTTTGCCGAGGTAGGAGGCGGCCTGCTCGACCCGGAGACGGGCGAAGTGCTGAGCCTGGATGCCGGGCTGCCGGAATCGACGCTGGGAACCGCTCAGAACCCCATCGCGCTCTACCTGACTTCGGATGAGCAGGGCGCAGTGCTGGTCGCTGCCAACACGCAGCCGCGCCGCGATCCGATGTCGGACAGCGGGCGGTCTCTGCTGCATGTCGCGGTCTGGCGGGCACAGGGCAAGGGCTGGCGCGACGCGGGCGCTTACGATCTTCCGGTAGAAGAGGGGTATGCCTACACGACGTTCGCCGTGACGCCGGAGCACCTCTTTATGCGCCGCAGCGGCGTGTTGACCGAGGTGAAACTGAATGGGGCCAACGGAAGCATTATGACGCTGCCCGCCGCCAGTGTGACCGGGGCGAACAATGAGCCGCTGCTGGCCGGAGGCAACCAGTGCTGGATGCTGGAGGGCAGTGCGCTCTTCCATGGAACGCCTGAGAAGCAGAGCCAGGAGCGCCTGCTGCCCTGGAACGAACCGGGCCTGGAGACCCGCGCCGCCGCCGCGGACAGAGACGGCATCTGGCTTGCGACCAACCGGGACGTCCGCTGGCTCTCGCTGGCGAAACCCGACCCGCAGAAGGGCTATAGCGGTTTTATCCGCGTTCCGCTGGGGGAAGCGACCGCCAGGCCCACCACGGATGCAGATCGCAAGTTGGCCGGGCTCGTCGCCGAGTGGCAGGGCGTGCCCTATAAGTGGGGCGGCAGCGCGAAAACGGGCACGGATTGCTCCGGCTTTGTCATGGCCGTGCACCAGTCCCTGGGGATCAATCTGCCGCACGGGACGGATTACCTCCGGACCTGTACGCGCGGGCCGGTGGTCCACGATACGCTCCGCTATGGCGATGTGCTGGTCTATCCGGGCCACTGTGCGATCTATCTGGGCGACGGCAGGACGGCGGAGACGGTGGACGCCGGCGTGAGCTACGCCGGTATCTGGAGCCGCGATCAGGTGGTGGTGCGCCGCTTTATCAACACGCCGAACTCGGAGGCAGCGCATAAGTCCTCAAGCAGCAAGAAGCGCGCCAAGAAGAGTTGAGACGCAAAAAGGATCAACCTCCGCGCTAAGCAGGTAGGGGAGTAAGCATTGTACTGGTCGCCGCCGGAGTGGGTCTACAACTGTTTTCCGCTGCCGAACGAGGAGGCCGAAGTCCTGACGCTGGACTGGCTGATCTCCACACTGCACGCGCATATAGACACCGTAACGGAGGCGGATACGACCGCGCTCGGCCAGGCGCTGCATGTGGGCCATATGCTGGTGACCATGCAGGGCGCCGATGGACGCTGGCCCGCCAGCGTCAACGTCAGAACCGGAGAACCTTTGAGCGAGGCGCGCAGCTTTGCGCCGATCCCGCTCTTCCAGCGCATGAACGCCATGCTCGACACAACGGAATTCGATAACGCCTGCGCGCGCGCAGCAGCAGGAGGTTACGTACCCTCCGCCGAATAACGTAAGAGAGAACTCATCCACGGGCCGTTTTGCCCACGATCCCAGACAAAAGGAGCCAACGCGATGCAAGATGAACAATTGATCCATCTGAAACAGCAGTCTCAGGAGAAACCGCTCTCCCGCCGCGACTTTATGCGCGCCCTTACGGTTGCCTCTGCCGCCGGACCGGGGCTCGTCGCCGTCGGCCTCACCGGCTTCTCCCTCACCCGCAGCCAGCGGGCCGAAGCCGCAGAGGCCATTGTGGGCGGGTTGGGCAAGCTGCCGAAAGTGCAACTCGGAACCAAGATGGGCAAAATGATGGTCACGCCCCTCTGTATCGCCTCCGACTGGAACGGCGACCTCTACGCGCCTGCCGTGGCGATGGGCATCAACTTCATCCACAAGGCCGGTTATTGGGGCAACGTGCCTGAAGAGATCAAAAAGCTGCCCCGCGAGTCTTACTACACCGATATCACCGTGGACAATACGCCCAGTCGCCCGGACGACGAAGAGGGCGCGTACAACCAGGTGACTTCCTCTCTGCAGAAGAACGGCCTCAAGTACTACGACATCTTCCGCGCCCACTTCGGCTGGCGTGGAATCGAGGCCTTCAATAAGGGGGACAACGCCTCCTATCGCGCTTTCCTTCGGCTGAAGAAAGAGGGCAAGGTCAAGTACTTCGGCGTCTCCCAGCATCCCTATGCCCGCACGGTAAAGGCCGACGGCCAGATAGACTACCCGGAGCGCATCGAGAAGTATACCGAGATGATCCAGGCGGAGATCGATTCCGGCCTCATCGATTCCATGCAGGTCTGGTATAGCTACGGCTATCCCAAGGAGGCCGAAGAGGTCTTTGCCAAGGCCAGCAAAGCGGGGATCGGCATGACGGCCATGAAGATCTTTGCCCACGGCAGCGGCAAAATGCGCAACGACGCCGCCAAAATGACCGAGTTGAAAGCCGACGGCATGGTTGGCCGGGCCGTCATCCGCTACGCCATGACCGTCAAGCGCCCGGACGGCAAGCCCATCTTCCATACCTGCGTCTCCGCGTTGGGGAACCAGGGGGTCTTCGAGGAGAACGTCAGCGGAGTCAGCACCAAGGTCGCCCTCCGCGACGGCTTCGATCCCTACGCTGCCTGACACTTCAGGTTCTAACCGAAATAAGGAGTCTGCATCATGCAAGACGAACGACTGAACCATCTGAAACAGCAGTCTCAGGAGAAACCGCTCTCCCGCCGCGACTTTATGCGCGCCCTCACGGTCGCCTCCGCCGCCGGACCGGGGCTCGTCGCTACCGGCCTCACCGGCTTCTTCCTCACCCGGAACCAGCGCGCGGAGGCCTCAGAGGCTATCGTGGGCGGGCTTGGCAAACTGCCGAAAGTGCAACTCGGAACCAAGATGGGCAAAATGATGGTCACGCCCATCTGCATCTGCCAGGACTGGAACCGGGATCTCCTTGGGCCTGCGCTCGAACTGGGCATCAACTTCATCCACAAGGCCGGCTATTGGAACAATGTGCCGGAGGAGATCAAGAAGTTGCCCCGTGAGTCCTACTACACCGACATCACTGTGGACAACACCTCGCCCCATCACGACCCGAACAATTTCGACGAAGCCTATAATCAGGTCGCCTCCTCGCTCGAAAAGAACGGCCTCAAATACTACGACATCTTCCGGGCGCACTATGGCTGGGAGACGCTCGACTCCTTCAATAAGGGCGCCAATGCCTCCTATCGGGCATTCGAGAAGCTGAAGAGCGAGGGGAAGGTCAAGTACTTCGGCGTCTCCCAGCACCCCTATGTGAAGTATCCGGAGATCATACAGGCGCAGATCGATGCCGGGAAGATCGATTCCATGCAGGTCTGGTTCTCCTACGGCAAGCCCAAGGAGGATCAGGACATCTTCGCCAAGGCGAGCATGGCCGGCGTAGGGATGACGGCGATGAAGGTCTATGCGCATGGCAATGGCAAAATGCGCAACGACGCCGCCAAGATGGAAGAGTTGAAAGCCGACGGCATGGTCGGGCGCGCCCTGATCCGCTACGTCACCACGCTCAAGCGCTCGGACGGCAAGCCCATCTTCCATACCTGCGTCTCCGCGCTGGGCAATCAGCAGGTCTTCGAGGAGAACATCAGCGGTGTCAGCACCAAGGTCGCCCT
>DATGIG010000543.1:0-11802 GCA_035295825.1 Chthonomonadaceae bacterium | reverse complement strand
GACTTCGGTCGGAAGCGGAACCCTGTTCGGCGTGCTTATGCTGATCGTGTTCGGCCTGGGAGCGCGGGAGATGGTCGGCACGGACGTCGTCCACGCGGCCATATTAACCTCAGCGGCTGCGGTCGGCAATATGTGGGTGGGAAACATCGACTACAATCTGGTCGGAAACCTGCTCATCGGTTCGATCCCCGGCGTTCTGATCGGCAGCCGGCTGGCGGGGAAACTCCCGGAGCAGGCGTTGCGTCCCATTCTGGCCAGCGTCCTGCTGCTCTCCGGCCTGAAAATGATCCCTTAACGCATCCTACCCACCTTCCAAACGTTGCCTGATAACGTGGGAGGGTTTGAAGGTCGCATTCGCGACTATTGCAAGAAGAAGGACAAAGGAGAAGAGAGATGCCTGCAAGAAATGCGGCCCGCACGGGCTTCACACTCATCGAGTTACTCGTAGTGATTGCGATCATTGCCATTCTGGCGGCGATCCTGTTTCCGGTATTCGCCCAGGCGCGCGAAAAGGCGCGCGCGGCTTCGTGCCTGTCGAACACCAAGCAGATCAGCCTCGCGTATGCCATGTACAACCAGGACTACGACGAAGGCTTTCCGGCGACCGTCTCTGAGCGACAAGCCCCCGCCGGCACGCCGGACACAGCGGATGCTCGTGCGCCCTACAGCTACCGCGTTCTACTGCAGCCCTACATCAAGTCTATGCAGATCTTCAAGTGCCCCTCCGCCCCAGCCTGGCTGGCCCCCGCTCCGGGCGCATGGTGGAATACCGACTATGGATGCCATCTCAATGAGGGGCATCTTCAGCCCGCTGCCAATAACCATGCCGACGACTACAGCGGCACAGGAACCATCGATCTGAGGGACTTTGGCTTCAACGAATCCACGCCGGTCGCCTCTATCAATGAGCCTACAAACTTCATCCTCTGCGGCGATGCCGGGCGGACGGATGGAACGCCCTCCCGTGGCGGTCTCTATCCCCAGCCCTGGGCATTCGATGTCAGCAACCAGGCGCGATTGCTGGCGCGGCATCAGAACGGCGCCAATATCGCCTACTCCGACGGTCACTCCAAGTGGCGCCGACCGGAGCAGACCTGGCGCTCCTACAACGACAACGATTGGCGGCGCAACCCGACAGTTCCTTAATCCCGGGTTCTACGGAGCCTCGTGTCGCCATGGAGGCTAAGGCCTGCTCAGCGCGGACTCTGGTCTTGTATGGAGCGCTGTGGTCAGATAGGTCCATCCGTACTGATCCACATCGCCCTGCATCACCATGGGAGCATGCGAGGAGTTCATATAGTCGCGGACGCCCTGCCCTACATCCATCGGGCTACTGATCGGTAGATCCATGTGATCCACTGGGCGTCCGTGTGAAAGCAGGTAGATCCGCAGGATGCCTTCCCACGGAGTAGAACCCGTGTTTTCGACTTGAAAGTGCCAGCGTGGAGTTTTGTTCACCACCTCGAAATCCACAAGCCGCACGGTTACCGGTATCATCCTTGCGCAGTCGCTCGAAACGGTCGTTTCGATATTACCGGTTATGGTCGAGCGTTTAGGGTTGCTGATTTTGAAGTTCTCCCGGTATCTCGGCATATCCGCCTCGATAGGGATATTATCCATGTCGATCGGTGCTCCATCCAGTGCCTCCCTCGGCAATTCACTCGCCCTTACGATCTCTTCATCCTGCCCATCGGTTTCGTGCGATACTCCCGTACTCGTGTCCGAATCGCACCCCTGAATCCCGTTTACGAGAAGAAATAGGCACAGAAAAAAGCTTACGATTTTAAGTGAACGTGAAATCATAAAAGATTCCCTCTCCGAACATTGTGTTTGCTTTCAAAGCGTTTTGAAACCGGTTTTGCAACGCTTTGAGGATGACTTTACCTGATACTGCAAATAGACTGCTTGGTGGCTAAACCGTACTCTCGAGGGTATGATCGTCGCTGGTTCACGTCAGATGTTCGGTTGATTTGCCTGCAAAGGTTAGCAAAACAGCTTTCTCTCGACGGGTTCCCTCCTGGCTTACACTTTTTTTCGCTCCGATCCGCAATCATTGCAGCCACTTGGACGTAGAATGCGGTATAATAACATACTAATCTGAGTAATTTAGTCAGGAAAGCGCAAAGAGGCGCGGCATCCGGCGTTTTGAAGGAGAGAGCGATGGCGAAAGCCGATGTAGAAGCGATTAAAAAGGAGAAAGACGGCCTGGACGTCTGGCCCGATATTCTCCGATATGCCGATGAGGGGTATGCCTCCATTCCTCCGGACGACTTCCTCCGGATGCGATGGTATGGCATCTATCAGCAGCAGCCTAACGTCGGTCACTTTATGATGCGCGTCAAGATCCCCAGCGGCAGCCTCTCGGCAGAGCAATTACGGGCGGTCGCGGAGGTGGCGCGGGACTACGGCAACAACATCGCCGACATCACCACGCGCCAGAACTTCCAGTTCCACTGGCTGACCATCGAGAACATCCCGAAAGCCATCTCCAGGTTAGAGGCCGTCGGGCTGACCACCGTGGGCGCTTGCGGCGACATCACCCGTAATGTCTGTGGCTGCCCGGTCGCCGGGATCGATCCGCATGAACTCTATGACACCCGCGAGATCGTCCAAGAAGTGACCAACTACTTCCTCCATAACAAAGACTTTTCCGACCTGCCCCGCAAATATAAGATCTCCATCTCCGGGTGCGCCATCCACTGCAACCAGCCCGAGATCAACGACCTGGGCATCCAGGCCGTGCGGCGTTTTCGCAACGGCAAGTCGGAGATCGGCTTCCATGTGCGCGTCGGTGGCGGGCTGAGTACCCAGCCCCACTTTGCGCAGCACCTGGATGTCTTTATCAAGCCGGAGCAGGTTCTGGATGTCTGCCGAGCCGTCACCGAGATCTTCCGGGATGAGGGGTATCGCAGTCGCCGCAACCACGCCCGCCTCAAGTTCCTGGTCGCCGATTGGGGTGCGGAGAAGTTTCGGGAGGAGTTGATCCGCCGCCTGGGCTGGACACCCGAACCGGCTATCCAGTGGGCCGAACCAAAAGGGTTGCAGCAGGACCACCTGGGCGTGCGCCGACAGAAAGAGAGCGATACCTACTGGATTGGCGTCTCGGTCATCACGGGGCGCGTTACCGCCGACCAACTCTTCCAGGCAGCCGACATCGCCGACCGCTTCTGCAGGGGCGATATTCGCACCACCAACCAGCAGAACTTCCTCTTCCCCCATATCGCCAGGGAGCGCCTCTCCGAAGCCCAGGCGGCAATCCACGCCGCCGGGTTCGAATGGAATGTTTCGGAGTTCCATAAGGGCGCTGTCTCCTGCACCGGCAACGAGTTCTGCAACCTTGCGATCACCGAGACGAAAGGGCGCCTGCGAGAGATCGTGGCGCATCTGGAGAGTGAGATGCTCTGGGACGAGCCGATCCGCATTCACCTCAACGGCTGCCCCAACTCCTGCGGGCAGCACCATATCGGAGACATTGGCCTTCAGGGCTGTCTTGCCCGCCTGAACGATGGCACGCAGGTGGAGGCATACGATGTCGGCCTGGGGGGACGTTTAGGTGGGGATGCGAAATTTGTGCGGGCCATCTCCCGTAAAGTCCCCGCCGACAAGGTGAAGTACGCGCTGGAGAATGTACTACGGGCCTACCGGGCCCGCCGCGATGAGGGCGAGACCTTCGGAAAGTTTGTGGACCGGCATAGCAATGAAGAATTAGGCGAGTTTCTGGGCCTGCATCTGCTCGCCCAGGACGACCCGACCTGGACGCCTCCACCGCCACGCGCCCACGCGCCCGTCGGCGTCGAATAGCCTCGCAAATGCGGTTCTGAAGGTGTTCTCCTACACCTTCCAGAACCGATTTCCCGCAAACGCGTTATATGGTATCATGAAGGGCAGGCAGACGCCTGCCCTTCCGCCTTTAGGAGGCTTTTCGATGCCCGCTCCGGACGGTGATTACCGCTCAGGTGAAACATGCACTCATTCAGGACGGCTGGACCATCACAGCCGATCCCTACACTATCACGTTCGAGGATGCACAGTTGTTCGCAGATCTGGCTGCCGAACGGCCGAATATGAGCGGGCGTTCCAGCGTAGGGCGTCTCAATCGCAGTGAAATTGCCTTCTTTGTTGTCGATCTGGAAACGGAGGAGATTGTAATATGGAGTCAACCCGATACGCAGAAATCCTGAAGTGTACTTTGAATGCAAGTCCCTATTACACTTATGGACATTCGTCCGCCGAGCGTGAAACCGTTCGCATTTTCGATGATGACAATGGACACTACTTGCTCGTGACCATTGGTTGGCAGGGACAAACTCGCATCTACACTACGGTCATCCATACTCGGCTTCTGAATGGCAAAGTCTGGATCGAAGAAGATTGGACGGAAGCAGGGATTGCTGAGGAATTGGTACGTGCGGACATTCCTCAAGAAGACATTGTCTTGGGATTTCAACATCCTGCCATGCGCCCCTACACCGATTTTGCAACTGCCTGATGAACCGTTGCCCCCTCTGATGGTACACCCTATTTCATCGGAGAACCGGAGGCAAGTTAGAATGGGAAACCAGGAGTGGGACAGGCAGACCTCCGGCGTCCTCTCCATTGTCCTGACATCAGGCCGCCTGGCCGCAGAGGAGATTGTCGCGATACGGCGAAAATAAGAGTGCTATGGCAAGTTTTGTTTCATTCAATCCGTCTACCGGAGCAATTCTCGGTGAGTACCCTATCGCGAAAGCCGCGGAAGTCGCCTGCGTCCTGGAGCAGGCGGAAAGGCTTCAGGAGCGATGGGCGACGAAATCGGTGAAAGAGCGCTGCCTTGCGCTGAAAGCGCTCCATGCGATCCTGGCTTCCAATGCGGCTTGCCTGGCGGAGGCCATCACCAGGGAGATCGGCAAACCGCTCCAGGAGGCGTATGGGGCCGACATCCTGACGACCCTGAACGCACTGGAGTGGCTGGAGAAGAGCGCACCGAGAACCCTCCGTGCGCAGACGCTACGCGGAGCGCGTAAGGCGCTCCTGACGCCGGTCGCATATGGCGTCGTCGGTGTTATCGGGACGTGGAACTATCCCGTATTCCTCAATGCCGCGCCGATTGCCTGGGCGCTGGCAACCGGGAACGTCGTGGTCTGGAAACCTTCGGAACTGGCGACGGGCGTCGCTACTCTCCTGACAGGTTATTGTGAGGAGGCGGGCCTTCCAGTCCTTATGATAACAGGAGACGGTACCACCGGGCGCACCCTGTGCCGCGCCGGCTGCGATAAAATCGTCTTTACCGGCAGTGCAGCCAACGGACGCGCGATCCTGAAGGAGTTGGCGGCCAACGGCACTCCCAGCGTTATGGAACTCTCCGGCAACGATGCGATGCTGGTCTGTGCGGATGCCGATATCCCTCTTGCGGCGCGCTCCGCGGTGTGGGGCAGAATCAGTAACGCAGGACAGAGCTGCGTTGCCCCCCAACGGATTTATGTGGAGGAGGAAGTGTACGACCGCTTTCTCACGGAGTGCCATAGTCATTTCGATCGCCTTCACCCCGGCACAGATTTTGGCCCGCTCCGCACGGATGCCCTCCGCAGACATGCCCACACTCTGGTCTGGGATGCCGTCACGCACGGCGCAACCCTGCTCGCGGGTGGGAGGAACCTCGATGAGCGACCCGGTTTCTTCTACGCGCCCACCCTCCTGGCAGGCTGCCACGATGGGATGAGGATCATGGCGCAGGATTTCTTTGGCCCGGTGCTAACGGTGTGCCGAGTTCATGACGCCGTCGAAGCCATCGCCCACGCAAACGACCACGATCTGGCGCTCGGTGCAAGCATCTGGACCCGGAACCAGTGGCGTGGGCGCCAGATCGCTGAGCAATTGCAGGTCGGCATGGTCGCCCTTAATGACATTCTAAGGGACGCTGCCAATCCCACCCTTCCCTTCGGAGGATTGCGCGCCAGTGGCTTCGGCAAACAGCGGGGCGTGCAGGGACTGGAAGAGTTCATCCAGTGGCGTGTGGTCTCCTCGTACTCCTCTCGTGGTTCAAGGCGCCACCTGTTCCCCTATCGCCCCGCCACGATCCCGATTCTGCAGAGCATCCTCGCCCTCAAAGCGGCAAAGAGCTTAGCCGCCAAATGGCAGGCATTGCGTAAGTTTGTCCAGTCCGCCCGACTCTGGTACAAAGAAGCCGGATCTCAACAAGATCGTGAGTAGGGACCATGGACAACCTCATAGCTCAGATGGGAAATATCTGAATTGGACAGCCTGGAAACCCTGTTTGCCGATGTACGTGAACCGGAGAAGCGCTAACAATCCGTCGCTCTTTTACCGTATAATAGAGGGATAGCGCTCCCACGTCCCAATATACCCCGCTGTAAAGCACCTCGGAGGAACCTTGCAACCATTTCGATCCGTTGTCGCGCTCCTACTGGTCGGCGCGGCGCTCTTTCCTGCTGCCATCGGCAGCCAGGCCAGTCCCCCTGCGTCACACTCTACGCAGTCCCTCTCGTCGCCTGCTCGCAACAATCACACCTCGCGGAGGAGCCTGTACCTTCATGCATGGCCGACATTTCCCATCTATGTCTATTTCGTACATGATGACAATTACAGTAAGAGGCGCGAGGCCTGTGCGCGTAGGGGTTTCGACAGTTGGGTGGAGGCGACTGACGGCTTTATCGACTACACGGTCACGGCTAATCGTGATAAGGCGCAGATCGTAGTTCGTTTCAATCCGGATACCGCCAATGGGATCACGGAGCAGCGTTTTCGCGGCAACACGATGCGCAGTGCACACATCTCACTTGGAGCCCGCGAAGGCGTTGGCTACGATATGGAAGCGGTCGCGGCCCATGAGTTCGGCCATGCTCTGGGGATCGGCAGTCACAGCCCCAATGAACACGACCTCATGTTTCCTGTCCATGTCGCTGGAACATCCTACTGTATCACCGAACATGACCTGCACACCCTGGCTACCGCTTACCCTGCCCTGGCAAAACGCCTCGCTGCGAACGCGCCAATCCCCTCTCCTTAGCCCTGTGCTGCATCGCCATTCCGTGCTTTGACAACCCGCCCGAGAGGGCTCGCTCCGACTGCTCCCCCTATCTTGAGCAGAGACGTTCGTAGGCGGGGTGTTACGGCAAACTCTCACTGCTACCCCTTCAGCAAAAGTGTACGATGGCCAAAGGAACATTCACCGTAAACTTGCTATCTAAACAATCGGATTGAGTGGTCGCCGCAAATCTGGCGATTATTTTTTTCACTCCCATCCAAAAAACACTTCTGCTGCTACTAACCGTGCGACCCAATAGAACCAAATATAGGTATAAAATCACTCTATTGAGAGGAGCCAGTATGCTTCCATTACGTTTGCTGCGCGGTTCGGCTGCCGCCTTGCTGCTTGGCAGTGTAATAATGATCCCTGCGATGGCACAGTCGCCATCTGTACCCACATCCGGAAAAACGGTCGTATTGGCCGGCCATCTCCCATCGGCATTACCGAGCGCTCGTTCCCTCGACCACGTGCAGGCCAACCAGCCCATCTCCTTCGCCATCACCCTCCCACTCAGGCGCCAGGCAGAACTCACGGATCTTCTCCAACGCCTACAGGATCCCAACGATCCTCAGTATGGGCAATATCTCACGCCCGTTGAGTTCCACGCACGCTACAGCCCCTCCCAGGCCGATTATGATGCCGTCATCGCCTTCGCCAGAGCCAACGGCCTCCAGATCGTCGCTACGCATCCCAACCGCCTCCTGTTGGATGTCTCCGCTTCGGCAGCAACGGTAGAGCGGGCTTTTGGGCTGCGTCTGCAGAACTATCAACTTCCCGATGGCCGCACGTTCCGCGCTCCGAGTTCCGAGCCGAGCATTCCTTCGGGCATGGTGGGCCGGATCTCGGGTTTAGCGGGATTGGACACGATGGCGGTATGGCATCCGCATATTCGAGTTCCGAACGTGCAGGCGGACCTGTTGCATCCCCATGTAACGGGATCGGGCCCCGGCGGCGGGTTGTCCCCCTCCGATATCAAGACGGCTTACAACCTCAGTAGCCTGAACCTCAACGGAACCGGGCAGACCATCGCCCTCTTTGAACTGGACGGCTACACGGCAAGCGATATCACCTCCTACGAGCAATACTTTAATCTGCCGAGCGTCACGCTTCAGAAGGTGCTGGTAGACAACTTCTCCGGCGCCGCCGGCAGCGGCGCGGACGAAGTGACCCTGGACATCGAGCTCGCCATCGCGGTCGCGCCTAGCATCAACAAAGTCCTCGTCTATGAGGGGCCGAACACCAACACCGGCGTGCTCGATACCTACAACAAGATCGCCACCGACAACCTCGCCAAGCAGGTCAGCACCTCCTGGGGTGCTGCGGAGCAGTATGTCAGTTCCAGCACGCTCGTTTCCGAAAACGCGATTTTCGAACAGATGGCCGCGCAGGGCCAGTCCATCTATTCCGCCGCCGGCGACAGCGGCGCCTATGACAACGGCACGACCCTCAGCGTAGATGATCCGGCTTCGCAGCCCTACGTGGTCGGCGTTGGCGGCACTTCGCTCACGACCAATGGCGCTGGCGGAGCCTGGAAGTCCGAGACTACCTGGAATGGCGGTTCCGTCGCCAATGGGGCAGGCGGCGGAGGCATCAGCTCCGTCTGGAGCATCCCTGGGTACCAGAGCGGCAACATCTCCACAGCCTCGAAGGGTTCGACTACGAAACGCAATGTCCCGGATGTCTCCCTGAATGCGGACCCTAACAACGGGTACGCTATCTACTATCAGGGAGGCTGGTATATCTTCGGGGGCACGAGCTGCGCCGCGCCGCTCTGGGCGGGCTTCACCTCTCTGGTGAACCAGAACCGCGCCAACAACGGCAGCGGAACCATCGGCTTCCCCAATCCTCTGCTCTATAAGATCGGAGCCGGCGCAAATTACAGCTCTGATTTCCACGACATCGCCGACAAAAGCACCAATCTCTACTACCCGGCGGTGGCCGGCTACGACCTGGCGACAGGATGGGGCGCCATGAACGGCGCCAATCTGCTGGCGGATCTCGTCTCTGCGACGCCTGCCGCACAGCCTACGCAGTTGCTCGGCAACCCCGGCTTCGAGAATGGCGTCTCCATGCCCGCTCCCTGGGTTGCGACGGCAGGCGTCGTTGACAACTCATCGAGTGAACCGGCCCATAGCGGCTCCTGGAAAGCCTGGCTGGACGGTTACGGCATCAGCCATACCGATACCCTCTATCAGCCGGTGTTCATTCCGGCCAATATCACCTCGGCCACCTTGAGCTTCTATCTGCACATCGACACTGCCGAGACCACAACCACACTTGCCCATGATACACTAAAAGTGCAGATACGCAACAGTTCCGGGACGGTATTGGCAACGCTGGCGACCTACTCGAACCTGAACAAGAACACGGGCTACACCCAGAAGACCTTCGACCTGACCGCCTACAAGGGTAAGATCATACAGATCTACCTGATCGGCGTGGAGAACGGCTCGCTGCAGACCTCCTTCGTTGTGGACGACTTCGCCCTCAACGTCAAGTAACCCTACTTCCAGCGCAAAACAAGCCCCGTGCCACTGCTTGAAACGAAGCGTGGCACGGGGCTCTCCAGTGTCTCCCATTCCATAGCAACGAGGGTGCGCTCCCATGAACTCGCTAACGATTTAACTCCCTCCAGAGCCCGCGATAGCACAGCAGGAATGCCACGCCATCCTCCGGTTTGATGGCAGCGCCTACTTCGCAGAGGGTAAAGCGATCATAGCCGGATTGCCGGAAGAGCGCAAACAGTTCGCGATAGGGGTAGCTTGCATCCCAGAGGTCGTTGATGTGGCAGGATTTGATATCCGGGCGCAATAAATCGAAATAGGTCTTGACCGAGCCATTCTCGATATCCGATTTGTTGGAGTTCCAGCACGCCCCTACCTTGGGATGCTTGCAGGCATCCAGGATCGTGCGGATGTGCGGAGGGTGAGCTGTACCCGAGCCATGTACCTCCAACCAGATCTCCACGCCATGCGCGTCCGCCGCCTGGCCGCACTCTCGCAGGGCGCTGCCGATCTGCTCCAGGGTCTTCTCAACGGGGACCTCCTTCGGCAGCCCGTTCGGGCGCACCTTCACCCCATGTGCCCCTACGTCCTGCGCCAGTTCGCACCAGCGTTTGCACTCTTCGATCTGCGCCCTCACGGTCGCCGCCTCGGGGGAGTGAAACTCGCAGACGGTACCCAGTCCCCATAGGGTAAACCCGGCATCGGTAAAGCGCTGCTTTACCTCTCTCCGCTTTCCTGCATCCAGCGTCAGTTCGACCCCATGCGCATGCTGCGTCCGCAGTTCTACCCCTTCCAGTCCGGCGGCTTTCGCATGGTGGATCACGGTCGGTAGGTCCCAGTCCTTAGCAACATTATAAGTGATCGTTCCGAGCTTCATTCTTCCCTGTCCTTTCGGCTCCGCTGCGGCTACGGAGACTGGCAGCAGTGCGCTCACTGCCGCCAGCGTCGCCCCTCTCTCCACCAGTTCCCGTCGGGTAATGCGCGTATTCATGCTGCGCTCCTACCTTATTATTCCTGCGACACTATTCCGGTAATGGCTTGCCCTTCGTCTCCGGAGCGATCCACAATCCGATCAAGCCCAACACATAGACACATGCCACGATGCTGGCAGCCATGCGAAATCCGACCATTCCGGACAGTTTACCCAGGGTGAGTGGCGCGCCCGCCGCCAGGATACGGGCGCAGTTATAGCAGAATCCACAGCCGGTGGCGCGCAACCGCGTGGGGTAGAGTTCGGGAAAGTAGACCGTGTAAGCGGAGAACGGCCCCAGCAGGCAGAACCCCAGGATCGGCGCCCAGACCATCAGCGACACAAAGCTATGCGCGGTCCAGAACATTCCCTGAATGGCGCTGAACGCCAGCACAAAGAAGATCCCCAGCGCCCGGCGACGATTGGTCCGTTCCGCGAGCAGGGCATAACTGTACGCACCGAAGAACGCTCCAAAGTTCTGGATCAGAAAGACATAACTCTTGGCGGTATTGATATCCGCATTGGGGGGAAGCACCACTTTGGTAAGCTCCGGGGTCCAGTTACCCACCCCCCAGAACCCCCCGACGCCCGCCGCTGCCATCAACACCGCCGCAATCGTGTTGCGGCGCAAAACGGGGTCGGAGAAGAGTTGTCCGATGGCTCCCAACTCCCCCTTGCCATGGGACTTCGCAGCCTCCGCCTTCGCGTGTTCCCAGCGCTCCGGCTCCCGGACCGAGCGGCGGATCCAGAGCACCAACAGAGCCGGAAGCGCGCCCACCGCGAACATCCAGCGCCAGTTTTCGCCCTTCAGCGCCAGATAGGTCAACAACACGGGGACAATGAGCGTGACGACAGCGGCCAGCATATTACCGAAAGCGGACAGGGCTTGCAGCAGACCCAGTGCTGTAGGGCGCGAGCGCGGTGGAAAGGTCTCCGCCACCAGCGCCGCACCTGCCGCCCACTCTCCCCCGACCCCCAGCGCGGTCAGAAACCGAAAAACGCCGAACCAGAAGAGCGTATGTGTCAGCCCGCTTAGCCCGGTAAAGACGGCGTAGATGAGGATGGTCAGCATCATCGTCCGGGTACGCCCCAGGCGATCTCCCACAACCCCGAACAGCAGACCACCTACCGCCCAGCCCAGCAGAAAGACGGCGGTCATGTTGCCGCCTGCGCTCGTGATCTGCCTATTCGCAGCCTCCAGCGCTTCTTTTGGCAGGCTGGAGAGGACCACATGGGGATAGAGCAGAGAGGTCACGGCGGGCTGGCGTACCAGGGTAAAGATGTTCTGATCCATGGTATCG
>DATGIG010000542.1:0-4574 GCA_035295825.1 Chthonomonadaceae bacterium | reverse complement strand
TAACGGCGGACCCGGCGGCAACGGCAACAATCAGAACGGCAATCCTGGCGGCACACCTATCAGCAGCGGCGCGGGCGGCGGCGTGAGTAGCCGCTCTGCCGTCCGGTCGCATTCCGCAGGCCACACGCGCGGCATCGGGGATACCTACGTCGCTCACGCCTTTATCTATGCCGCCGGCCAGATGACCGACCTCAACAGCTACCTGCCCCCCAACTCCGGATGGGAGCTGATCCAGGCGACCGGCATCAACCGCAGCGGGCAGATCGTGGGCTACGGCACTCTCAATCAGCGCATCCATGCCTTCCTGCTCTCTCCGACGAATGCGCAGTAAGGCCCCCCTGTTAGGTTACAGGCTACAGGGGACAGGTTACAGGGAAGGCCCCTATCTCCTTTCCCAGGGCAGGGCCCTTCCGTTTTCCTTTTTGGAGTGCGGTGGCTTGCCGCCGTCGGCGTAGTTAAAGCCATCGTCAAAAGAGAAGGGGCAGCAAGCTGCCCCTCCAATCAAAGCGGGAGCAAGCTCCCGCACTCCAAAGCGGTGGCAAGCCCCCGCCCCCTAAAAGAGGCGTTCGCCGAGAACGGAATGACCCTGTTTCCCAGGGCCTTACAGCAGGACTTCCCGCCCGATCAGCGGAAACATGGGTAGATCAACAATCGAGGAGAGGGACGTGACGCGGACTAAGGCTGTGGTATCGTGCTGCGGGAGTCTATTCCTGATGCTAGGGATGCTGGTTGGGGCGTGGGGGCAGACGCCGGAGATGCTTCGCGGGATGGAGCCGCCGGCCCATGGCATGTGGGTGGATACGCTGGACATCCATCAGATCACACAGGGCTGGGGCAGCCCGCACGCGGGGCAGTCGGTAGAGGGGCATCCGCTCACGTTGAGAGGCGAAGTCTATGCGCATGGGATCGGCACCCATGCGCAGAGCGCGTTTCAGATCGCCTTGAAAGGAGCAACCACGCGCTTCGTCTCGATGGTCGGCGTGGACGACGAGAAGACCGGGCACGGCTCGGTGACCTTCGAGGTCTGGGTGGACGGCAAGAAGCGGGCGGACAGCGGCGTACTGCGCGGCGGCGATGCGCCTAAATTCCTCTCGGTGGACCTGACGGGCGCGAAGTGGCTGAACCTGGTGGTCACGGATGCTGGCGACGGCTTCGACAGCGACCACGCCGACTGGGCGGGCGCCTTGCTGCTGCTGGCGCCTGGCGCGAAAGCACGGCCGCAGGCCGCTCCGATCGCGGTCGCGCCGCCACGCATGGTCGTTCCCCCGCCGGACCCACGCCCGGCGATCCACGGCCCGCGGATCGTCGGCACGACACCCGGATGGCCGTTCCTGTTCCTCATTCCGGCGACCGGCGAGGGGCCGCTGAGCTTTTCCGCCCGGAACCTGCCCGCCGGCCTGACTCTGGACGCGCAGACGGGCATCATCACGGGTTCCCTGCAGCTGGCCGGCGCGACGGTCGCGGAGATAATGGTGCGCGGGCCGCGCGGCACGGCCCGTCGCAGCCTCACCATCGTCGGCGGCGACCATGAGCTGGCGCTTACCCCGCCGATGGGCTGGAACTCCTGGAACGTCTGGGCGGGCGCCGTGGACGCCGGGAAGGTCCGCCAGGCCGCCGACGCGATGGTCGCCAGCGGCCTGGCCGCGCACGGCTTCGCCTATATCAACATTGATGACACCTGGGAGAACGGGCGCGACGCCAGCGGGGCCATCACCGCCAACGACAAGTTCGGGGACATGAAGGCGCTGGCCGACTACGTACATGGCAAGGGCCTCAAGCTCGGCATCTACTCCTCGCCCGGCCCCAAGACCTGCGGCGGCTTCGAGGGCAGCTACCAGCACGAAGACCAGGACGCGCAGACCTACGCGCAATGGGGCATTGACTATCTCAAATACGACTGGTGCTCCTACGGCAACATCGCCCGCAACGGCAGCCTGGAGGAATTGCAGAAGCCCTACGCCATCATGCGCGCCGCCCTCGATAAGGCGGACCGGGACATCATCTTCAGCTTCTGCCAGTACGGCATGGGCAACGTGTGGGAGTGGGGCCAGCAGATCGGCGGCAACTGCTGGCGCACCACCGGCGACATCAACGATAGCTGGGGCAGCCTCCACGACATCTTTACTCATCAGGACGGGCACGAGAAGTACGCCGGACCGGGCCACTGGAACGATCCGGACATGCTGGTGGTGGGCCAGGTCGGCTGGGGCAACCCGCACCCCAGCCATCTCACCCCTAACGAGCAGATCCTGCACATCAGCATGTGGTGCCTGCTCTCCGCGCCGCTCCTGATCGGCTGCGACATGGCCCGCCTGGACCCCTTTACTGTCGCTTTACTCTCCAACGACGAGGCGCTGGACATCAACCAGGATCCTCTGGGCAAGCCGGCAGGCCGCAAAAGCCTCGACGGCAGCAAGGAGGTGTGGGCGCGCCCGCTCTTTGACGGCACGACCGCCGTTGGATTGCTCAACAGCGGCCCGGAGCCGGTGGAGGTGACGGCGCGCTGGTCCGACCTGGGCTTGCACGGCCCGCAGCCGGTGCGGGACCTGTGGCTGCACAAGAACGTGGGAACGTTTACGGATGCCTATACCGTCTCCGTTCCTGCCCACGGCGCCGTCCTGATAAAGATCGGGCAATCCCAGAGGCATTAGGCATTCCCACTACCGGTGAATAAGAATCGTAAAGCCTTCCTGGGTGAAATGATGGTCGTTGGTCAGGATAGAGTTCAGGCCGAGTTCTCGCATGGTGTTCATCGAGATGCAATCTACCAGACTATAGCCTTTGTCGGCGCGGTTTTCGTAGAGGGCCAATCCGGCCAGAAAGGACTGGTGCGTCTGCGGCAGCACAGTTACATGAGCATTGGCAATGGCGGCCCGCACAGCTCGGGCTGCTTCGCCACGTAAGAAGGAACCTTGACCGGAGTAGGCGGACAGGACTTCAACCAATACTTCTTCAATCGTAATGATTTGGTAATCTTGGCCCAGGGCCGCCACAGCGCCCAGGGTTCGTTCATGCCAGGGATCGCCGGGAGTAATGCTGGCGACCCAGTAGAACGTGTCCGCGAAGACCGAGATCATCGCTTGGGCGTGCCGTAGATGTAATGGTCCAACTGGTCAGTAAAGTCCGGCGGCAGTTTGGCTGCTTCCTGCGGGGGAATGCCTGCCGCGATTTCCGCCAGCACTTCCGAGATCGGGCGTATATCCTTCTGCACAGGATCAGTTTCCTCAACGGGAAGCACGATAACGCGCAATTTTTTGCCGGGAAGGTCGGGGATGTGCTCGGCGATCTCTTCCCAGGTTCCTTCCATATCCAGCAATGGAATGGCCATTTCCGTTCCTCCTGCCTCCATTGTACCATAGCCATCCCCTCAACGTCTTTATCGAATGGACCTATGGTACAATGGCAGCAGCAGCACTATTGCGATAGGAGGCAAGAACGATGGAAAGGGCTCTACCGGTTACAGCGCAAACTATTTTGACGGAGGCCACGGTTGCAGAGGACGGTTCGCTGCATCTGACAGATCCCACCCTGGCTCTCACACCAGGAGAAAAGGTCCTGCTAGCCATCTCGCCTATGGCGAAAGGGAAAGGGGAGAGTAAAGAACCGCTTCGGGGCACGGTCATCTGCTATGACGACCCCTTTGGTCCCTCCACGTCTCCAGAAGACTGGGCCTGTCGCTCATGACAATGGATGCCAAGATCATCGCCTATCCGCATGTCCCTCTGGTTACAGTGTAGAGGGCAACGAAGTCTACTGGAGCCATATCGAAACTCAGAGGAAATCCAATGGCCTTTACCATAGAACTTACGCTTGAACAGCAAGCACGGCTCACAGCTGCGCCGAGCGCGAAGGGCTGCAGCCGGCAGAGCTTGCCGCCAGGATTGTGACTACCCATCTTCAGGATGTCGCTACTGACCAAAAAGACCAGGACCCGACGCTCGCTCTCTTTGCTCAGTGGGAAAAGAAGATGCCAGCATAACACCTGAGGAGATCGAGCAAGAACGCTGTCTATGGGAAGCGTCTCCGGTCCGTAAACGAACCGGCTGTAGGACACCACGCTCCGTCAACGGGGCAGCAGAGGATTTTCGCATAGCAGTCGGCTAAGACCTATTGAATATCCGGTGCTGGCGCGGCCTTTCATTATTACATAGGATGGCAGAGAGACACAGGCATATATAGGAACAGCCTCCGATAATTGATGACCGGAGGCTGGTCGCCAGGCTTACAGGACTCTTATTATGGAGTGATCGTCAAGGTTGCCGATTTCTTCACTCCATTGAGGATAGCCGTCACCTTCGCCGTCGCCTGGAAAGTGATGGAGTTGGTGGTGATGCTAAAGGTCGCGGTTTTGGAGCCTTTGGATACGGTAACGCTGGTAGGCACGGTAGCATACTGGGTATTGTTGTTGGTCAGAGTGACCACCGTGTCACTTATGGCTGGCGCGGTCAAGGTGACGGTGCCAGTGGCGCTCTGGCCTCCGTGGACTTTGGTAGGACTTAAGGTCAGGCTTTTCAGGGTGGGCGGCAAGACAGTGAAGGTCAAGGCATTGGAAGTTCCTCCTCCAGGAGCTGGAT
>DATGIG010000541.1:0-4797 GCA_035295825.1 Chthonomonadaceae bacterium | reverse complement strand
CCCAGACCTTCTACACTGCCGTCGAGGGCATTGACGCGCTTCACGCGGCCCTGCAGGGCAAAGTCGAGATGGTGCAGGAGATGCACACCACCTTCTATGGCATGAAGGAGTTCTCCTTCAAAGACTGCAACGGCTACATCTTCGCGTATGCGGAAGGGGGAGAATAGCTCATGCTGTCCATAGAGGATTTACACGCTAACCGCCTGGAAGGATGGCGGCAGACACCACACACGCGCATCCAGTCGCCGCAAGAGGCCGGGGTGTTGATCGAGCAGGTAGGAATCGCGACGTTGTACCCGGTCTCTTCCGAAGTCCCTAACCTCTTCCAGGCCTATATGGGCGATTCGGAAGCGAAGACCGATTCGGAATGGGACAGCCCCTCTGGCGAGGTCTATAGCTGGCGGTGGTATCTGGGCCGGCAGGAAACCGCCTTCTACACGGCCATTGTGCGCAGCCGCCCGACCTGGGTCCGCTGGGATCTGCTGCCGGCCCTGCTTCGCCTGCGCGGCGAGCTGCGCTCGCTGGAAGAGCTTTATGCGGCCGGCGAACTCTCGCGTGACGCTATCCGAATCGGAGAGGCGCTGCAGGCGGCAGGAACAGCATTGAGCACGGGCGAGCTGCGTCGCCAGGCCGGATTCCCGACCGGGAAAGCGGAGCGCGCGGCCTATCTGAAGGCCGTGGAGGAGCTGGACACCCGGCTCCTCCTCGCGAAAGTGTTCTCTAAAAACGATGAGGAGATGTACCACGCGCTGGTCTTTGCACGCTACCCGCAGCACGTGCAAGCCGCAGAGCGGATGACTCGCAAGCAGGCGCTGGTGCAGCTCCTTATGGCCTATCTGCCTCACGCCCGATATGCCCTGCCGGCCTTGCTGGCGAAGCATCTCAAGCTGCCGGAAGCGGAGCTGCACGCCGGGCTAGACCACCTCGTGCAACGTGGCTGCGCAGCAGCTATCTCCCTTCCTGAGAGCAGAAGCGCCTGTTATGTGTGGAACGAAGACTGAGAGTTTTAGCCCCGTTCCGGTAAACGACCGGCGTTTTAACCCCGATCTGAAAGACACACGGGGTTAAAACGCCGGTCTGAAATGCAAAGTCCGCCTGCGCGGACTCAAGTCTTCGTGTTGTTCTGAGAGGCGTCTTCTTCTGGCAGGTCGATTTCTTCCGGTGGTACAATCACCACTTTGCCGTCTCGCCAATCCGCTACCGGATTGCCTGCCCGTTTATGGTCCAGTACTGCCTCTCGAACCGCCTTTCGGACAGCACGAGCCATCTCCTCTGCTTCTGCGATCTGGCGCACCAGATCGGCGGGCATCTTACTCTTCGCCATTTGCTCCTGCTTTTCTGATCCGCTGCCATACGGTCGGCTCATAGACCTGTACGATATCTCGATGCTGTCCGATAGCCACCAGCCGTGAGATTCCTACCGTTGTATTATCAAATATACTCCAAGAATCCGCCAACGGCTGGTAGAACGCAAAAAAGTTATGCAATCCATGTGCATAACGACGCCGAATTGTCTCTGAAGGAATATCATGTCCACCTCTGCGTACACGCTCGGCCACACGCTCTATAGCCAGGTCTGCACTTGCCAGCCAGAAGATAATCAGGTGAAACTGGTAGCCGGATGCGCTGAGCCTTGCAACTCGACCTGCGAGTGACCGGCTTGCCAGTGTGGTTTCGACGGCAAAATCGGCGCGCTGCCGAGCAAGCTCATCCCACTCCTCAAAGAGCAGACGGGCGGACTGAATGTCCTTGTTACTAAATGAAGTGTCCGGCAATCCTCTGGCAATGACATCTGCATTCAGAAAGGGAATGGACGGCGGCAGGATGGCGGAGGCATTGGTAGATTTGCCCGCACCGTTAGCTCCAGCGATCATAATTAGTTGTGGCGCTCCTGATCCCATACTGCCTGAATTTCACCGATTGCACCTGTATGATGCCACAATTGACTCAACTGGTCAACTGGCTTAATGCGGCCCCACCACCTGCCAGCCGGCTTGAGGCTGCACGGAGAAGTAGCCGCCATGGACGGCATTCACTCCATTCATCAGCCAGTAGACCAACTGGCCGCTGCTCGTGTTCTGGAACACCAGGTCCGGCCAGCCGTCCCCATTCAGGTCTATGACCGAGACGCAGCGCCAACCGGCTTGCTGAGAAGGCGTCACGTAGGATCCGCCTGTAGCCGTGTTGTTGCTCATGTACCAGACCGCCAACTGCCCGGTAGAAAGGTTCTCAAAGAGGATGTCCGGCTGGCCATCTTTATTCAAGTCTCCGGTGCCCACCGCTGTCCAGCCAGAGGGAGGCGTTGGCGTGACGTAAGCGCCGCTGAGCACGGTCGTGCCGCTCATGTACCAGATGGCGAGTTGGCCGGTCGAGCTGTTCTGCAAGAGAATGTCGGGCGAGCCGTCTCCATTAAAGTCGGCGATGCTGACCACCTTCCAGCCGGAAGGCAATGTAGAGGAGAGGATCTGGCCGCCGGTGGCCGTGGCGTCGTTCATCAGCCAGAGGGCCAACTGGCCGGTACCGGAATTTTGGAAGAGGATGTCAGGGTTGCCGTCCTGATTGAAGTCGGCGTCGCCGACAGCTATCCAGACAGGATTCTGGGTGGGCGTAATGAAGGAGCCATCGGCAGCCGTGACGCCGGTCATAAACCAGACGCAGAGTTGTCCGGTAGCCGCATTCTGGAAGAGCAGGTCCGAGTATCCGTCTCCATTGAAATCGGACGTCGCCACGGATAGGCGAAAGACGGTACCATAACCGTAGCCGCCGTTATAGGTCGTCCCATAGAAATTGATGCCGGCGCCCTGGACCATACTAGCCTCCGGGTTCGCTCCATCCGAACCTCCCGTGAAGGCATAGAGCACGCTCTCCGCTCCCGCATGCGTGATCTTGAAGACCGTGCCCCGGTCCACAGGGGCCCCCATAATAGGTCGTGCCATAGAAATTCCCGTCTGATCCCTGGACCAGGCTACCCTGTGGAAAGGCTCCGGTCAGCGGCGGAAGAAAAAAGTGCTGCGTCGTGAGATGGCCGGATTGGGCTGAGGTGAAAACAGGAAGCATCCACATCCCCAGCGCAGATGCCATCATCAGCATCCTTCCCCTTCCCCATCGAACGATCGTGAGCATGAGCGATTACCTTTCCAACAGCGGCAAATTGGTGTTCCGGCCAATCATATCAAAATTGTAGCTTCCTGTCAAGTAAGCGCCGCAAATAGATTCAATGCAGTAGTATGGTGGTCGCCCTATTGGACAAAGGAATAGCGTATGCGCCTCGAACGGTGGGAACAGGTGACGTGACCGTGAAGGTGTGATGACCTGCCTGAGATCTCGCCACCTCGATACGTAGCAGCGCCGAGGGTGTCGCGGTCGTGCGTGGGGATAGGACCAGGCGGACCGTCTTGTGGGTGAGGTCTATGATAGCGCGCTGGAATGTCCCGGCGTCCAGTGTCAGGTAGAGGCCGAAGGGGGCGATGTAGAGACGGCTGCGGAAGGCATCGCAAGGGGTCATCGAAATTTGCCCAGCCTGGAGGCGGACGTTGCAGCCGAAGCCCAGCCAGCCGAACTCAGGATGGTGGACGAGGTAGGCGCCGGTGTTGTAGGCGAAGCCATAGAACTCGATGCCGTAATCGCCCACGTAAGGATCGAAGCGCATAATGGCCGGGTCCGGTTCGAAGCATTGGGAGCCGAAGCCTTCCGTGTTGATGTCCGTGAGCGCGCCGAGCGTACCGCCATAACCCACGCGCAGCAGGTAGAAGTCGTCCGGAAGGTCGCGATAGGCCGTCAGGAGGGGAATCGCGTTTATGGTCCCGCCGTAGTGATGGAGCAGACGCATGATGTCCGGCCACTCCGTCTGGTTGACGGCTTCGTCCCAATACCGGCGCGCCGAGCCGTTGTAGCCCCAGTTGGGGACTGTGGGGTCGTAGGCCAGCACGGCGTCTACGGTGATCTGCGCCTTGTCCATAAAGCCGAAGTGGCGACAGAGGAGATAGACCTCTTCCTGCCCGGTCGAATCCCAGGGCATCTCGCTGCCGTAGGGGTAGCGCAGAGAGCGGAAATGTTCGGCCCGAATGCGCTCATAGCCTTCCAGGGCGTTTGCCTCTTTCGTCCAGCCTTCGCGCTTGCAGTCTTCCAGAATGCGCAAGTAGACGTCGGCGACCATCTGCCCGAACTGCTGCAGCCCGCCGGGCGGCGGGCCGGCGTGTGTGCCCATCGCCAGAGCGGTCTGATAGGCTTGCCGCAAGTACCAGCTCCAGGGATGGGCTATCACCAGCCCCTGATGATCGCGCGCCAGACGGTAGAGGCACCAGTAGATCGCCGCCTGATGCGGATAGTTGAACGAGCGCCAGGTGGTCTCTGAGCGCGCCTTGTCCCAGCCACTGTGGATGGTGTAGTAGTGGGGAAACTCCGTGGGATCATAATAGAACAGGCTCGCCCGGACGCCGTAATCAGGCTTTTGCAGCCGGCCCCAGAGGGCATGGTCCACATACTGCTCCAGCATCTTTATCTGCTGCCGGTCCGGCTGGCCCAGGTTCTTAACGGCCATCGCCAGGTTCGGGCCAGCGCCCATCTCGTCGCTCAGGCCGGGCATCCAGGTCGCCGGGTGCTGGAGGACCAGGCTTTGCGTCGAGAAGTGATAGGGCATGAAAGAGAACGTGCGCCCGAAAGGATCGCTCGGGTCGGTGAACCACTGCTTCGCCGCCGAGAACGCGCCGAAGCGGCGCACCTGCTCGGCGGCGGGCGGCGTGACGAAATAGTGGACGAACTGCCGGATACCGTCCGCGTAGGTGAGCATCAGCCGGC
>DATGIG010000540.1:0-15454 GCA_035295825.1 Chthonomonadaceae bacterium | reverse complement strand
TTGCCCTGTCGTTCCCGCAGGCCCGATTCGATTTGCAGTTCCAGGATCGTGCGACTCCATCCGTGTTCGATGGTCTTCTGTGCATACCAGAGCCGCGCTTCCCGATCCGCAAGTTTGTCCAGAAGACGGACATTATGCCCCCAGGGAATTTGTCCAACAGCCTGTTGGACAAATTCCTGCTCCGGCCATGCCTCGGCAAATGCGCGCATGTAGAGCAGGTTGGTTCGAGATAACCCCTGTATATCCGGAAATGCTGCTTTCAGGTCGCGGGCAAGCCGCTCGATCACCTTTGCGCCCCAGCCTTCCGCTTGCTGGCGGGAGAGAATATCGCGCCCAATCTGCCAGTAGAGCAGAATTAACTCCCGGTTGACGGCAAGGGCGGCACGAACTTGGGCGGTGCGGATGCGTTCCTTCACGTCTCGTAAGAAGTCTTCATAGCCGCGCGGAATCGGTTCGCTCACTCCTCTATCTCCATCAGGATCTCACCGAGCAGACCTTCGGTGTTGACGATGCCCACGTCGTCCAGCAGTTTATTCATCATAAGGGACAAGCAAAGATATTGTGAGCAGAGTATAACAAATACTGAGAGAAACTGTCAATCAAGGTGCGAGAGCGAGGCGATAAAACAAGTAGCTGGGGTCAGGACAAGGGCGGCATACATTGGGAAGATAAACCCTCCATGCCGCCAGGGGCTATTTGCCGTCTTTGCCCTTCACTTCCAGATCGGTTTTGAAGTACTGGAAGCGGGCCGGGAGATTGACGCTTGCACCGCCCGCATTGGCCATCAGGCCGATACGCCAGCCGGGCGCCAGGCCATTCAGGACCTTATAGAGGCGCTGGAGGGGTTCGGCGCGGGTGATGGTCTCCTTGTCCAGGGTGAACTGGAGTTGCTGCCAGCCTTTGCCCTCGTTGCGGTCGTACCAGAAGCTGAAGCCTGCCTTTTTAGAGAGATAGCCCTGGGGCGGGGTGTTGGTCGCGGCCTTCTCGATGCGGAGTTTGACGAACTGGTTGGTCGGCTGCCAGAGGTCCGAGCCGAAGCCGCCCTGCGAATCGTCGGGGTGGGACGTCGTCTGCATATTGAGGGAGACAAACACCTTGCCGTCCTTGGTTGCGCCGGAATTGGCGTAGTTCACGTCCATAAAGTAGTCGCAGTCGCGGGCGATGAAGAGGGCGGCCTGTTCGTACGCGCCCCAATCCTTCTGCTTGAGCTGCTTCCAGTCCATGCGGACGGCGGTTTCGACATACCAGTTGTCCGGTATGCGCTTGACGACGAGGTTGGCCGCGTTGGTCAGATCCTCCTCGTAGGAGCTATAGAGCGTGCCGTCGGACGCCACGATATCGAGGCCGGGTTCGCCCAGCGCGAAGGCGTAGGAGCTCTCATCGAAGGTATCGAGCGGCGGCTTGCTGGGTTGGGGAATGTCCCAGCGCCAGTCGAGGTCGGGGCGAAATTTGCCCTTAAACTCGTCCAGGACTTGCGTCGAGGTCGGAGCTAAGAGGGTGGTGATCAGTACGGCGCAACAGGCCGTCAAGCGAAGCAGGGTCATGGGTGTCTCCAGAAGAGGGAGGGGCGAAGGGCAAATCTACTGTGGGCGTTTGCGGCGGCGGAGCCGCAGGGCGCACTGAGCGGCCACACAGAGCGCGCCGATGGCAAAAGCCACCGTTGGGCCGGGCTCCGGCGTGGAGGATTGCAGGGTCTGATTGCCGATCCAGAGTGTGCCCGACTGGTTGGGATCGGGGTTGGCAGGAAAGGAATCGGTCAACGTCCCATGGAAGCTGAACTGAACATAGTTCACATGGGTGATTTCGAACTTGGTATCCGCGAATGTGGGTGTCGTGGTCGCGAAATCAATATTGATC
Organism: Chthonomonadaceae bacterium; assembly: GCA_035295825.1. Classification (GTDB taxonomy): domain Bacteria; phylum Armatimonadota; class Chthonomonadetes; order Chthonomonadales; family Chthonomonadaceae; genus DATGIG01. The sequence continues at coordinate 13,597 of DATGIG010000540.1, read as the reverse complement.
TGATTGTTCCCGGCGTTCAGGGTATTGTCGTTGAATTGCCAGAATTCTACCCGATTCAGGCTATCAATCAGGGCGAAGGAGAAGGTGTCAATGCCGGAACTATTCGGACCACTGGACACCTGCGGAACATACAACTGGAAGCTGAGGTTATAGGAACTCAGGTCGGGATCCGTCGGATAGCGGTAGAGGGCGGCGCAGATGCCGACCGTGTTGTTGGCAACCGAGACGGAGGGAACGAAATTATACTTAGACTGGGTCTCTAACGTGGAGGAGGCGCCGGAGAAAGAGAAGTCCGAATACTCTTTCGAAGTCGCGATCGTATTCGGGTCGGACGTGACGCTGGGATTGAGGCCCGTAAAGAGCGGATTGGTCCCGGACAGGGCAGACTGGAAATCCAACAGCGTACGCAGATTGATGGCGCCGTCGGCTCCGGCATTCGGCGATAGGCCAACGATCAGAGCCAAAAGCCCTCCGAGCAATAGCAAGCGTTTGTGCATGTCTGTCTCCTGTGAGTCGGTTCCATGCTTTTGGGCCGATCTCAATTGCGCAGCACGAGCGCCACCGCATCCTCCAGCGTCAACAGAGCGGCCTGTTGTTGTAGCTCCGCTACCTCCGTGGAGGTCTCCCTCTGCTCCCCCTGTCGCAGCCAAATCTCCACTTCTTGTCGTTCGGGGCGGTTGCGCTCCTCGCAGATGTGATGCGCGACATACAGCGCCGGCAGCCCCTGCCGGTAATCGCCCTGTTCCACCATCTGCTGTCCGCAGAGCGCCAGGGCAAAGGCGGCGCCAGCCTGATCGCCCAGGGCGAACAGTTGTTGCAGGCTCTCCCGGAAGAGGCGCAGGGCGTCGTCGGCGTCGCCTTCGCGCTGGGTGATTCTGCCGAGGTCGCCGAGCGCCAGAGCGACGAAATGGGCGTCGTCCATTTCACGAAAGATCTGCAAGCTCTCCTCGAAGTGCTTGCGGGCCGCAGCCATGTCTTCCTGCGCGAACGCCAGTGCGCCCCGACTGCCCAGCACTTTGCCCAGGTTGCGCCGGTCGCCGAGGTGCGCGAAGCGTCGGGCAGCTTCGGAATAGCAGTAGGCGGCGCGGGCGAAATCGCCCCGCTCCTGTGCGACGCGCCCCAGGTTATTGATGGCGCCTGCGATCCCACGCACATCGTCCAGCTCCTGGCGGGCCTGGAGACACTCTTTGTAGTAGCGCTCCGCCTCGTCCAGATGCCCCTGATTGTGGGCGACCTGCCCCAGGAAAGAGAGTGAGAGGCTGAGGTAGTGCCGGTCTCCCAGCTCGCGATGCACCGCCAGGCTCGCCAACAACAGCCGTTCGGCCTGCTGGGCATCGCCTCGCCGGAGTGCCAACAGCCCGAGGTTCAGCCAGCACCGGGCCATTTTGCGCCTATCTCCGGCGGCCACATAGCCCTGCAAGGCGCGTTCAAATCGCTCTGTCGCCTCGGAGTAGCGTCCACGCCGTTGCGCGATGTTGCCCTGTCCAAAATCGATCTCCGCGCGCAGCGAGGCGTCGGTTTGCAGTTCAGGTGTATCCAGCGTTTGAAGGAGGGTTTCCGCCTCGTGGTAGTCGTCGTTGTGGATCAGACAGTTGGCGAGCGCCAGTTGCGATTGCTCCACACCGGCCTGATCCTCCACTCTCTCGAAGGAATCCACTGCGAGGCGTAGGCGGTCCGCACACTCTTGCCAGTCTCCATGCAGCAGGAGGAAGCTGCGTAGGGCCATCCCATAGCGCCCGACGGTGCGCCACTCTCCCGCGGTCTGAGCCCACTCCATGCCTGCGCGGATGTTGGGCAGATCGGCGGAGAGCTCCTGAGCGGCCTCGATCTGGCGGCGATCCGACAAGTGTTCGGCTCTCATTTGAGCATACTGCAAAAAGTATGCCATATGCCGCATCTGCACGACCGGCGCTCCGGCGCCCAGGCGCAGGCGCGCAAAGCGGCGGATAGGGCTGAGCAATTGGTAGCGCGGTTTCCCGGCGCTTTCGCCCCGCTGGAGCAGCGCCCACTGATGCAAGTTTGCGGTCAAATGCGCCGCATCGCCAAAGTCGAAGACCGCCTGCGCCTGCTCGATGCTGAAGCCGCCTTCAAAGACGCTCATCGCCTGAAGAAACGCTTGCTCCTGGGGAGAGAGCTGGTGGTAGGCCCAATCGAGGAGGCTCTGCAGGGACGGCGCGCCTCTATCGGCGGGAGGCGCTTCGCGCTCCATGCGGCGCAGGATCTCCTGGGGCGTCATCGTCGGTACATGGGCGGCGGCCAGTTCGATCCCCAGGGGAATACCGCCGGCCCACTCACAGAGCGCAGCGGCGGCGCGGGCCTCGGCCTCGCTAAAGACGTACTCGGCTTGATGGGCGTGGACATGGGCGGCGAACAGTTGCACGCTCTCCGAGGCCAGCGGGTCCGCCATGCTCCGCTCCTGCGGCTGCAGACGGAGGGGGGGTAGCGTCAGTCGGCGCTCTCCAGGCAGTCCCAGCGGGGCCGTCGCCGTCGCCAGGCAGCGCAGGCCGGCAGCGCCCTCCATCAGTTCGCCGATCAGACCCGGTAGGGGGGAACCTGTTCCGACTTCATCGAGCACCAGCAGGGCGTTCCGATCCGCGAGGAAGGCGCGGAGCTGCTCCTGAGGCGGAATCTTCCTCTCCGGCGGGAGGTTGAGGGCGCGGGCTATCTCGGAGGCGGCCAGCGCGGCATCCTCCACTCCGCCCACCGGTACATACCAGACCCCATCCGGAAAGAGCGGCGCCTGCGCGATGGCGGTCTCCAGCAACAGCCGCGTCTTGCCCATACCGGGGTCTGCGGTGAGCGTGAGCGCCGGCGCGCTGCCCTGTGTCAGCGTCTGCTCCAGCAGGCCCCGCTGCTCCTCCCGCCCCACGAAGGGGGTGACCCAGGCAGGGAGGGCGGCATAGAGCTGGGCGACGGCCTGACGCACAAACCGGCGCATGTCCGTGATGTCATTGCGGCAGAGCAGGCAGCGCTCCTCGTGGGAGGCGACACGGAGCGCCTCTTCAAAGGGCAGCGTGTCTTCGGCATACGCAGCCAATGCCTCCGTATCGAAGCAGCCCATAAAGCGACGATAGGAATCCAGACCTATCAACTCCTCGATAATGGCGTGGGGTGTCAGACCGTCCTGTTGGCGAAAGTGCGTGTAGGCAGCCGCAATGGCGCCCTCTAAGTCCGCGTCGGCGGGGGTAGGCTTGCTCAAGAATCTATCTCCCGGCTTCGTCTTGCATAGCCGCTTTTAATTTCACCAGCCCGGCGCGGATCCGACTCTTTACCGTCCCGAGCGGTGTTTCCAACTGTTTTGCAATCGCTTCATCCGTTAGTTGTGCAAAGTAGCGCAGATAGATGACTTCGCGCTCCGTTTGCACAAGATTCATGACCGCCTGATGGACGGCGGCGTGCGTGACGATCTGGCTCTCGGTGAGGGCCTCATCGCTCGTCAGGCGCTCCTGCACCACGCTATAGACAGCGCGCTCTTCAACCTTTTTGCGCCGCAACCAGTCGAAGGCGATATTCTTGGTGATCCCGACAAGCCAGGTGCTGAAGGCGGATTGACCGCGGAAGGTCGGCAGGGAGTTCCAGACGGCGATCCAGACGCGTTGTGCGAGGTCGTGCAGGTCCTCTTCGCCGGTGTAGTAGTTGCGTTTGCGGAGTTCGGTGTAGACGAGCGGGGTGTATTTACGCCGGAGTTGGGCGTAGGCAACCTCCGCAGCGGCATCGTGCCGTTGCGCCTGTCGCCATATTTCCAGATCGGGATCTCTGCCCTGCATGCCTCTCCGCTCTCCCCATGTCTTGCGCGCCCTTTCTGCCCCTGAGGTCGGGACGCCCGTTGTGCTGCTCTCTGCAGGCCAGAGTGTAGGCGAAGAGGGTGCTTGATTGTTAGACGCGCTACGAAGGGGCGGTGTTCCTCGCCCGACCGTATTTCTCTTCGCCTTCTTTGCGCCGTTTTCCTTCCTGTATAGGAAGTTCTTGCCGCTTGCTTGTTAACCGATGTGGAAGAGTTTGCCCAGGCCGAAGGTGACGCCGCCGGTGATGACGGCGATGGCGGTCATCTCCAGGCCGCTGGCCCACCAGGTGCGCGCGGTGACCAGGCTCTTGGCGGCGCCGACGGCGAAGTGCGCGAGCATGCCGATGGCGGCGGAGGCAAAGATGGCCGGAATGCCGCTCATAAAGAAGAAGGGGATTACCGGGACGATACCGCCGACAGCGGTGGAGAACGCGGCGGAGGCGGCTCCCTTCCAGGGGTTGGGAAAGTGGCGCTCGCTCAAACCCAGCTCCTCCTGCGCCATCGTTTTGAGGAACTGCTCGGGGCTGGCGGCGATCCGTTCGGCCATGGTATGCGCCTCGCTCTCGGAGAGCCCTTTGAGCTGAAGGAGCAGCTCCAGCTCCTCCTTCTCATGCTCCGGGGATTGCTCGATCTCGGCGCGCTCCCGCTCGATCTCGGCTTCGTAGACCTCCCGCTCGGACTTCGCCGCCATGAAGGCGCCGGACCCCATCGAGAGCGCGGAAGCGAGCATTGCGACCATGCCGGAGACGAGCACGACCCTGCCGCCGTCGGTTGCGCCCGCCATGCCGCTGATAACGCCGAAGACGGCCCCCAGGCCGTCATTGACGCCGTAGATCAAGTCTCCGATCCAACTGCCCGTGGAGACATGCCACTTCTCGCCCTTGAGCATGGCCTCCAGCCGGGTCTTCGGCTCATCGGGGGATTTGAGGGAGTGGAGGAGGGTCGCGTGCTGCTTCTCCTCGTTCTCGATCCGCAGAAAAAGGGCGTGCGATTCGGCATCCTCGGCCAGCGCCTGGACCTGCCGCCCGAACTGCGCGATGTTGCGCTCCTCCTCGGCCTCCAGGCGGCGCAGCATGGCGTCGGTGCCCAGCGCGCGGGCCATCATGCGCAGGGCCGGGGTCGGGGCCGTTTTGGCGATGGGAGCCGTGCCGCCCAGCGCCTCGATGCGGGCGGCGAACTCGCGGGCGTGCCCCTCTTCGGCTTCGGCCAGGCGGATGAAAATGCGCTGGCGTCTCTCATCCTCCTGCTGCTCGCCCAGCAGACGATACATCTGTGCGGCTTCGATCTCGCGTTCCCAGGCCGCCAACAGCGCCCCGATCACCATCTGCTCTTTCACCCGCCCTCCTTAGTTCTCTTTTTCGAGCTTGGCGTAGGCCAGCATCAGCTTCTTGGGGCCAACGCCGGGAAAGGCCACTTCGACCTCGGTATTATCGCCTTCCCCCTTGACGGCGAGGATGACGCCCCTGCCGAACGTGGCATGGCGGACTTTCTGCCCTACCCGGAAGCCCGCTGCCTGCGCTCGCTGCTGCTCCTGGCGCGGCGAGGGCAGCCCCTCGCTCCAGAGCTTCTTTCCCTCTCCGGAGGGGGAGGGAGCGGATGCATCGGCATCGGGATCGAAGCCGGAGACGGCCGGGCCGCGCCCGCCCTTCTTTTTTCCGGAGTGATACAGCTCGCGGGGGACCTCCTTGAGGAAGCGAGACGGCGGATTGTAGGAGATGCTGCCAAAGAGGGTACGGCGTCCGGCATGGGTCAGGAAGAGCTCCTCCTTCGCGCGGGTGATGCCCACATAGCAGAGGCGGCGCTCCTCCTCCATCTCACGGTCGCTATCGCGGGAGCGCATGTGGGGGAAGATATTCTCCTCCATACCGACGAGGAAGACGACGGGAAACTCCAGCCCCTTGGCGGCGTGCAGGGTCATCAGGGTGACGGCGTCGGCGTTGGCGTCCAGGCTGTCGATGTCGGCGACCAGCGAAACGTTCTCCAGAAAGCCGGAGAGGGTGGGCGTCTCCGCTTCGATCTCGTACTGACGCGTCTTGGTGAGCAGTTCGCGGACGTTTTCCAGGCGTGTCTCCGCCTCGATGGTCTTCTCCTCCTCCAGGCTCTTCTGGTAGCCGGTGCGGTCGAGGATGCGCTGCGCCAGGGCGGTGACGGAGAGGGTATCGCGCTCCGCGCGGAGGGAGGCCAGCAGCGAGGCGAACTCGGCGAGCCTGGCGCGGATGGTCTTCTGAACCTGGCTCACCGCGCCGATGCCCTGAAGCACGTCCCAGAGGGTCCGCCCCGAGAGGGCCATCTCCTCCTCCAGGGCGGCCAGCGTGGTTGCGCCGATGCCGCGCGCCGGGACGTTGAGGATCCGCCGCAGGCTGACGCTGTCCATGGGGCTCTGTACGACGCGGAGGTAGGCCATCACGTCCTTGATCTCTTTGCGCTCGTAGAACCGGACCCCGCCGACGACCTTGTAGGGCATGTTGAAGTGGGTGACGAAGACGTCTTCAAAGGCGCGGGACTGGGCGTTGGTGCGGTAGAGGATGGCGAAGTCGCGCCAATGCCGTCCCCGCTTCAGCACCTCCTCACGAACGTGCCGGGCGATCCAGACCGCCTCCTCCTGCTCATTGTCGGCCTCCACCTTGGTGATGGGAACGCCATGGTCGTTCTCCGTCCAGAGCTTCTTGTCTTTCCGCCCCCGGTTGTGGCTCACGACGCCATAGGCCGCCTCCAGAATGGTCTTCGTGGAGCGATAGTTCTGCTCCAGCTTCAGCACCTTCGCTTCCGGATAGTCTTTTTCAAACTGTAATATCAGACCGACGTCAGCTCCTCGAAATAGGTAGATGCTCTGATCATCATCGCCCACTACACATAAATTCCTTCTTTTATTTGCGATCAGTTTAAGAAGGATGTACTGGACGTGGTTCACGTCCTGGTATTCGTCCACGAGGAGGTAGCGAAAGCGATCCTGGAGGCGTTCCAGCACGTCGGCGCGGGTCTGCAGGAGGCGGACGGTCTCGGCGAGCAGGTCGTCGAAGTCCATGGCGTTGTTCTGGCGGAGTTTGTCCCGGTAGAGCGGATAAGCTTTGCCGCAGATGTCCTCGAAGAAGCCGGTGAAATGGTTGTGCCAGTCTTCGGGAGTAATCAGCTTCTCCTTGGCCTGGCTGATGCGTGAGAGGATGGAGCGGGGCGTAAACTTCTTCTCGTCCAGGTTGAGCTGGCGCAGCACATCGCGCATCAGGATGATCTGGTCGCCGTCGTCGTAGACCAGGAAGTCGCGGGCGATGCCGATCTTTTCGCCATGTTCGCGCAGCAGGCGGGCGCAGACCGCATGAAAGGTACCGACCCAGAGGTGGCGTGAGACATTCTCGCCCACCAGCTTGCCGATGCGCTCTTTCATCTCCTGTGCGGCCTTGTTCGTGAACGTGACGGCGAGGATGTGGTAGGGCGAGACGTGGCGCACGGCAATGAGGTAGGCGACGCGGTGAGTGAGGACGCGGGTCTTGCCGCTGCCCGCCCCGGCGAAGAGCAGCAGCGGCCCCTCGCCATGCCGGACGGCCTCCTGCTGGACCGGGTTCAGCCCGCGCAGCAGCGGGTGCTGTACATCGGGCGTTTCGCTATCGACGTCGGGTTCGAGCGCCTCTTCCGGCGCTTCCTCCGGGAAGGAGCCGAAATCGGCATCTTCCAGCTCCTCCGAAGGCGCGTCGGCATCATCGGGGGGCGGGCCAAATGCTTCTATGGGATCCAGGGCGTCTTCGGGGGGTGTTATATCGGGCATGGGACCGGTTTCTCCTGCACAATATTATACTACATTGCGCCCACGGAAGTATTTCACTCGTCAGCGGGGAGGGGGATAAACATGGCCAGCGGACCGAAGGCGGCGCGCAGAACCTGCTTGACCTCATCCGCACGTTCCGTCCCGCTCCAGATGATCTCGGTCAAGAAGGCTGCGTCGCCGTCCAGTTGAAAACGGCTCCCACAAAACTCTACCAGGGGATAAGTGACCCCTACGCTGCGGCTCAGGCCTTCCAGTTCAATGCGCATCTGCTCGTAACCGCGCTGGAAAGCCTGCAATACCATATTGCCGGTCTCCTGAGCGGCGCCTTCGATACGCGTCAACAGGCTGCCGTTTCCTGCGCCCGCTGCCGCGGATTCTTTCGTACTCGCGGCGGTTTGAGTATCCACTCTCGCTTTTGCCGCTCTCTGATCGTCTTGAATCGCCTGTTGCTGTTTCGCTTTATTGTCGTTGAGCCGGTTCAGGCCCAGGTAGCCTAGAAGCGCGGAGAGGATTCCCGTAACGCCGACGCCTCCCGAGGCTCCGATCGCGAGAGCGTTCTGGTGCATCCCCATGGTCACGGCGACGAAAAGGCCAGCGGCAAGGATCAAAATCACTACGGCTCCCACAATGAGGGGCCAAAAGGAGCGCACAAAGGATTGAACGAGTGTTTCCAGACCGTTCACCGCATTCTTGCCGACCACTTCCAGCGCCTCTTTCGCCTCGTTCGCAATCGCATTGGCTACCTTCTCTGCCTGCTGCACTCCGGAGCCGAAATCGGTTTGCAAATTCTGCTGTATTTCCGTCATCACATCCTGCAGGATTTGCTGGGTCATGCTCTCCAGATTGTAGGCGCGCAGGCTCTGTTGCCCGGTCATGAGCGTCTGCCAGATATTTGCTTGCTCGGTAAGCGCCATCCGCATTGCCTTGTTCCAGGCAGCGGAGCCTGGGGCCGCACCGCTATCGGTGCGGAGCTTGGTTGTGTTTTCGGGTATCCATTTCACAGCGCGCTGCCAGTAGTCGATACTATGCTTGACCGCCTGTATCGCCTGGCTGGGCAGATCGGGGCTCGGTGTGACCAGTACGGCGTCATCGTCCGGTCGCTTAAAATCCTTGTCCTTTTCCTTGAACTTAAGATAATAGGCATCATCCAGCGACGCGCTCAGGGCGCTGATCTGATGCTGAAGCAGGATCACAACCGGATCTCGAAACACATTTTGCCAGCCTGCCGCATAGGGGTTGTTCTGAGGGTCTGTTTTTGCGCCGCTCTGGGCATCGGACTGCGCTGCGGTGGGGCCTTTGCCCTGCTCCAGAGGCACGGTTGCGACGGACACCTCCCACGAGAGCGAACTCATTCCTCGTCCCGCCTCGTAGGCGACCAACTCCATTTCATTGTTCGGGAGCTGCCCTCCGGTATAGTAGGTTTCACGCAGAAATCCATCCCAGGCATCCAGGAACTTCACAATACGTTCGCTGAGCGTGCGTTTCGCCACCTCTAAACCGTTGTCAGACTGTGAGGCGGAAGCATCCGGTCTTCCAGCCCCGGTATGATCTAAAGTGGGGATGGCTTTGTCTGCGGCGGGATCACCGCCCCCCTCTTTGGGGTTTTTTCCGGCGGCCAATATCTGCTGGATCAGTAGTGTCTGCCACGCATCGATGTCATCCGGAATCAGGCTTTCGTTCTTCTTGACGTATAACAGGGTCAGACAATTGATGGCACGGCGAGTGACATCGTACAGGAAAAAACTTTCCAAAATCCTTGTATTATCCGCGGCTACGCCTCGAATGCCCACGTCGGCATAATCCGGTTTGTCAGGGTAGAGGTAGGGCAGGATATCTTTGCCGGGCGGATCGTAGAGCGTCTGCGCCGTTGTGCCTTTGGGAAATCCCTTACTTTGGAGCGCAGCGATGCGGTTGAAGTCGGATCGCCAGATGCTGGCGAGTTCCATGCCGGAGGCTGGCGGCTCGACGAGGGCAATCCGCACCCGGCTTTTCAGTTCCACAATTTTCCAACCGAGCATAAATGCATCATGGAGAGCATCGTCCACGGAGACTTTAGCCTCTTGAGACGGTTCGGCTTCGGTATGAGAGGGAGGATGGTTGGATGCGGGGGGGCTCACCATTTGATTAGACATCACAAAGGCTCCTTTTAAAATGTACCATCGCTCGTCTTGCATAACCAGTATAGCACTCTTTCGGGTGAGAAAAAAGCGCCTGGCTCCTCATCGGGAAGGAACCAGGCGGGAGATACCGGGGTGAGGCGGTATCTAAACGAAACAGCATTACAAGAAAGAACCGTATAGAAAATAGTATACCTAATTACGTCTACTCTGTCAAGCCTGCCCAACCGATTTCCACGTTATTTTTGTTTCGAGGACGCGTCTGATAACGAAACCGGAGTATACTGCAACACGTCCTCTATCGCAGAAAGGCTAGCCGCCATGCAGAACCAATTCCTGACGGAAGAGTCACAGCCGCAATATCAGCCACCCCTTGTCACGCCATCGGAGGAAAACGCGACGGAAGAGACGCTGGAACGGCAGGAGGAGCAGTCCGTCGCGGAATTCATAGAGAACATGAAAAAGCGCGCACGGCGCTATAAAATCTCCTTGGGCGTCAACCTCTCTATCGTGCTTCTCGCGTCCTGTCTTCCGATCCTGCAAATGGTGGTTAACCCAAAGGCGGATTTTCACCAGGCAGCTGCTTTTTGTGCGTGGGGACTTGGAGGTAGCGTCGTTTACGCGCTCGGCTGCATGCTTTTTGCCGGATGGCGAGGGCCAGGGCGTGACATCCGAGGATTGGCAAAAAGGGCAGGCATTCGCGCTATCGGCCCATTGATCGAGATGCGCTTTGGCTTTCTGGGGCCGAGGCAATTCTCCACCCTATACAACACCCTGATCGAATTGCTGCCGGAAATCAAGCATAGTGACGTCAACCTGCTCAACCGAAAGCATCGTGATTTTCTCTATGAGGTTTTGGCGGGGACGGGGCAGACCGGTATGTCGGTGGTACAACACGAGAAGTTGCGTCTCGCGATCCTGGAAGCGTTGAAGCAGGTTGGGGATGAACGGGCCGTTCCGATCGTGAGGCGGCTTGCGAAAGTCCCGTTCTGGCAACGGGAGCCCAATGCGCTTCAGGAGGCGGCGCAGGAGTGCCTGCCTCTCCTCGAAGCCAATCTTGCCCACGTCGTCTCCACACAGACGCTTCTGCGCGCTTCTGCACCGGAAACGGTAGGGGCGGATGTGCTCCTTCGCTCCGCGAACGCAACGACAGAACACACCCCCGAACAGCTCCTGCGCGCCTCCGATACAACTTCTCTCAACCGCCGCTGAATGGAAAGCGAAGGGGATTGATAAGGCGTATTGTGCAGCGAGCCGGGGCGCTATGGGCCCGGCTCGCTTTTGGGATATCCTTCCGTGGAGTGGAGATTTTCTCGCTTCCTGTCCTTATTTGAAGATGAAGCCGAGGCTGGCGCTCAGGTTCAGGTCGGAGAACCCTTTCATGCTGCGTCCCACGCGGAACTTAAAGTTGCGATCCGGCGCATAGTTGTACTTCATCACCACGTCCCAGGCGAGTTCATCGGACTTGTTGACGGTTACGGAGGTATTGCCATACAGTTCCGCACCGACAACGAGCTTTTCGGTCAACTGAAAGGAATTGGCCACTCCATACAGCGCGCCATTGCGGGCACCCGGCGTAAGGCCCGGGTAGTAACCGCCGGCATAGGCCCACATTTTGTATCTCTTGAACGACTTTGCGGCGCACAGCCAGAACTTTTCGTCGAATTTGCCGGTGCCGATCCCCCTCTGCGCATCCGCCGTCGGTGCTTTCATAAAACCGACCAGCGCCAACTGCGGGGTTTTTTTGGTTTCGTCTTTGAAGCGCCATTTCAGATACACGTTGGTATCGGCCAGGCCGGACTCCTGTACCTTGCCACTGCGCTTGGTGGCTACGCCGAAATCCAGGCGAACCTGCATCCGGTCGTTCAGCCCATAGCGGAGGACCATACCGGGTGTGGACAGCAAGTCTTTTCCGGGGGTCTCGCTGGCGGAGGTGTACCCCACGCTCAACTCCGCATGTTTCGGTTCGATGGTACCCGGATCATCGGTGAAATATTGTGCATGGGCCGCGCCGCTCAGGACGACCCCGATTACTATGGTAAGCCAAGTTGCTATAGTTGTTCTTCTCACGAGACACTACCTCTTCTGGTATATTAAGGAGCAGCCCGAAGTCTACAGGAACCTTACTGGGCGCTCGAAAGATTTTTCCTTACAAATACCGGGCGGATAGAAAGCAAATATACCGGTTTCCTGTGAGTCCTAGGGGGGAGACTCGAGGTTTTGTTGAGTCGCATGGGCGGCAATAGTACCGGTTTCCCGGAAGAACCCGTATTTTTACTTTGTCGAAATAGGAATATTGGTCCCGTTCTTGCAGTAGAAGAGAATACAAGCGAGCGATCCTAGCGAGCGATCCTTGTGAATATCAGGTAGAATTTGTGAAGAGGAGTACCCAACAATGAAACAGCTTTTATCTCTCATCGCCCTGGCTCTGGTGATCCCGACCGTCGGTTTTGCCCAGTCCACGCCCAAGACCGCCATTCCGCAGAAAGCCGTGCACACGATTCAGGTGAATGCCGACGCGGTGGTGCACAATGCCCACATTTATCAGTGGGAGCGCGTCAATCTGGAAGTAGACCGCATCGTGGCCGCGGAGAAACAGGTACAGAAGGCGCTGACCTCTGACAGCACGCATGCGGCGGAAGCAAAAGAGCTGAGCCAGACGGTGAAGGAGTTGCGTTCGGCGCGCCTGAACCGCGATGTGGATCGCCTGGAGAAAGTAGGGGCGGAACTCTCGAAACTGGCCGATAAACTCCAGCACTAAATGTAGGAGCCATCGGCCCGCTGCTCAGGGAGAGGTTAGGAGCGCTCCTGAATGGGCGAAGGGGCCGTTGGATTAGCCGCCGCCAGTCGGCGGCAGGCCACGCGCAAAAAAAGGAGCCGGGAATGCCCGGCTCCTTTTGCTTCGTCTGTAAGGAATAGCGGGGTGTATGCCGCGTTATGCCGCCTTGCGCCGTGCTGTGGAGGCCTTCTTCGATTGATGGCCTCCCTTGGATACGCTCTTCCGTAGGGAATCGGGATGCTCCTCCTCCAGGCGGAACTGTTGTACCAACTCCTGCAGATGCTCCGCCATGGCATTGAGTTCGCTGGAGGCGTCACTGATCTGTTGTGCGCTGACCGCCTGCTCCTTGGCAGCCTCGGAGACCCGCTTGGTGTTGATGGAGACATCGTCTGCTGTGGCGCTCAACTCCTGGGCGCCGGCAGCGGTCTCCTGGCTGATCGCGGCGATGCTCATAATCACGCGGGATACCTGCTCGGCGCTCTCCGTCATCGTATCCACTGCCGTTTCGTTCTCTTGAGCCGCCTGGCGAACTTCGGCGACCGTGGATTGTACCGACTGGACATGGGTCGTCATCGCTTGCGTCGTCTCGGTAACCGCGAGGACCTCGTTTGCTACAGACTGTGCCGCCTGCAGAATCTGGCCCAGCGCCGTATTCGCCTCCGTGCTCTTCGCCGCTCCGGCCGCGACCTCCTGGCCGCTGACATCCATGGCATTGACGGCCTCTTCAACCTCCGCGCGCACCGCGCTGATCAGGCTCCCGATCTCACGCGTTGCGCTGGTTGCCCTCTCGGCCAACTTGCGTACTTCATCGGCGACGACCGCAAACCCTTTGCCATGCTCCCCGGCGCGCGCCGCCTCGATGGCCGCATTGAGCGCGAGCAGGTTGGTCTGTTCGGCGATCTGGTCAATCGTCTCCACAATGGTTCCGATCTCCTGACCCTTGCGCCCCAATTCCCGCACTTTCACCGAGGCTGCCTCCACCTGCTGCTGGATGCGGCTCATGCTGATGATCGCCTGTTCGACGGCCTGGCCGCCCATTTGCGCTACGGACGCGGCTTGTTGTGCGGTCGTGGTTACCTGGCGCGCGGAGCGCGCGACCTCTTCGACGGCCTGCGCCGCCTGGTGCATTCCCTGATCGGCCAGGAGCGTGGACTGCT
>DATGIG010000539.1:0-4475 GCA_035295825.1 Chthonomonadaceae bacterium | reverse complement strand
CCCATACCTCATCAGATCAGGATGAGCAGTGGGTTTTCCAGAAGCTCTTTCAGGCGCTGCAGGAAGCGGGCGGCGGGCGCGCCGTCCAGCACGCGATGGTCGAAGGAGAGGCATAGGTTCATCATCGCGCGCACGATGACCTCTTTATTGACGACAACCGGCTTGTCGGCGATCCGGCCCACGCCCAGGATCGCCGCCTGCCCGGTGACGATGATCGGATCGAAGACGTCGATGCCGAACGCGCCCAGGTTGGTGATGCTGAACGTGCCCCCGGAGAGGTCATCGGGGGTGAACTTGCCGGTCCGAGCGCGATCCACCAGGCCCTTGAGCTCCGCCGAGATCGCGCCCAGCGCCTTGCTCTCTGCGTTTTTGACCACCGGGACGATCAGTCCCTCCTCCAGGGCGACCGCCACGCCGATGTTCTTCTGGGCAAAGAGCCGGATCTCCTCGCCGACCAGCGCCGCATTCAGGCGCGGATGCTCTCCCAGCGCGCGGGCGACCGCCTTGACCAGGATGTCGGTATAGGAGACCCGCGCGCCATAGGTCTTCTCGATGTCGGGAATGACCTTGGCCCGGAACTCGGCGCAGGCGGTCATGTCCACCTCCAGTGTGAGGGTGACATGCGGCGCGGTAAAGGCCGACTTCGCCACATTGTCGGCAATCCGCTTGCGCATCCCACCGAAGGCCATTACGGTAACGTCGCCCCCCGTTACAGTGGTAACCGTGGGCTTCTCCTCCGTGTCCCTCTGTGTCCTCTGTGGTGAGATCGTCTCCGCATGGCGCAGGATGTCCTCGCTACGGACACGGCTGCCGGGCAGCCCCATCTCCAGGTCGCCCAGATTGATCCCCAGTTCATCGGCGATTCGCGCCGCCAGGGGCGTGACTCGAGGTGTCCTGGTCTCTTCAGTGGCAGGCAGCGACGGGCGCTGCTCCAGGTAGGCCAGCACATCGCGCTCGATGACGCGGCCCTGCGGGCCGGTCCCAAGCCCGGCCAGATCCAGTACCGCGATGCCGCTCTCCTCCGCGATCCGGCGCGCCCTGGGCGAGAGGTAGACCGGTTCGCCGATTGCCGCGCCGGGAGCGGCAGCCATGGACGCAGGGCGTTGCGCCCCTCCGGCCCTGCTCGCGTGTTCCGCTTCGGCCTCTCTGCCGCGCTCCACAGCAGTTCCCCCCAGCAGGTGGTCAATCGGCTCATGGGCAGCGCCCAGGATGGCAATCGGCTTCTGGATCGGCACAACGGCCTCAGCGCCATGGAGGATCTTCCGCAGTACCCCATCCTCCGATGCCTCCACCTCCATCGTGGCCTTGTCGGTCTCGATCTCCAGCAGGACATCGCCCTTTTTAACCGTGTCGCCCTCGTTCTTCAGCCACTTGAGGATCGTGCCCTCCTCCATGGTCGAGCCGAGCTGCGGCATATGGAAAAACTGCGCCATGCGTATAACCCCTCTTCACTCCGCACCCCGTCGCTCTCTCCTCCAGGGTGCGTTCCTATAATTTTATGTTTTGGTTGGCCGGATCAGGCGGCGACAAACGCCGCACGGTGCAGGGTGACGGACGCATACCGGTCGGGGCCGAAGCGTACCTCCGCCACATCGAAACGGTAGTTCGGCTCCGCGCCGCCCGCATCGCGTTCACCCAGATAGGACTGCGCGATTTGGATCAACTTCTGCTGCTTGCGCCCATCCACCGCCTCGATAGGCGCGCCATATTCGCGGCTCCGGCGCGTCTTCACCTCGATAAAGACCAGGGTGGTCCCCTGTGCGTTGCGCTCTTCGGCGATCAGATCCATCTCGCCCGCCTTGCAGCGGTAGTTCGACGCCAGGACGCGCCACCCCAGGCGTTCCAGATGCATCCTGACGATAATCTCGCCCTCCGCGCCCAGGCGTTTGCCCATGCTCTACGTCTCCGGCTCCCGCTTGCGCAGCGTGGCGACCCAGGTCATCCCGCCGGTCCAGCCGCTATTGATGCCGACGCGCTCCATGTCGAGCTGCCAGTCCGGATAGCCCTCCCGAAGGAAGTTTTCGATCTGCTCCCGGCGGAAGCGCATCACGTGGATGCCCCGGAAAAGGGAGAGATAGTGGAAGGTCTGCCCGAAGAACCCGGTGGTGGGGCAGGTGAAGATGACAGCGCGCCTGGCATGGGTGATCGAATGGGTCAGGAACTTCTGCCATTCGCGCACATAATCCAGAACGCCGAGGTGCAACACAATGTCGAACGGTTCGGGCGGCAGGTAGTGGGTGGCTTCGGAGTGAACGAACTCGATTTTCGCCTGGTCTTCCGCCGGAAGCCGGTTGCAGACTAGTTGGAGCATGGCCTCCGAATCGTCGAGGGCGACCATATGCCGCGCCCGCTTGACAAGCGTACGTGTGTAGTAGCCGGTGCCGCAGCCGATCTCCAGGAGGGTATCCTCGGGCCGGATGAGCGCGTCGAAGATCTGCGTAAGGCGCTTCTCCTCGGCCTCACGAAACGGGCGGACCAGGGGGCTGCGCAGCTTGGCCTCGTAGGACTCGGCAGTCTTGTGGTAGGGATTGTTGGCGTTGGCGTCGGCGCGCCGGGCCACCTCTTCTGTCATGCTTCTGCCTTCAGTCTGTGGATCGTTCTTTCACCAGGGTCTTGAGCAGGGCGGCCATTTTGGGCGGCGCAATAATGAACGCGCCTCGGGTGCGCCCCTCACGGACAATCGTATCCAGCTCGAAGGGCTCGCCACTCAGGTATTCGGAGACACAGCCTGCCTCGTGGGCGATGCAGAGGGCAGCGGCCAGGTCGTTCGCCCCTTCGCGGCAGCCGACGTGGCTGCAGAGGGTTCCCCGCGCCGCATAGACGACCTCCGCCGCGATGCTGCCCAGGCAGCGGATGCGTCCGGCGAGGGCGGAGACGTTGAGCGTCTTGATAGCGGTGCTGGTGAAGCCGAGCGTGTCTTCCAGGTGGATGGTATCGCGGTCTTTGACCTGCAGACGGACGCCGTTGCGAAACGCGCCCTGGCCGCGCACGCCCCAGTACATCTCGCCGGTGCGCGGCATATAGAGCGCTCCGGCGACGGCCTGCCCGTCTGCAATCAGGCCGATGGAGACGCACCAGAAGGGGATGCCGAAGACCAGGTTGGTGGTGCCGTCAATGGGATCCACGGCCCAGAGAGGGACGCCTTCTGCGCCGTACCGCCCAAACTCCTCGCCCTGAAAGGCAAAATCGGGGTACTTCGCAGCCAGGCGTTCGCGCACAAACTGTTCGGTATCGCGGTCGATGGCGGTCACATAGGAGTTGTCGGCCTTGAGTTCGTAGGTAATGCCGTCCATGCGTCCCAGCGCCGCGTCTCCCGCCTCCTGTGCAATCGCCTTCACATACTCGATGTCTATCTCAACCAAGGGCTGCTCCTTTAAGCCAAATCTTCCAGACCACCGGATGTTTCGACGGCGAGCGGTGCAAGTCCTCCTATCGTATGGGTGTCGGCCAGGACCATTCCGCCCGTATGAGGCTGTACAACAGTGAGGCCAGGAGCAATGCTCCTGGCCCCATGGGGTTTTGCCATTCCGGAACACGGGTGAGTATTCCGGAGACAACGCGCTTGAGAAGCGCCTACGGTACGTGAACGTTGAACTTCATGACCGCAGGCGCTTTGATCCCGTATGGATCGGTCACAGTGACGGTCACCTTGAAGTCGCCCGACTTGCGGAAGATATGGGTGGGGGCGCGCCCCTGCGACTCGTCCTGGATGCCATCGCGGTCATCCCAGTCCCACGAAAACTGCAGCGGAGTGAGGCCGCCCCTGGCGTTGACGGTGTAGCGGTACTTCACATTCGGATTGACGATCTTTTCATCCTGCGCATCCACGGTGATTTTGCTGGCGTCGCCAACGACGCTGATCTTACCCAGGTACAGGGTGCCTATGGCATCACCGAAGAGCCGGATCTCTTTGATCTGCCCATCTTCCGCCTTGAGGCCGGGGATGGCGGAGACGGGGAGGTTCAGCAGTTTCCACTGGTTGTCGTCCACCGCATAATTCATCGGGAGCAGGACTTCCAGGGTTTTGTTGCCGGTCGTAACCATGAGAAGGCGGATATGCTCCAGGGTGTGCGACTTCTGGAACTTGGTCGAGGACGCGCCATTGCCGTTCTTTCCGAAGCCGGCAAAACTGCCGCTGCTGCCGGGGCTGCCGCCGGGGCCGCCGCCGGGAGGTCCTCCAGGGAAGCCACCGGCAGGCGGGCCGCCAAGCGTGCCCCCTTTCCCGCCCTGACCGGGAAAACCGGGAAACCCTCCTGAACTCCCGAACTTGCCGCCGGCTGTGGTCGTGTTGGGATCGGCGGGAGGAATGAGCGCAAATTGGAGATAGGCGCTCTTATTGGCGACATACTGACCCAGGTTCACCGGGTTCATAAAGGTGATACCGGCGCCCTGATACAGGCCATGCGTGACGAGCCTCAGGGATTCGGTGCCCGAGTAGAGGACCTTATTGTCTTCGGCGATCGTGCCGCTGCCCC
>DATGIG010000538.1:0-6431 GCA_035295825.1 Chthonomonadaceae bacterium | reverse complement strand
CCTGATGATCCGAGAACCGTTTCCGGCGTGGGTCGAGTTGGTTGAGCCGGAACCACGCCTCTTCAATGTGGAAGGGCGCAGCACCACACGCGTGCAGATCCCCGTTCACTTCCTCAAACGGGGGGTCTATCGTGTGAACTCTTTTGACGTGACGGCTCTCGACCCGCTTGGGGTATTCGCCTTTACCCGGCGTATTCCTTGCGATGGGGAGATCGTCGTCTATCCCATGCCTCAGACGATGGGGCAGATGCCGCTTATCGGTCGGGATCGCAACGGTTGGCAGGAGTTCAGCGCGACCGCCCTGCGAGGCAACAGCGTGGATCCGGATGGAGTTCGCGGCTATGTACCGGGAGACCCTCTGCGACATATCCACTGGAGACAGACAGCGCGGACCGGCCAATTGAGCGTGATCGAGTTTGAGGAGGCTCAGGCCGTCAATCTGGTGATTGCGATCGATCTCTTTCGGGGTACCGAGTACGGGCAGGGATTGGATACCACCCTGGAGTATGGCGTGCTGCTTGCCGCGACGATTGTGCAACAGGCGATCCAACAGGGGGCTGGGGTGCGGCTGCTGGTCCCGGCGCTCGACGAGAGTCCGGGGTTGCAAGCGCTGACAGATACATTTGGCAGGGGGCAGGAGCATCTCTATCGGATACTGGATGTATTGGCGCGCGCCGAGGCGAAATCCACAGTCCATTTGAGCGACCTGATTATGGGGTCCGTGTGGTCGTTGCCGATCGGCACAACACTGATCGCAATCTCCTCCCAGCCCGAGCCTGCTCTTGTCGAGGCACTCTCACGCTTTACCGTAAGTGGGGGCGAAGTGGCTCTCGTATATGTGGATCCCGACAGTTTTGGACGCCCGGACCACAAAGCGCGCGGCAGCCGAACGGAAGGTGTTATGGCAGATCTGCTCGCTGTGGGCGTCCAGACGTTTCAGCTACGGAAGAACCCCTATCGTGATGTCATGCCGGAGATGACCTATGTCTGATCAAACAACAAAATCGCTCGTACCGCCTGGTCCCTCTCAGTCATCCAAGATCCGGGTGTCGCTCTATGCGGGGAGCGCCGGCAACCATGTGGCAGAGGAAGAGGGGATCGTCAGCATCTGGCTCTATCTCGCGGGACTATGCGCCACGTTGTGTGCGGTGTTTGCAGTCAGTTACGGGATCGAGGATGCCAACTATGGGTTCCTGCTCTATGTGCTGGCGGTCTGCGGCTTCTTTACCAGCTATATCCTGCGGGTCCGGCGTATCTCGCTCAAAAACTTCCAGATCCCCTTATTCGTCTGCCTGAGCCTGATCTTCTACATAGGGTTCTCCTCGGGAATCGGCAATTCGGTATTTGCTCCTTCGGATGGTATGCCGGACCGAACCCGTGTGATCCAGTTGGCGCTGGCCTGGTTCTTGGTCCTATTCAGTTTTGTGTTGCAGAGCGATGCCGCCGTGCTCTTTATGGCCGTCCCTGGTTTGACGATATTGGCGCTGGTGAGTACCTCAAACACGGATCCCGAAATTCAGACCGCGTTCATGGTTTTTATCTGCGCCGCCATCTTTCTTCTCGTGCACGAGAATGCGCTGCGCACCAACCGCTCCTTGATGGTTGGGAGCCCCATCGCAGCTGAGAGACGCCATTTTTTGTGGCAGCTAGCGCTGGTAGGGGTCTGTTTCCTGGGGGCATCGCTGATCGCCAATCTCATCGCAGCACCGATCCACCAGTTGGTTCCCAATTTCTGGTCGAATACGGGGGGGGAGAGCGCGGGACAGAGAGCCCCCGAGTTTGGAATGCAGAATGTGAGGGTAGAGGAGCGCCAATCCCTGGAATTGGCGACGGGCAACGCGCCTTCCAGCTCCCTGCCGCTGCTCAATATCCAGTCGGAGATGCCCGAACTCCTCTGGAGGGGGACGACGTTTGACAATTATACAGGGCGAAGCTTCACCAACACAGTGGGGCTATCGTACCCGGTGCATGCGCTCTCACCGTCGAACCAGTCGGCACTGAGTAAAACGATCATAGATCCCTACGATGGGAGTTCCCATGGATCCATCTTCCAGATTCCCTGGAGTATCTATGAGGTGCCGGAACACGATATGAGCCATAGCAAGCGTGTGAAGCAGAAGGTGGCCGTCATTGGAGGTAGTTTCTCACAATTTTATGGTGCGGGGAATATCGCAGAGATCTCGACGCTTGTTCCGAATGTGGATTTCAACCCCTCCGGAGGCATCTCGACCGGGGTATCGTTGCGCGCCGGCAGCAGCTACTATGTGAGTTCCGTCGTGGCAACGAAGGATCCGGACATCCTGCGTACCGCATCAAAAGACATACCGAGTGATTTAGCGCGCCTGTATCTTCAGAAAGCACCTGAGAATGGGCAGGAGAGCGCACAGCTACAAGCGCTGGCTGAGGAGATGACCAGGGGGAAGACTACCAACTACGATAAGGCCCTCGCCATCCAGGAGGCCATCGCAGACCGCTGTAAGTACAACCTGCAGGCGCCGGCAGCGCCCGCAGGTCGCGACGTTGTGGAGTTCTTTCTGTTCGACACCAAGCAGGGCTATTGCGACAGTTTTGCCGCCGCAATGACGATGCTCTGCCGTTATGCCGGTGTGCCTGCCCGCATGGCTTCGGGGTTTCTGACCGGGGAGAAACAGAGCGACGGAACCTATCTGGTGCGTGAGAAGGACAAGCATGTCTGGACGGAGGTCTACTTCCCCCATATCGGCTGGGTTCCCTTCGATGCGACGGAAGGGACCGTGGATATTTCCGATCACTCGGCGCAGACGACGAAGCATAAGTTCAATGTATTGGCCTGGTTTACCTCGCATGGTATCTTCCCACCGCTCGCCGCCCTGTTGATCTTGGCGTTGATCGGATATGTACTCAAAGTGGAAGTATGGGATCGGTTTCGGAAGCGGAAGTTGGCCGTGGCGCTCGGCTCCGCCTATCCGCTCACCAATCGCGCTGTGGTGGATGCCTATGTTCAGGCAGGCAAGATCCTCGCGAAGAGGGGACTGGTCCGGCCGGTTCAGACGACGCCGGAGGAGTTTCTGGCGCGCCTGGCGCAGACCCACACCCCTCCCGAATTACTTGGCCCCATGCAGACGCTGACAGAGTTGCATGCACGATTTCGCTATAGCCATGAGGTGGCGACAGAGCAGGATGTGCGAACTGCGGAAGAAGCCATCGCCGCGCTGAAGTCGGCTTTTGCCGGGGTAAAGACGCGAGAACTCTCGATCGCCTTTTCGCAGACCACCCTATGAGAGGAGAGCAGCGGTCTCAGGAGATGCGGTAGCCTCGATGGGGAGTTGAGCATGGAGATTACTTATAAGTCGGGCCATTTCGCCGCACTCTGGCAGCCGGCGCTCTCCGGCATCTATCTCTTTTGTGGTGAAGAGGACCGGCTCAAGCAGGAGGCGTTACAAGCGCTCAAGACCCATGTGGTTGAGCCGGATTTTCAGGATTTCGACCTGGAGGAGCTGAACGCAAGCGTTGGGGCCGATGCGATCCTCGCGGCATCCGGGCAAGCGCCATTCGGTTCGGAGCGCCGGATGGTCGTCGTGAAGGGGATGGAGCAGTGGCGCGACCGCTCCAAGCAATCTGAGGCGGAGCGGCTTGCCGAGGGGATCGCACGCCTGGGAGATACCGCCTGCCTGGCCCTGATAGTGGCAGCGGAGGAGGATGAGGCGAGGCGGAAGACCGGGATCACTGTCAAACTCGACAACGCTGTGAAGAAGCAGGGAGTGTTGGTATGGTGCCGTGCCCTGAGCGGCGAGGGGTTGGCCGAATGGATTGTAGGCCGCGTGCATGTAGAGGGGAAGCGGATCGAGGGCGAGGCGGTCTCGCTGCTGATGGAGACAGTAGGGCATGAGATGCGCCCGCTGGAGCAGGAGATCCTCAAACTGGTCTGCTATGTAGGAGAAAGGGCCGCCATCACCGTGCGGGATGTTGGGCAGGTGGTTGCCTCGAGCCCCGAAGATGTCATGTTCACGGCGATTGAGGCGATCTCCCGGCGTCAGACGGACCGTGCCCTGACGCTGCTCACGGAGTTGCATCGCTACGACCCGAAACCCCAGGCGGTCGCCGGGAAGCTGCTGGCACTGTTGGCGAGGCAGTACCGGATGCTATGGCAGGCCAAGTTCCTGGCGGAGAAGCGTGTCAATCCCCGAGAGGTACGCAACCTCCCTCCCGACCTGGCAGGCGAACTTCCCTCCGAAGGGCATATCTCTCAATTGGCCTTCAAGGCGGGCGATCTGTTTGCGCAGTCTCGCAACTACACCTGGACCGATTTATCCCATGCCCTGGATTGCCTCTTATTGTGTGATCTGGCGAATAAGGGGGGGGCCACGGATGAGACGGGGATCTTCGGCAGCGACCCGGTAGGAAACCTTCAGCTCCTGGTGCTGGATCTGACCGGAGCGTATCGAAGCCAACGGAGAGCTTAACTCCCGCGAAGACAAGCATAAGCCCGTCAACGTTTGTTGGCGGGCTAAAATCTGTTGGGTATCCGGTTTGCCGGAATCAGTGGGCTGCGTGCGCGGCGGCGACCTTGTTGGCGCGCTTCATCAGGCGCGATTTGCGACGGGCGGCCTGGTTCTTGTGGATGATGCTGCGCTCAGCCGTCTTATCGATGGCCTTGCATGCGAGGCGGATCGCTTCGGTAGTACTGGCTTCGGCAACAGCGGTATCGATGGCCGTGCGTGCCTTCTTGATGAAGGTCTTCATAGCGGACTTAGCGGCGATGTTCCGCAGGTGGTTTTTGCGGGACTTGATAACGTCTTTCTTCACTGACTTGATATTGGGCACGAAATCACCTCCTTTGAGCACCACAGTATACCTCAAGTGGTACTGCAGATGCAAGATCGGTGGTGCAAATTCCGGCGCTTGACATTTGTTCCACGAGTTGTTAGAATAGCGTACCTCCTTAAATCCCATCCATGTTCGATAAGATGATGAAGGAATTGCCATGCACTCCTGTTCCAGGACCTTAATGCGGCTTCTGGTTCCTTTTGTGTCTGTTCTCCTGACGGTGCTGCTTTGCACTGGGTGTAGGGAGAATGGATCTACGCCCGCCAAGACGAAGCTGGTCGTCTGGGGATTGGAGTTTGGCGAAGAGAGCAAGGGGCTGGAGGCGCGTGTCGAAGAGTTTAAGCGTCGGCACCCCGATATGGAAGTGAGCGTGCTCTCGATGGGGGCGGGCGGCATGAACCCGCAGAAGTTGATGACCGCCATCGTAGGCAACGTCCCGCCCGATGTGATCAACCAGGATCGGTTTACCATCGGGGACTGGGCGGCACGAGATACTTTCCTCCCTCTGGATGACTATATCGCCCGCGATAAGGATAAGCCGGACGGCGTTCACCCCGAAGACTTCTACCCCGCCTGCTGGAAAGAGGCCAACTACACCAACCCCATTTCGGGAAATCATGGCGTTTTCGCCATCCCTTCCACCACGGATAACCGCGCCCTGTTCTACAACAAAAAGCTGCTCAAAGAGGCGCATATCGTGGATGAGAAGGGGGAAGCGAAGCCGCCGCAGACCTGGGACGAGTTGTTGGAGGATGCGGGCAAACTGACCAAAATGAACCCGGACGGCACCTATAAGCAGATCGGCTTCATCCCCAACTACGGCAACTCCTGGCTCTACATCTACTCCTGGCAGAATAATGGCGAGTTTATGTCCCCGGATGGCCGGACCTGTACCATGAATGCCCGCGAGAATGTCGAAGCTCTCGATTATATGGTGAAGGTGTACGATTCCATCGGCGGCATGACGAAGATCAACGCGTATCAGTCCGGCTTTCAAGAGCGGGAGCTCGATCCCTTTCTGACGGACAAGGTCGCCATGAAGATTGACGGCTCGTGGGTGGTGGGGAATATCGCGCGTTATGGCCCGGATATGGACTTCGGGGTGGTCCCGGCTCCGGTGCCGGCAGCGCGTCTGCACCATGAGGGGCGATTTGCCGGAGAGAAGGATACGTTCATCACCTGGGCCGGCGGTTTCTCCTTTGCTATACCCCGTGGCGCTCTGCATGCGGATGCCGCCTGGGAGTTCATCAAGTGGATGACGAGCCCCGAAGCCGGGGACATCGACGCAGCGGCCCAGAAGGCCTATAACGAGAGTAAGAAGCGGGCGTTTGTGCCAACGCTCTCCGCCAATCGGCGTGTCAATGACGTGGTATTTGCCAAGTATGCCCCCAAAACGCCGAAGTTCAAGATCGCGATGGAGTTGTTTGTCTCTATGATGGACCACGCCCGGTTCCGCCCTGTGACCTTCGTGGGGCAGCGCCTCTGGGATGAGCACGTCCGCGCATTTGAGACCGCAACCCACCACGAAACGATGCACAAGAGCCCGCAGCAGGCGATGGATGAGGGAACGCAAGTCGTTCAGCGGGAGCTGGACAAGGTCTTTACCAAGGGGGATGCTCCCCTCC
>DATGIG010000537.1:0-4523 GCA_035295825.1 Chthonomonadaceae bacterium | reverse complement strand
CCGCGAGATGCACGACACGGTGGCGCAGGCGCTGGCGGCGCTGGTGCTGCAACTGGAGATCGTCCAGACCCGGCTGGACAGCGGCGAGCCGGCGGCGGCTGTGGAGATGCTGACCAATGCCCGCACCCAGGCTCGGAAGGGCCTGGAAGATACGCGCCGCGCCGTGAAGGGCCTCTCGCCCGCCTCCCTGGAGAAATTGACGACCGCGCAGGCCATCCAGGAGGAGGTACGCCGCTTTGAGGAGGAGACGGGCGTCTCGGCCCGCTTTGTGCTGACCGGCGAAGAGCAGCCTTTGCCGCCGGACCAGCAGGTGGCCCTCCTCCGTATCACCCAGGAGGCGCTGACCAATGCCCGCAAACATGCGCAGGCCCAGCGCGTCCGCGTCGGGTTGCAATTCGGCGCGGAGAGCATCCTCCTGCTGGTGGAGGATGACGGCGTCGGGTTCGATCTGGGGGCTGCCGGCAGCCTGGATACGGAGGGCGGCTATGGGCTGTTCGGCATGAACGAACGCGCCCGCCTCCTCGATGGCACACTGGAGATCGACAGCACGCCGGGCTGGGGCACGCGCATTCGCGCCACGCTGCCCTATCGCGCCGCCTCCCCGCTTCCGTCCCCGAGGAGAGAGGGGGAGGGAACGCCCCTCTCGACGGGCGAACTCCCGAACGCGCTCGCTTCCGGCCCCATACGGGTTCCCATCACCAGCGCTCCGACCCCGGACAACGACGCCCGGATACGGGTCCTCATTGCGGACGACCATGCGATGATGCGACAGGGGATCCGGGCGATGCTGGAGGCGGATGGCGAGACCGTGGTTGTTGGAGAGGCGGGCGATGGCGCGGAGGCGGCGACGCTGGCCCGTGTCCTGCGCCCGGACGTCGTGCTGATGGACTTGCAGATGCCCGGTGTGGATGGGATCGAGGGCCTGAAGCGTATCCATGCCGATCAGCCGGAACTCCCCGTCGTAATCCTGACCACGTTTCAGAATGAGGAGAGCGTGTCGGCGGCGCTGGCGGCGGGCGCGCGCGGCTTCCTGCTAAAGGATACTGAGCCTGCCAATGTGATCGCCGCCGTTCAGGCCGCCCGACGGGGCGAGGCCACGCTCTCGCCCGCCGTGACCGAACAACTGGCGGCGCTGGCGTCCGGGCAGGGGAGCCGGACCGATGCGGAGACCCTCAACGACCGGGAGCGGGAAGTGCTGCAGCTGCTGGCGCTGGGGGCGCGCAATAAGGAGATCGCGGCGCAACTGTTCATCACCCCGCGCACGGTAGAGTACCATCTGGGCAATATCTTCGGTAAACTGGGCGTCTCCAATCGCACGGAAGCCGCCCGCGCCGCCCTCGAACGCGGCCTCGTCTCCTCCGAACCTCTCAACACAAAGTAACCCCCTGTCCATCCCTTTTCTTAACCTCTTCTTAACATAGCCTTAATATTGCGGATCTGTTTCAAAAATTGTGATATAAGCGGGCAGAATCATCTTGACAACCCAGCAATTGTACTGTATTATGGAAAGTAACCAGCCCGTCTATTGGATCTTCCCAGGGCGCCAAAGTAAGAGTGGTAAGTAGATATCGAGAGAGAGTGTTTGGATCTACTTTAAGTATATTCTGATATAGGGTTTGTTTCCTGCCTGATTTGGATAGAAAAACGGAAGCATCATGGCGATCTACAAAACCGGCCGCACGCGCGTCATCCAACTCTCCGCCTCCTGCTCGCTTGGCACCCTCTACAAATGGAACAATCCCGCCGGACCTAGCGGCTTCTTCCACTGGGCCGAACCCCAATGGTCCGTGCAGGGTCTGTGGAGCAGTGTCGTGGTTACTACCATGGCTGCTCCAGGCTATGTCACCTATCAGATCATGACCACCATCGGAGGAGGGCTGGCTAATGGAGGAGGCGCCAACAGCGGCTTAATCACCGTCAATACTCCCGACTGGCTGCCCCACAGCTACCCCATGACCGGCACCTTCACCGCCTCGGTCCAGGTCGAAGAGTGCGTCGAGATCCTCACCGCCGTTTATGTGGACACCAATAGCTCCCATGTCGATATAGGATTGAACAGCACCTATCTGTATGAGAACTATTCCGGTACTCCCACGGTAGATCCGCCCCAGGGAGTAAAACTGCGCTTCTTCGAGCGTCCGATTGTAGGATCGTATCTGAGCGTGTCGGTCTCCATGGACATCGGCTACAGTACGGGTACTTTGAATTGCCAGATTACTTCCGGAGATATAGGTTATGCGGCCAGCAGTATCGATTATCAGGCGACCCTCTCCGCCGAGGCGCTCTCCAGTGGCGTGTCGGAGACCTGTACCCTCACCGCGACCATGTTGGGCATCGCCCTCTCCGCTCCCCTCTCCGACACCACCACCGGAGGCAGTGCCGATTGTACCTCGGGCGCATCGGCAACCACGGATGGGGTCAACTGCCTCGAAGCCAAGGCGATCACCGCCGCTGCTCCCCCGAGAGGGTACAATCTCTCCGGGGTGATCCGTTCGGTTCAGGATGCGTATCCCAACACGCTAGGCTTGAAGCTCAATCGCTCCAACTCTCTGCTCGGT
The DNA here is from genome assembly GCA_035295825.1 of Chthonomonadaceae bacterium. GTDB lineage: Bacteria > Armatimonadota > Chthonomonadetes > Chthonomonadales > Chthonomonadaceae > DATGIG01. The sequence goes on along the minus strand of DATGIG010000537.1, from coordinate 1,965 downwards.
CAATCCCTCAATGCCACCTCCGGTCAGTTCAGTGATAGCTACTCTCAGCAATTGTATACCGCCTCCACCCGCCTCAACAACACTCCGGTGCACTCTATCACCCTGGATGATCGCACGCCTTTGGTGATGGGGATGCGTCCGGGAGCGGTAGGGGATGGAGACAGCTACTCTCTGCTTGCCAATGGCGAGGATCAGACGCTCTGGCGGGTGATGCTGCGAGGCAAGTTGGTGAATGCCGTTACGCTGCAGCAGGCGAGTTCTATGAATCTCGACAGCGCTCCGGTTCCTGCCCGCTGGACGGCAGGGTCCAACACCACCCTCTCCGGCTCCGGTCCCCTCACCATCACGGTTTCCGGAGGAACGGGCAGCCTCTCCACGACTTTTCCCAACTGCGATGCGGGTCTCACCGGAACCAGTTGGAGCGGAGTGAGCCTGGCAGGGTATCGGTATCTGCGCCTGGGTCTGACGGCGGATGCGGCCAACCAGCCGGCGATGGTGGTGATCGGCTCGAAGCAGTGGAATATCACGGTGGGCACGAGCGGTTCTGTGGATATTGATCTGTGCGGTCCCACCAACAACGCCTCCACCACCGATGCCACCGACAGCAAGTGGGAATATGCTTCCGTGGGTCCGGTGGTGGTGACAGATGGTCCTCTCTCGGGAGTGAGCAACTGCACCAACTTCACGATCCAGGGTCTTGCCAACTTGCATGTCTACACGCTGACGAGTGTGAAGCTGGTGCGTAAGGATCATTCGGGCCTCACCTTCCTGCCTGCGTTCCAGGGCTGGGTGCTGCGCGAACCTCCTGTTACGAGCGGTTCGACGACCACGACGACGAAGGTACGCCGTTTTGCTCAGGGAGATACGGATGGAAGGCAGTCGTTGGAGTTGGAGGACATCACCTGGGTGAATATCGTGAACAGCACAAACTCGGATCAATTCAATTCCGGCCACATCACGGATTTCGTCTTCGCCATGAATGGTAGCAGCGGCGCTTATCCGACGGACGGGTGGAGCGCCACCGACCTACTCTCCGCCTCGGATGGCAGCGGCAATCTGGTGGGGGATTACATCTGCAACGGTCTGCCCATGCTCTGTCTGGCAGGAGCCGGAGCATGGTTTGATGGGAACCGATGGCGGTATGCTTTCGATCTGAGCGCAAGCAGTTCGCTGACGCTCCCCGCCCAACTACTCTTCGATGAGTTGGACTGGTATCCGGAGGCAGGCGACCTCTTCGGTTTCGGCAAAGGGCTGTATGGAGGCGCCATCTCGGTGCGGGCTGCGGCCATCCTGCGCGGTCAGGCGTGGGGACTGGTCTTCGACAACAACATCCTGCCTGCCAACAAGGTCGTGGTGAAAGTCACCAACAGCGCCACCAGCGCGGCTGCCGGACAGGGCACGACCGACAAGCGCGGGGAGTATAAGTCGGGCTTGACCTATGGACTGGGATTGGTCTCCTACAAGATCGAGGCGCAGAGCGGCAGTCCGTTCCCCTCGGTGACCGAGACCTTCGTCTCGCGCAAACGGCATCGGGCGTGCTTCTCAGGCACTTCGCCTTCGTCCTTGATGTGCTGCGACACACTCTTCTGTGTGGATCCCTTCTTCTTCCCGTTCGCTCCCCAGGCGGGCGATCATGACCGCCTACCTCTGGACGACTGGCGTCAGATCGCCGATCCGATAGAGGAGGAGCAACCTAGCACCGCTCCCTCCTCGACCGAGACGGGAGGTGCCGGGTAAGATGCTTTCTGCAATCTTGAGCAAACCGTTGACGGGGTACAACGTAACTCCACTGGAGGGGTTCGGTGTGGCTACTCTGGAGGGGCAGTCGGAGCACGAACGCACCTACTCGCCTCTGCCTCAGCCGGGCGGGCACCTGGTGCATGATCCCGACTTTGCCCTGCCCACCACCGCCGGCATGCTGCCCTGGCGCCTCTTCCACTACTCCGCCCTGCCCAACACCGTCGG
>DATGIG010000536.1:0-9618 GCA_035295825.1 Chthonomonadaceae bacterium | reverse complement strand
CCTCCCTGAATTCCGCCAGCGCCTTGTCAATCCGGCCATCCAGCCATAGGGCGCAGCCCAGCGCATTGTGCGCCAGGGCATCGTTCGGGCGCAGCGAAACCGCCAACTCCACATCCGGGAGGATGATATTCGGTGGGATGCCGCCGAAGCGCAGGGCATTGATCGCCGCATCCAGGTGCGCCTCCGCCGCCTGGTTGGGGTCATCGTAGTCGATGCCGTAGGGGTCCTCCTCCACCCGGAAAGAGAACGAACCCTCCCAGGCAAACTGCGTACAGGTGAGGTTGCGGTACTGCCACTCCCAACGGAAACGAAAGTCGGCGTCCTGAAACCAGAGCGGGCGGAGCGCATAGCGGAACGGAGCGCGCCGGAAGGGCTTGCGGCGAAACACAAAGGTCGGTTCCTGGCCCGGCAGTTGCTCCACCCAGGTGAGCCAGCGGTGCGTGGGGTGGCCGCCGATATACTCCGTCATCCGGCTGGGGGTCTCGATAAAACCGCGCCTGGCGACCCGCATCATCTCCCGGCAGGCGGCGGCGGGATCGATCGTGTGCTCCATCACGGCCCGACAATAGGCAAAGTCGAATTCGCCGTCGGCGAAAGGCAGGCTCTCCGCGAACGCCTGGACAAAGGTGTGGTTGCCGATGGTGGAGTTCAGCGCGCGTCCGCTGCGATGCGCGTTGTCGTCGGGGAACGCGTCGGTGACCACTTCCGCACGGCTGAAGGGAGCGTCGCCTCCTCCGATGTCCAGCACCCTCTCGTGGGGCGCGATGCCCAACAGGGTGATCATCAGGTTGTCGGCGAGCGTCGGATAGTTGCGCCCGGCAAAATTCAACAGGTTAAGCGAGCGCTGCAGATTGCCGTCCTGCAGCACAACGGCGCGGGTCCACAAGGAGTTCTGGATGCGTGCGTCCATAAGGGCACGGGATTCCGAACGGGGAGCGGGGATAGTCGTCATGATGGCCTCCGTTACAGTATCGGGAACCGCTCGCCGGAAATTTAGGCTTCCGTAGAACTACCGGTTTTTCGCTAAGAAGCGCTTCTTTGCGCGGTTACCTCTGAGAAAGGTCGACAGGCTCACCGAAAATCTGCCCCGGAGTAATCGAGAATGACAACCCAAACCCTTAATAGCATGGACGAACTAGCGCTTAGCGCTTTGAAAGAAGTGGGCAATATCGGAGCCGGCAACGCTATGACGGCACTGGCGACGATGTTGGACCAAAATGTAGACATGTCGGTCCCGCGTGTGGGGATTATCCCGCTCAGCGAGTTCGCGCTGATGACCGGCGGCGAGGAGACGATCTCTGTCGGCGTCTATATGCCGGTAGAGGGCGATGCGCCTGGCCATGTCGCCTTTCTCTGGCCGGAAGCCAGCGCCCTGCGTCTGGCCGAACAGTTGATGGGGCTGCCGTTGGGCAGCACCGATTCGCTGGACGAGGTCGCCTGTTCCGCCCTGACGGAGGTCGGCAATATCCTGGCTTCCTCCTATCTGGTGGCCATTGGCGAGATGACCGAACTGAACCTGCTCTCGTGCCCGCCTGCGCTTGCCTACGATATGACGTCAGCCATCCTCTCGGAGGTTGCGGCAGCCTTCGCCTCGATGGAGGACCAGGCGCTCACGATCACGACGCACATCGGAGAAGCCTTCGGGGCGGTAGATGGATTTTTTCTTTATATTCCCGAACCTGGCAGCCTGAAGATCATGCTTCATGCACTGCAGTTGGATATATAAACAATGAACGCTTCTTTGATGGTCGGCATGGCAGAGTATAAAGTGACCCGAACGTCGGGCGAGGTGCTGGTTGCCCTGGGGCTCGGATCGTGTATCGGTGTCTGCGCCTTCGACCCTACCGCACGTGTGGCGGGAATGGCGCATGTCGTTTTGCCGCAGAGCGCCGGGCATGAGCAGTCGCCAGGCAAATTTGCGGACACGGCGATCCCCCTCCTGATCGCGCAGATGGTCCAACAGGGGGCGTCTCCGGCGCGACTTCGTGTGGCGCTGGCAGGGGGGGCGCAACTGTTTGCCCTTGGTGGATCGGGGCCGCGGATGGAGATAGGGGCGCGCAACGCCGCTGCGGTTCAGGAGATCCTGGAGCGGAGCCGGATCCCTATTATAGCGAGCGATGTGGGCGGAAAAACGGGCCGAACGGTCCATCTCTTTACCGATGGGAGAGTGCGGGTCAAAACCATCGGGCAGGGCGAGCGGGATCTCATCACGCTGTAGGAAATAAGCTGTAGGGGAAAGATCGGATGGCAGTCATAGTGCCTCCTGTGCGGGAGAAGACAAATCGGATACGGGTGCTGGTGGTAGATGATTCGGCACTGATGCGCAAGTTCGTCTCGGAGATCCTGGCGGAGGATCCCGACATCGAAGTCATCGCGGCGGCTCGGGATGGCGAGGATGCGCTTGACAAGGCGCGAAGCCTGTGCCCGGATGTGATTACCCTGGATGTGGAGATGCCGCGGATGAGCGGGATCGCCTTTCTGGAGGCGCTGCTTCCGGAACAGCGGATTCCCGTTGTCATGCTCTCCAGTCTGACGACGAAGGGGGCGGAGACCACCTTTGCCTGCCTGCAGCGTGGAGCGGTAGATTTTGTGGCCAAGCCGTCCGGGTCCATCAGCCTGGATCTGAAGCGGTGCAGCGAAGAGATACGGGCGAAAGTCCGGGGTGCGTTGCATGCGCGGGTACGGGTCGGTAGACTGCACACTCCGGTCGCCCCTCCCCTGCATCCGCAGCCGATCCAGGCGGCGCCGCCGGAACCGTTCCACCGGAGCGCGCCACCGGAGACTGCCCGACCGGTCGCTGCCGGTGGCGCCGAAGTGCCGGCGCCAGCCACCCGGCGCATCGATACGTCGACGCGTGTGGTCGCTATTGCGTCCTCGACCGGAGGGCCTGCGGCATTGCAAGAACTCTTGCCGCACCTGCCGGGCGATCTCAATGCAGCCTATGTGCTGGTGCAGCATCTGCCCGCCGGCTTTACCCGCTCCCTGGCGGAGCGTATGGACCGGCTCTGCGCCGTGACCGTGCGGGAAGCGCAGGCGGGAGACACGCTGGAGCGGGGGGTGGTCCTGGTTGCGCAAGGAGGGCATCATCTTGAACTGGATGCCCATGGGCGGGTGGTGCTGAATGATGCGCCGCCGCTCTGGGGAGTACGGCCCGCCGCCGATGTGATGATGCATTCGGTCGCGGCCTGCTACGGCAAACGCGCCCTGGGAGTGGTGCTGACAGGCATGGGCCGCGATGGGGCGCTCGGAGCCAAGGCCATCGCCATGGCGGGGGGCATTTGCCTCGCTCAGGATGAAGAGACCTGTATTGTCTATGGGATGCCGCGTGCTGCGGTGGAGGCCGGAGGGATCTCCCAGGTCGTGCCTCTGTCCCAGATGAGCGATGCCCTGGTAGAGAAGATCCGGGCGACTGCCGCAGCGCATAGGAACCTTGAGGCGGCATAACCGTGGGTGTGGAATGCCGGAGAAGACAGCGGACCGGCACAGGAGAGAGGCATGAGCCAGAGTATGCAAGCGAAAGAGAACGAGAATGGGGGGACTGCGGATTTTGTGCAGTTCAAAGCGCGCTTCTTTCAAAAGAGTGGTGTGGATCTGAACCTGTATAAGCAGCAGCAGATGCATCGGCGTCTGTTGAGCATGGTGGAGCGCGCCCAACAGCGGACCTTTATGGACTATTTTCAAGTGTTGGAGCGGGACCCGCAGGAGTATGCCGACTTTCTGGATCGGTTGACCATCAACGTCTCCGAACTGTTTCGCAATCCGGAGAAGTGGCAGGAGTTGCGTGAGAAGATCCTGCCTCCCCGGCTGGAACAGCGCCGAGGGCTGAAGGTCTGGAGCGCGGGATGCTCTTATGGAGCGGAGCCCTATAGCCTGGCGATCCTGCTCGACCAGATCGCGCCTGGGCGCGACCACACGATCCATGCGTCCGACCTGGACAAAGCGATCCTGGCGAAGGCCAAGGAGGGGCGCTTTACCGATGCCGATGTGCGTAATCTGGACGCCGCAGTGAAAACGCGCTACTTTACGCGCCTGTCGGCAGCCGACGCCGCGAACGCTCTGCCGGATTTCAGCCCGAACTGGCAGGTAAAGCCCGAAATTCGTGCGCGGGTCGCCTTTCGTTCGCACAACTTGCTGGCGGATCGGTTCGAGACCAGTTACTACGATCTGATCTGCTGCCGCAATGTCGTGATCTATTTTACGGACGACGCGAAAGATGCGCTGTTCCGCCGGTTCCGCGAGGCGCTCGCGCCGGGTGGAACGCTATTCGTCGGAGGAACCGAACGGATTTTCAACTATCGGGAGATCGGGCTGGATACCCAGGTGCCGTTTTTCTATCATCGTGTGGGCAACTGAACGCTGTGCTGACCAATCCAGCGTCATCGGAATGGCTTGCATAAACCTGCCATGGGGCAGAACTATCAGGAGAAATCGAGAATGGCTAAACGTGTCTTAATCACAGATGATGCGCTGTTTATGCGCGTCACGCTGAAAAATATACTGACCAAAAATGGATATGAGATCGCCGGGGAAGCCTCCAATGGCCGGGAATCGGTGGATCTGTATCAGAAAACGCAACCCGATCTGGTGACGATGGACATCACCATGCCGGAGATGGACGGCATCAGCGCGGTGCGCGAAATCAAGAAGCAGGACCCCAATGCTACGATCATCATGTGCAGTGCGATGGGCCAGAAGAACATGGTGATGGAGGCGGTTGCGGCGGGTGCAAAGGACTTTATCGTCAAGCCGTTCCAGCCGGAGAAGGTCATCGAGGCAGTCCAGAAACTTATCGGTTGATAGCCGAAGCCCTAAGAGGCGAGGAAGACAAAGGCTTCCATTGGCCGGAAAACGATCTGTCAGGCGTTGGGCAGCAACGCGCTGATGGAGTTTCCGCCTGCCTCTGAAGGTTGTACTTTATGGGCAGTAATTGGGAAGGGCTATCATTCATAGGAAAGGACTTGCTACGGTATGAAGGTTCAATATATCAATCCGTTTGTGAATGCCGCGTTCAGCGTCATCGAGATGGTGATGGGAGGGCAGGCGGAGAAGGGCTCGCTGGCGATGCGACCCACCTTCTTCACGTCGCAGCAGTGTAACGTCATTACCGGCGTGACGGGGAAAATCGAGGGCCAGGTGATTTATGGCATGAGCCTGGTGACTGCCGATCAGATCGCTTCGCTGATGCTAGGGCAACCGGTTCGCACCTTCGACCAACTGGCGGCCAGCGCCATTGCGGAGCTTGCGAACATGATTACCGGCAACGCGATGGCGCTGCTGTCGGAAGCCGGCTATGTCTGCGACATCACGCCGCCCTCGATTGTGCGGGGGACCAACGTGAAGATCTCGATGCTCAATGTGCCGTCGCTGGTCATTCCGATCAAGATCGAGGCGGGCGAGATCGAGATGACCGTCTGCTTACAGGAGCGTTAAATGCGCGCGACCCGATTTCATCCCGGCTCTCGTATATAAAGAGCCGGGATGAAGCGCCGCTCAGAACAGGTCGAGGGTTTCCTGGGCCTGGTGGGGGATGCCCTGGGCGGTCGGTTTCGGAATATAACGGTCGAAGGCGCCTCCGAACGCCTCCTCCAATCGCTTTGCAAACTTGTAGAGCTTATCCATATAGTACTTGGGGTTCTCGTCCCCGGCGTAGTCTTCCAGCAGGCCCAGGCTGCCATCCGTCCGCTCGTAGACCATGACGTACTCGCCAACCGGAACGCCCTCCGCCACCTTCGCGGCCCGCTTCTTCTGTTCGCTCTGGAAGGTCTTCTCGGTCACGCGCTCACGGCGGACCAGGTCGTTGATCGGGACGCGGCGGTTCTTGAGGTCGTCGATGGTCTGGGCGTAGAGCGCCTTGATGCCGTCGAGATCGTGTTCCAGCAGGCAGTCCACCGCCTTCGCCAGGAAGTGCCGCCCGTACCGCTCGTCCGCGCGGGAGCGGAGCGACGCACCTTTGTAGATCTTGCGCCCCTCGTAGGTGACCAGGACGTAGTTCTTGGTCTTGACCGAGAGCATCGTGGCAAAGCGCCCGTCGAACGCCAGCCGGATGCCCTCCGGGAGGACCCCGCCGATCTCCTTGATATAGTCCCGCTCCGCCTCCTCGCCCTGCACTTCCGGCGGCGGCACAAAGTAGACTCCATCCGTATCGATCTCGATGATATGGCTGCCGGACGCCTCCATGCGGTTGGCGACATCCACCACCAGTTCGCGCCCCAACTCCGTTACCCTCTCCGCCGCGTCGTAGTCGTTCCAGCAAAACGGCCCGCCCAGGTAGCCGTAGAATGAGTTGATGAGGACCTTGTAGGAGTTCTGCAGGCCGTCCCAGTAGTGCTTGCCGTCCTCAACTGCCGCCTTGCGCTTGGCCTCCAGGCGGCGCTGCGTCAGCTCCTTCAACGCCGGTAAAAAGAGCCCCAGGGTGTCCTCGGCAGGCGCAATGCGGTGCGTCAGCATCAGGCTGGGGTACAGGCTCTCCACATCGGCCTTGACGACGCGGTCCAGTACGCCGACCGTGCGCACCTCCGTATAGCCGCCCGCATAGGGTCGCGAGGCGCGTTGGCGGGCGACGGCTCGGCCCGCCGCGAGGTAGGCGCGGACGAAGAGAGCGTTGATCTTCTCGCCGTTGCCCGTCACGGCGACCTGCCCATAGTTATCCGGCACCATCTGGGTCTGGTAGAACTCCACCGGCGTGATCAGTTCCGCCAGCTTGCCCGTCTCCACCACATCCTGGCGAGCGTACTCCAGCACCAGCGCGGGATCCTCGCGATAGATCCGGGCGATCTCGGCGCGGGGCAGTTCCACCCGCTCGGCCTCGGCAAACCCGAACTGGCGGGCGCACTCCTTCAATCCATAACTGCTCAATGAGCCCTTGGCCCAGTCGAAGCGCTGGACAATGAGGTAGGTATCGAGCACATGCCGCCCATGAATATAGATCGGAATAAACGGTCGGGTCACGCCCCCAATGGCGTAGTTCCGCTCCTGGCCCTGCCGGGGTTCGCTGCCGTCGCGCCCAATAGCGAGGCGGACATTGTGCCGCTGCGCCCTCGCCTGAATGAAGGGCAGGTCGAAGCCGAACACATTGTGCCCCTCCAGTACATCGGGGTCCCGGTCCCGGACCAGAGCCGCAAACCGCTCCAGGATCTCCGGCTCGTCGCCCTCGATGAGTTCCAATAATCCCCGATTGTCCGCCACGGCGATGAGCAGGATGCGGTTGTTCTCCGGCATTGGGTCGAGGCCGTCCGTCTCGATGTCGAACTGGAACCGGACAATATCGCCGAAGGTCATGCCCTTGAAGAGGGTCTGCCCGGAGCGGATGAGGGCCATCTTGGCGCCGCCGGGGTAGGTGAGGTTCTCGATATGTTCGTCGCGAATTCGGAAGCGGGCCTCGCGATAGAGATCCTGCGTGGGAAACTCCGCCAGCACCGAGTAGCCCTCCCCCGCTAAATTCGTGTAATCCGCCCCTGGCAGGTCGAAGTCGGGCCGTTTGGTCAGCAGGATCCAGGGCTTGTAGGGAGCGCGCTCACGGTGGAGACCCTCGGCGTCGCGACGATAGAGCCAGACGCCCTCCGTGTAGTCCGGCTCGACAGCGACGATGCCCGGCGTGGGGTCGAAGCCGAACAGCGCGGCCTCGCTGGTTATGGCGTTGGAAGAGGCATTCTCAGACATGACGCTTTCAGTATACCCGTAGAGCCGCGTCAGGCGTCATGAGATTTCCGGTGTTCCTGGCGACCAGTCCTACGCAAAGTTCATAGAAACGGCGAGCATACGTATCACTCACGCAGACATTTCAGCAGATTCGGCAGACAACGTCTGCCGAATCTGCGTTGCCCGGGGTATAAAAACCCCGCCTAGGGGGCGGCTGTGCTGCCAAGCGTCCATGCGGACGCATCCTAACGTTAGGAGGTTTTCCGTCCGTAGGACGGTTGGCCGAAGGCCCATGCGGAGCGTCGGTGATTGCACTGGGAAGCGGAGCTTAGACGGGGTTTTTATAACCCCGCTTCCCACGGTTGAGAGTGTCGCCATACGGGTACATTTCGGTGGAGTCGATATTTAGTTGAGGCTTGGTCATAAATACCCTCTCGACCTTGCGCCCGGCGTTGAAACGCCGTTCTGAAACGCGAAGTCCACCTTCGTGGACTGCATTCGGAACCCGCGAAGGCGGGTTTTGTATATCAGAACGGGGATTGATCCCCGTGGAAGAGAATTATGACTAAGCCTCATTCAGTTCGGTTCGATTTCCGGCGGCATCTCTTCCAGGAGCGGATAGAGAGGCACGCCTGCGCTCCGGCAGAGTTCGTCCAGCGTGACCTCCGTATCGTCCGGAAGGAGAATGTCGCCGCGAACGATGTATTGCAATCCCCAGGCAAGAAGCCCCTTCCTTTTCTCCGGGTGCGCGGCCAGATCCTCAAGAAATGCCCAATCTTCCGGTGTGGAGAGGCGCGCGATATGGCGGGCGAAGGCGATCCAGAAAGGATCGAAGTTCTGCTCTTCAAAGAAATGGATGCCTGCCTCAAGTTCGTCCCTCCCGAGCCTTCCACTTGTGACAGAGATCCTGGCGGCGGGAATCAACAATCCCAGAGGCCATGCCCTATCGGGGAGTTCTCGAAGGTCGGGCGGGAGAAACCAGCAGAGTGAACTCCGAAGCGATACGGTTCTCAGAAGCAAAATGGTCATTGAGTTATGATAACGGGCGAGGTCGAGGGCGCGGTCGCGGTCGCGGTCGCGGGCGCGGTCGCGACCGAGGGCACGGTCGAGGGCACGATCGCGGGCGAGGGCGCGGGCGAGGTCAAGGTCGCGGTCGAGGGCGCGGGCGAGGTCGAGGTCACGGGCGAGGGCGCGATCTCGGTCGCGGTCGAGGGCGCGGTCACGATCTCGGGCGAGGTCGCTGTCGTGGTCGTGGTCGAAGTCGAGGTCATGGGCGAGGGCGCGGTCGAGGTCGAGGTCGTGGTCGCGGGCGAGGTAGCGGGCGAGGGCGAGGGTGCGGGCGACAAGGATAGTTGTTGCTTCACCATGCCGTTTTCGATAGGCATGAAGTCGAATGATATTGTCTTCGAGTTCATGGCGTGTAGCTCCCAAAGAGGCCTGGCGTTGCAGGTGCAGCGCCAGGCGGCGTCGCTCCGAAGGCCAGAGATGCAGTAAGCCTGTCGGATAGCTCGGCCAGAGAGCCGTCAGACCGCTCAAGGCCCGCGCACCCGCGAACTGCTTCGCCGACAGAAAGCGATCTTTCGCTTCCCTCTCGCGTAGCAATACCGCAATGGGAGCTTGCAGGGCGGATTCCGGATATTTTACGAGGGGATCTTCTCGCGTCCCTATTCCTATCAATGCCCTGCTCATCCGAAGCCATGCTAGCCAGTGGGCCTCCTCTGCAACACGATTCAGGGTTTTCACCAGGTCGCTTCTACGCTCTTCCTGTTGGCTTGCTTGCCAGGCACGCAGACACCGCTCGATCTGGGTAGGCCACTCTTGAGAGAGAAGCGCAGCAAAGGAATCTGCCCAATTCTGCATCTGCTTTGTCGTTCCCACCCCATCCGCGAGCATCATCCCCGCGAGTTCGAGATCCCCGTTCTCCAAAAGCGTGTTCAGCAATTTCTCGGCTCGTTTCCAGTTTTTGTCGTTCAAGATAGC
>DATGIG010000535.1:0-15803 GCA_035295825.1 Chthonomonadaceae bacterium | reverse complement strand
GGTGGTTCGGCGTGTGGAACCCGCCGGCCAGCATCCCCAGCGCCATACGGTGGGCGAACGCCTCCAACCTCGCGAGCAGCGCCGCCCAATCCGGGGTATTGCTCACTAATGGACGTCCCAATTCGATAATCGGGCAGAGCGCCTGCAGAGTGAACCCGGCGTCGGGCGCGGAGTCGTAGTTGCAGTCACGCAGGTCGGTGAGGCCACTGGGACGCTGATAACGGATCAGGTAGTCCAGCCCAAGGTCCGCGCGTTCCAGCAAGACAGAGGAGGGGGGCGCATCCGGGGCAGCTTCCGGGCGGGCGAGGCGGGCAAAGTGGAGGCAGAGCGCCTTCACAACCAGGCTTGTCGTGAAGGAGGGGCAGTCTATCCCCCAGTCGGCGCGGATGAAGCCGCCCGTGTCCGGGCGGCCCTCCGCAGTGACCTGGCGGGGGAAGGCAGATGCCAACTGCTCCCCCAACGCATGCAGAACGGTTGTCAGGTTCAGTGCAGACATCGTGTCACATATTGAAGAAGTCCGGGTTCACATGGAACTTCTCGTCTCCATAGAGCAACTGAATGAGGTTGATCTGCCCACCATGATACGACATATTCGCGACGGCAAGTTCGATGAGGATGAGACCAGGCAGCGTTCCCCAGGAGAGCGTGTAGTCCCGGCTGAGGGAATCTTCATCCAGGCCGCGCACTACAGCAGCTAACTCCTTGGCGCTGGAGATAAGCTGCTGCTGCGCCTCCTCACTGGTGAGTTCGGCGGGTGCATTGCCATGATCCGGCTCGTGACCGCTTAATTTGGCGGCGAAGGTCCGATTGACGCGGATGCACTCCTGGATCTGTTCTATCGCCGAGCGGGTAGGGGCGCTGCCCTCAACCGTCGGTTTCCAATTCACTCGGTCCGGGGCAGTCATCTGCAGCCAGTAGGCCAGCGACGCTGCCGTCCGTTCGATAATACGTGCCTGGTAGTCGAATACAGTCATCATGAAGCTGTCTCCTCCTGAGGGCGAAAGGGTTCAAAATTGCATCCAATTCTGTTCGCCTGATATGGACTATACCTCAGAAAGCGGGAGATTGTCACGACATGAGGGAAGTATTTCTGCTGTCACTTCAGACTTCCTCAAAGATGCCATCGAAAAAAGCAGGTTCGCGTAAGTGCGCTGACTCCACCTTGCCGATCACGTGCGCAAAGCCAAGGGTGCGAATCAGGATCAGCATGTATCTAATTGTTGCAGGAGCCGCGAAAGTCCTGCAGGCAAACCTTACATATTAAGGGAGTGAGGAGGTATTCTATGGCTAGATAATCTCCCTCTCACGGGTATACGCTACCATCCTAACCGAAAGGCGACGCGAACATGAGCGCATCGAAACTGTCCGATACTCCCTACGTTGACCCGACGGCGATAGTCCGCGATTCCCAACTGGGAGGCTGGACGTCCGTCGGGCCGCGAACCACGATCTTTGAATCGACCCTGGGTGACTACTCGTATGTGGTGAACGACAGCAGCATCGTGTATAGCGAGATCGGGAAGTTCTGCTCGATTGCCGCCCATACCCGCCTCAATCCCGGCAATCATCCCCTGGAGCGCGCCGCGCTTCACCACTTTAGCTACCGTAGCGTCTCCTATGGACTCGGAGACGAGGACGATGCGGAATTCTTTGCATGGCGCCGCCGCCATCGGGTTGTGCTTGGTAACGATGTCTGGATCGGGCACGGCGTCACAGTACTGCCGGGTGTGAGCATCGGGACCGGAGCCGCCATCGGCGCAGGGGCGATTGTCAGCCGCGATATCCCCGCCTTCGCCGTTGCGGTCGGGGTCCCGGCCCGCGTTCTCCGTTACCGCTTCGAGCCGTCCATCCAAGAAGCCCTGCTCCGAATCGCCTGGTGGGATTGGTCGCGTGATCAACTCGCATCGGCGCTTCATGACTTCCGTAAACTCTCCATCGAGATCTTTGTCCGCAAGTACGACCGGTAGCTAAGCCTCAGGACTTTTCATGGCTCACATGCGGAAGACGCCGAACTTGGTGGCGGGAATGGGCGCATTATAGGCGGCGGCTATGCCCAGGCCGATAGCCATGCGGGTGTCGGCAGGGTCGAGGATCCCGTCGTCCCAGAGGCGGGCCGTACTGTAGTAGGGGCTGCCTTCACGCTCATAAGTCTCCAGGGTGGGGCGTTTGAACTCCACCTGCTCCTCCGGCGTCAGCGTCTGGTTGCGGGCAGCGAGTTGGTCCAGCTTGACGGTGAGGAGGACGTTGGCCGCCTGCTCGCCTCCCATCACAGAGATGCGGGCGTTGGGCCACATCCAGAGCTGGCGTGGACTGAAAGCGCGCCCACACATGCCGTAGTTGCCCGCCCCGAAGGATCCGCCGATCATCACGGTGAACTTCGGAACCTCCGCATTCGAAACCGCCATCACCAGCTTGGCGCCGTGCTTGGCGATGCCCTCCTGCTCGTACTTCAACCCCACCATAAAGCCAGTGATGTTCTGTAGAAAGACCAGCGGCAGGGCGCGCTGGCTGCACAATTCGATGAAGTGCGTCCCCTTCAAGGCGCTCTCGGAGAAGAGGACGCCGTTGTTGGCGATGATCCCGACGGGATAGCCGAGCCAGTGAGCGAAGCCGCAGACGAGCGTGGGGCCATAGAGGGGTTTGAACTCATGGAAGCGGCTGCCGTCGACAAGGCGCGCGATCACTTCACGGACCTCGAACGGCTGGCGCAGGTCGCGAGGCAGGAGGCCATAGATCTCTTTCGCATCGTAGAGCGGCACTTCCGGAGCACGCAGATCCGGAGGCGCGTGAGAGGAGCGATTGAGGTGCGAAACGATCTCCCGCACCAGCCGGAGGGCGTCTGGGTCATCCTCCGCGAAGTAGTCGGCGACCCCGCTCAGGCGGGTGTGCGTGTCGGCTCCGCCCAACTCCTCCGCCGTTACCACCTCGCCCGTGGCCGCCTTCACCAGCGGTGGCCCGCCCAGAAAGATCGTGCCATTGCCTTTGACGATGATCGCCTGGTCCGACATCGCCGGGACATACGCGCCCCCCGCCGTGCAGCTTCCCATGACAGCTGCGATTTGAGGGATCCGGTCCGCCGACATCCGCGCCTGATTGTAGAAGATGCGCCCGAAGTGGTCCCGATCCGGAAAGACTTCCGACTGGAGAGGCAGAAACGCCCCGCCGGAATCCACCAGATAGATGCAGGGGAGGTGATTCTGTTGGGCGATCTCCTGCGCTCGGAGGTGCTTCTTTACGGTGAGCGGGAAATAGGTCCCTCCCTTTACGGTGGCGTCGTTGGCGACGATCACGCAGGGTTGCCCATGCACCGGGCCGATGCCCGTTACGATGCCTGCCCCTGGTGCGTCGCCGTCGTACATCTCCCAGGCGGCCAGGGTGCTGAACTCCAAAAACGGCCCCCCCGGATCGATCAACCCCTCGATGCGCTCCCGCGCAGGCAGTTTGCCCCTGGCTCTATGCTTCGCCAGCGCCTCCGCACCGCCGCCCTGTTTCACCAGGGCGATGCGTTCACGGAGCTCCGCCAGGAGGGAGGCATAGAGCGATGCATTCTCTTTGAAACCGGGCGCGTCCGGGTCTAAATGGGTATCTAGCGTCTCCATGTCGTGGCTTCCTCGCGGTGTGTTTGGATTAGCCATGGATTCGCGGTAGGGCACGGCATTTCCTGCTCTCCCTCACCCCAACCCCGGCCCGCTCTACCGCTTCATCCGCTTCGCGGCGCGGCAGAGAACACCCCGCTACCGCTCGTCCCTCGCTGGGGCGAGGGGCCAATACAGAATCTCCCCTTCTCCCCTTGCGGGAGAAGGGGGCGGGGGATGAGGGGTTGTGTCAATTCACTCTCCAATCAGGAGACGCTCCGTGCTATAATGGAGAGGAAAATCTATCGGCGAGAGGGTCCTCGCCAGCGCTTCAATGAGGAGGCAGAGAGTGAAAGGTAGCGTCAGCGTGAAACCTGCGGAGAGCATCGCATCCAATCGTATCGGCGGGGTATTCTTGACGGGGGATACCGACCCGCGTCGTATCTTCATCCCCGAAGAGTTTACACCCGAAGATATTCTGATCGGCAAGACGGCGGAAGACTTTCTGCGGAACGCCGTGATGCCGGCGGTCGAACGGCTGGAGCAGGGAGATCATGCCCTGATGCACCGCCTGATGCAGCAGGCCGGGGAACTGGGTCTGCTAGGGGCCGATGTGCCGGAAGTGTACGGAGGATTGGGCCTCAAACAGACCACAGGCGCGCTGATCGCCGAGAAGATCAACCCGCAGCAGTCGTTCGCCCTCACCCATGAAGCCCACACGGTCATCGGCACGTTTCCACTGCTCTACTTCGGCAATCACGATCAGAAGTCCCGCTACCTGCCTAAGCTTGCCTCCGGCGAGTGGATCGGTTCGTTCGCGTTGAGCGAGGCGAACTCCGGCTCCGACGCCCTCGGGATGCAGACACGCGCCACGCTCTCTCAGGACGGCAGTCACTACCTGCTCAATGGTGTCAAGATGTGGATCACCAATACCGCATTTGCTCAGCTGTTCACAGTGTTTGCAAAAGTGGACGGCGAAAAGTACACGGCCTTCCTGGTGGAGCGGGACTATCCGGGCGTCTCCTTCGGCAAGGAGGAGCATAAGCTGGGGATGCACGGCACCTCCACCCGTCGAGTGATCCTCGACAACGTCCCCGTTCCGCTGGAGAACGCGCTCGAAGTGGGGAAGGGGCACTATGCGGCGCTCTGTGCGCTGAACCTGGGCAGGTTCAAACTGGAAGCGGGCGCAGTGGGAGGGATGAAGTACCTGCTGTCGGTCTGCGCGGGCTATGCCCAACAGCGGAAGATGTTCGGCAAACTGCTGGCGGATTTCGGCCTGACGAAACACAAGCTGGCGGAGATGGCGGCCCGCACCTTTGGGCTGGAGAGCATGATCTATCGGCTGGCGGACGATCTCGACAGCGTGTTCGCGCCCATCGTTCCGGATGCGGAGGATGCCTCCACGCACTACCACCGCGCGGCGGAGGAGTTCGCCATCGAGTGCAATATCGTCAAGGTGATCGGCTCCGAGACCTACAGTTGGATGGCCGACGAAGCCATTCAGCTCCACGGAGGCTACGGCTACACGGAGGAGTTCCCGGTCGCGCGCGCCTGGCGGGACCAGCGTCTGCTGCGCATCGGGGAGGGCGCGAACGAGATCGTGCGCCTGGCGATTGTCAACACCTTACTGAGGAGAGACAAGCAGGGCCGCCTGGCCATACGAGAAGCCGGACTGCGCGCGACGGAGGCGCTCTCCCGCTCGGAGGTGCCGGAGCCGCCGATGTACGAAGATCCCCTGGATGCGATGGGGGCAGCGGCGAACGATACCAAGCAGTTGGGGCTGTTCCTGCTCTTCCAGGCGACAGAGAAGCTGGGCGAGGCGTTCGGCGACGCGCAGGAGGTGGGGGCGGCGATTGCGGATGTGATCTGCGCCGCCTACGCACAGGAGAGTGTCTGGCTCCGCTGCACGAAACTGCGTCGGCTGGGCGGAGCGCGCGCCGATATAGCCCTCCTGGCCGGGCAGATCATCACGAGGGATTATGCCGAAGAAGCGCTGCGGGGGGCGCGCTATGCCCTGGACGCCATGCCCGCTCTGGATGATGTGGTGGACTGGCGCGATGAGCCGTTCACCGGCATCGCCGCCCTGCTGGACCGTCTGGATCGCTGGGAGGGCAACCCGATGCTGCTCCGGCGGGATCTGGCCGCTCACGTTCTGGAAAAAGACGGCTACCCACTATAAACATGGATACCTCTCCTGCCGAAACACCGTCGGTTTCTCCCCAGAAACGCAGTACTGGGTGCAAGGGTTGCTTGCTCGTCATGGCGCTGCTGCTCGTCTGTGCTGGCTTTTTCACGTACCGGGCTATCCGGAGTGAGAACCTCAAGCACGAACTAATCGCCGCCATCAAGGCCAACGATACCCCGCTGGCCTTGAAACTTCTCGATGAGGGAGCCGACCCCAACGCTACGGATGACAACCCGGACGACGAACAAAAACCTTCTTGGATGGGCACCCTTCAGAGCTTAATTAAGCGAGTGTTTCCTACCGGTAGGCAGAAGATGGCCGACCGCAATCCGTCCGCACTGCTCGTCGCGGTGAACATGCAAGACCCCACATCGAATGGTATACCAGAAGATACCACGCTGGTGCAGGCGCTTCTGGAGCACGGGGCAGCGATAGATTGTCAGGACAAATTTGGTAATACACCCTTGATTCGGGCTGCCAGCCAAATATGTCCGAAGACTGTACGCATTCTGCTCGAAAATGGCGCAGATCCGAACCATAAGGATATTTCCGGAGGGACCGCTATACGCATTACGGACGAGGAGATCGCCAAACTGCTTATCCAGCATGGTGCAGACCCCAATGCTCTCGACCGTGATGGGTACACTCCTCTCTGTTGGAACTGTATGTTGGGGGAAGAGTTGGGAGGAGGGGAAATGGCTCAAACATTAATCCGGTCGGGAGTGGATGTGAATGTCAGGGATGCGAGCGGAAAGACGCCCTTGATGTATGCCAGCCGCGAATGCAGCATGGGTACCATCAAGATGTTGTTGGACCATGGTGCGGACGTCCACGTGAAGGATAGCACGGGAACGGATGCGCTCCTTATTGCAGCCGCAGCCGGCAGAAGCGATCTGGTAACACTTTATCTGGATCGGGGGATGGAAGGCGAATTGAAAACACCTTACGGCTCTAAGGTCCTCGCCGCCGCTGCTTCACTCAACCATAGAGACGTGGTAAAGATCCTGCTCCAGCGGGGAGCGGACTTCAATGCGCGCTGAATCTGGTCAAAGTGAATGGATACTACTCCTTCCGAAACATCCTCAGCATCTCCCCGGAAACGCAGGTCAGGTCGTATGGGTTGCTTCCTCGCCCTGACACTGCTGGTTCTCTCGATATGTTTGTTCACGTATCGCGCGATCCGGCTGGAGAATCTCAAACACGAGCTTATCGCTGCCATCAAGGCCAACAATACCCCGCTGGCCTTGAAGCTGCTCGACGCCGGAGCCGACCCCAACGCAACGGATAACAACCCGGATGATGACGAAGAGAAGCCGTCTCTGATGGACTCCATTGGGAAGTATATTGACGGGGTGATTCATCCCCGCGAAAAAATGGAGCCGGTGCGCTATCCGTCCGCCCTGCTCGTAGCGGTCACGATGCAAGGCCCGAAAACCGGTGGCTTCATGGGAAACCTCACAATTTATCCGCAAGATCCCACATTGGTGAAGGCACTCCTGGAACATGGGGCAAATGTGGACTTTCAGGATAGAGATGGGATCACTCCTTTGATGGCGGCGACCGGCAATCTGTGTCCCAAGAATGTTCGCGTGCTGCTCGAACATGGTGCAAACCCCAATCGGAAAGATGGTTCTGGTGGGACGGCTTTACGCTATGCGGACGCGGAATGCGCCAAACTGCTTATCCAGAATGGAGCAGACATCCATGCTATCGACGATAATGGGCAAACTCCTCTTTGTGCACTCTGTATGTTGGGGTTGGATGAATCGGCCCAGATGTTGATCCGGCAGGGAGCGGATGTGAATGTCAAAGACAAAAATGGAAATACTCCGCTGATTCTTGCCAGCCGCAAATGTCGACTGGATACAGTGAAGATGCTCCTTGAACATGGCGCGGACATTCAGGCGAAGCGTAATCGAGGAGGTAACGCACTCTATGTTGCAGCGGGAGCAGGTAGAAGCGATCTGGTTACACTGTACCTGGATCGGGGATTAGACATTAATATAAAAACCACTACCGGCTCAACGCCGCTCATGATCGCTGCTCAGGAGAGCCAGGTAGACGTGGTAAAGACCTTGCTCCGACGGGGTGCGGATGTCAATGTACGCAGAACCAGTGGCGATACAGCGCTCTCATTGGCGAAGCAATCAAAGAATGCTGCCCAGATCCAGGTGGTGCAGATGCTCCAGGCGGCGGGGGCCAAGGAGGCGACCACGCTCTCTCCAGGGAAGTTGGAAGGCCCAGGAGTGTCAATGGGACGTTAGGCCTGTCATACGTGCTCGGCTTTTTTCCATACGAGCGGGTTGATGACCGGATCGTTCAGTACATCTCCAACCTTGAGCGAGTTGAAGTAGTCGTTCGGGAGCACGTTCTTGGTTCCGTTGAAGGTGGATCCATCGGGCATGTAGGCGCAGGTCATGGCGCGCCGGGGCTTGTTGGTCATGTTTGCACCGGCGCCGTGCGCAGTGAGGCCGTTGTGGAACACAGCGGAGCCGGCAGGGCAGGGGCACGCGACCGGCGCGATGTCGCGCCATGCCGGATAGACTTTGAACAGATCCGCCAGGTTCTGCCCGATGCCCACGTTCTCATAGGTCGCCGTCTTATGGCTGCCAGGGATGTACCACATGCAGCCGTTGCCGAGCGTCGCCTCGTCCAGCGCCACCCAGAGGGAGATGGCCTGCCGCGAGGAGAAGGACCAGTAGGGATCGTCCAGATGCCAGGCGGTCGGGTTGCCGAACGGCGGCTTGAACAGTGCCTGATCGTGCCAGATCCGAATGCCGTCTACTCCCGCCAGCGTTGCTGCCATCTCTCCGAGGCGCGCGTCGAACATAATCTCACGCATCCCCGCATGGGTGTCCGCAAGCTTGAGGCACTGGGTGAAGACCTGGGCGTAGTAGGCGTCCGGGTCGTGCTGGTTGTTCCAGCCGGATTTGGTCGCGAGGCGCTCATCCACCGCCTCCTGCGTTGTGCGCTGCCAGTGGGCGAGTTCCTCCGCATCCAGAAAATTCTCTATCACCAGAAAGCCGTGTTCACGGTAAAACGCGATCTGCTCCGCGCTCAATACATTTTTCACCAGGCTCCTCCCCGAACCAGATTGTCCTGCACTGCGTGTTCGACAGGGCAAGTCGGCTTTCCTTCCGAGTTCATGTATGGAAGGGAATATGCCGGGCAATGGTGTAATAGGGACCTTGGGACACCGATGAAGGAGAGAGACGCTTGGCACAGCGCGCACAGAGCCCGATAGTCACATCCGAGGAGGCGCAGCCCGCTCAGGTAGAGCGCAAACGCGCGTCCGGCCTGACGCTGCGCGCCGTCGTGCTGGGGCTGATCTTCACCGCACTGACAGACCTCTGGATTCATTGGGCCGAATTGGTGCTGGGAGGGCGCGGACATACCGCGCTTGCCAATACCAGCATCCCCATCGGGGCGTTTCACCTCTTATTGCTCATCGTGGTGGTGAATATCTTTCTTACTCGTTTCCTGCGGCGTTACGCCTTCTCCCAGGCCGAACTCCTCGTCATCTATGTCATGATGACGGTCTCAACGGTCATCTCCTCCTCCGGTGGCATCCACTTCATCGTGCCGACCATTACGGCGGCCTTCAAGTACGCCGACGACAGCAATGGCTGGGCCAAGCTGTTCCACCAGTACATCCCCGATTGGATCGCCCTGAAGGACAACGACGCCCTGAAAGGCTTCTATGAGGGCAACGCTGCCGTCCCGTGGGCCGCATGGCGGGCGCAGTTGCTCTCCTGGGTCGTCTTTCTGTTCCTCTTCTCGCTCGCCACCCTCTGTATCGTCACCATCCTGCGCAAGCAGTGGACGGATCGTGAACGCCTGGCCTTCCCGACCGTCGCCGTGCCGGTCGCGATGATACGCGAGAGCGAATCGTTTTTCAGTAATCGCCTGCTCTGGATCGGGTTCCTGATCCCCTTTGCGATAGATGTCATCAACACGCTGCACCTGAATATCCCGAATATTCCCTACTTTCCGACCCGCAATAGCGATACGTTCGATCTCAAGACCCTCTTCCCCGCCGCGCCCTGGAGCGCCATCGGGGAGACGCCGATCTCCTTCTATCCCTTCGTCATCGGCATCGCGTACCTGCTCTCCGTGGAGATGACCTTCTCCTGCTGGTTCTTCTGGGTGCTGACCAAGCTGGAGGCGGTATTTGGGGCGGGGGCGGGCATCAGCGCAGATGCTGCGGGCGGGCAGAGCGCGTTTCCCTACATCGGCAACCAGGGCGCGGGGGCGTTTCTGGGGTTGACGCTGGTGGGGTTATGGCTCTCGCGAGGGTATCTCAAAGAGGTCTGGAATACAGCGTTTCGGAGACGCCACGACCGCTCGGATGCAGACGAACCGATGTCGTACCGAATGGCGTTTATCGGGCTCGGTCTCTGCCTGGTGTTGCTGGTCGCCTGGTGTATGGCGGCAGGAATGCGAAGCACGGTCGCGATCACGCTCATCGTCCTGTCCCTGCTCTATATGATCGCTGCCGCCCGCATCCGTGCCGAGACCGGCAATGCCTGGCTCTTCGGCCCCAACGTGGACGCCTACAAGCTGATGACCACGACCTTCGGCACGACGCTCTACCAGCCCGCCGACCTGACGATCCTGGCCTATCTGCATAGCGCCATCGCCAGCTACGATTTGCGCTGTATCTCCATGCCCAACCAGTTCGACGCCTACAAGATGGCCGATTCGCTCAACGTCGAGCGCCGTCGGCTCACGGTTGCCATGGTGCTGGCGATCCTGCTCGGCATCGTCGTCTCCATCGCCATCGCCCTGATGATCTGGTACTCCTTCGGAGCCGGTGCCAAGACCGACTCCTGGCGCACCTGGATGGGCCGCCAGCCCTTCGATCAGCTCGCCGACACGCTAAAAACGCCCGCCAAGCCGGATTTCAATGGCTCCCTTGCGGTCGTGATCGGTTTTGTCGTCACCGCCCTCTTGATGGTGCTGCGCGCGCGCTATACCTGGTGGATCTGGCATCCGGTCGGCTACGCCATGGCGAATACCAACACCATGAACCAGGTCTGGCTGCCCTTCTTTATCGCCTGGGCAGTCAAGTCGCTGGTACTGCGCTATGGCGGGATGCGCCTCTATCGTCAGTCGCTCCCCTTCTTCTACGGCCTGATTATTGGGGATTTCCTCGCCGGCGGCCTGACCACCCTCGTTGGTTGCTTCACCGGCATCAACCCGTATCCAATCAACTGGTGATCTGCTTTTGCTCCATACTTTCCATGTACATGGTAGCCGATCTTGAAGCAGCGGGAACTGTTTACGCCTGCCCTCGCCAGTCCGGTTCGGCAACGGATTGCCAGCGCGCGCGAATGGCATCGTAGAGATCGGAGGGTAAGGAACCTTCGGCCAGGAGCGCGGCGTTCTGAGGCCAGCGCTCCGGGTTGGCGGTCCCGACAATCGCGGTATGGACGCCGGGAGTGGAGAGCGTGAAGCGCAGAGCAATGGAGATGGAGGTGTTCAGTTCGCCCCGGAGAAAGTCGTAATTCAGAAGCTGTAGGCGATCCCAGTAGGTGTGCAGGTACGCGTTGGTGGGTTTTTCACCTGTGCGCCAGGCGGCGTTGGCGATGGGGCGCTTGGCGATAATGCCCATGTTGCGTTCGTGCGCCAGCGGCAGGGTCAGTTCGAGCGACTCCTGGTCTGCGATACTGATCGAGGTCTGCAGGCTGTCAAATGCACCACACTGTACGGCGTAGAGGGCGGCTTGGTGATCCCCACTGTAACCGATATAGCGCGTCTTGCCCGCATCCCGTGCTTTTTGCACGACGGCGATCACGTCCCCCTGGCGGAGGATCTCTTCGGAGCAGGTGTGGAGCTGAAGCAGGTCGACGCAGTCGGTCTTGAGACGCCGCAGGCTGCGCTCGATGCTCTGTTCCAGCAGCTCCGGACTCCAATCGGGAAGGTCGATTCCGGAACGGTGCCCACACTTGGTGAATAGGTAGTACTCGCTTCGGCGGTGAGCGACCGCGTTCCCGATCAGCTCCTCGCTGCCACCATAGCACTCCGCCGTATCGATGACGTTCAGCCCGGCATCCAGAGCGCTATTGAGCAGGCGGGTGACATCCTCCTGTGCAGCGCTCTGGAAGCCGACTTCCGCGCCCCCAAACCCTAACACCGTTACCTGCATATCGGTCTTACCGAACGCTCGTTTCTCCATGAAGGTCTCCTTTTGCTATCTACGGATGAACACAGATTACCCCAGATTAACCACGTAAGCGGTCCAAGATTGAGAAAAAGGGTGGAGTAGGTGAGGAACTGGGAAAATAGCGGTGGAATTACGCCCGCCGGAGAGGTATTCTTATACTCAAAGCTCGTCACGGTCTGAGCTGAGCAGCGGCAGCGATGCCCATAGAATTGAGATATACCGGCTCTGGGAGTAATACGCATTGATCTGTGGAAAGAACAAAATATATCTATATGCATGGGGCCTCCTTGCGTCCACGCTCGTCTTTCTGGGGGTAATGCTTTGGACCGTTCGGTCCGGCGCCTCGCCATCAGGCCCAACGCAGCATGAGCTGGAGCAGCGGTTCGTCGGAACGGTCCGACCGATGCTGCAGACGTACTGTGTCTCCTGCCATGGCAAGGAGAAGCCGCAGGCGCAACTCGACCTCTCCGCTTATACGAGCATGGCGTCGGCGACGCAGGATTATCCCCATCTGGCCCTGATATTGGAAAAATTGGCTGCAAAGCAGATGCCTCCTCCGAGCGTAGGCAAGCAGCCTTCGGACAGGCAGCGAGAGGCGGTCATCACCTGGTTTCGCGATGTGCGGCAGTATGAGACGCAGCGCAATGCCGGAGACCCCGGACCCGTAACGGCACGCCGCCTGAGCAACGCGGAGTACGACTACACCATCCGCGACCTGACCGGTGTGGATCTGCGCCCAACGCGTGAGTTCCCCGTAGACCCGGCGAACCAGGAGGGCTTCGACAACTCCGGGGAGACACTCACCCTCTCCCCCGCCCTGATGAAGAAGTATGTGCAGGCGGCGAAGGATATTTCGGACCACGTGGCGCTGACCTCCACGGGGCTGGAGTTTGCGTCTCACCCGGTGCTGGCCGAGACCGACCGCGACAAATACTGCATCCTGCGCATCGTGGATTTCTACAAACATCAGCCGACGGACTTTGCGGACTACTTTATGGCCGCATGGAAGTATCGTCATCGGGCGGATCTCGGAACGCCGGGAACGACACTGCAGGCCGTCGCTGCGGGCGCGAAAGTGAGCCCGCACTACCTGGAATTGGTGTGGCAAACGCTCAACGCGCCGGGCGAGAAGGTTGGACCGATTGTCAAGTTGCAGAAGATGTGGAATACGCTGCCCGCCCCGGAGAAGGGCAACCCGGATGTTGCGCGCGCGGGTTGTGTGGCGATGCGGGATTGGGTGGTAAGCCTGCGGAAGAAATTGGCGTGGACGTTTCCGAACCTGCGCGTGCCGCGCGGCTTCTCCGATGGCGGTCAGTGCTTCGTCCTCTGGAAAGATCGGGAGTATGCCTCTCATCGTCGCATGCTCGATCCCTCCGACCTGCAAGTCGGGGGCGTACCTGCTTCTCGGACGGTAAACGCGCGTCGGAATGGCGGCAGGCGGCAGGTGACCGATGCCGTGGACCCCGACCTCTTTGTGCCGCAGGAGGAGGCAGCCCGAGCACCCTACCTGGCGGCGTTCGATCGGTTCTGCAGCGTCTTTCCGGATGCGTTCTATATCTCCGAGCGGGGCCGGATGTTCGTGGATGAACCGGGCGACAAGGGCCGGCTGCTGAGTGCCGGGCTGCACAATTCGATGGGCTACTTCCGGGACGATACCCCCCTGATGGAGCTGATCCTGGATGAGAACGGAAGGAAGGAACTGGATCGCCTCTGGCTGGATTTCGACATGGTCGCCTTTATTCCGGAGCGCATGCATCTGGAGTTCTTTGTGTATGAGCGGGCCGAGGCCGGGACCATGACGGACCCCGAGTTCAATTTTGCCCGCGCCGAGGACAAAGGCTCTCTATCCGATGCCATGATCCAGAAGCTCGCCGACCTCTATCTGGCGAAAGCGAAGCGGAATGGGGGAGAGGCGCCTGCGCTCCAGGCCATCGAAGACCACTTCAAGTGGGTCTCTGCACACATTCGTGCGACCGAGAAGGCGCGGTTGGCCGCCGAGCCGGTGCATCGCAAGGCGCTCCTGGATTTTGCCCGTCGCGCGTACCGCCGCCCGCTCACCGAAGGGGAGAAGGCCGATTTGATGGCGTTCTACCAGGCGCTGCGGCAGAAGGATGGGCTGAGCCATGAGGACGCGATCCGGGACACGCTGGTCAGCATCCTGATGTCGCCGAACTTCCTGTTCCGCTTGGATCTGGATTCGTTTGCCGATACGCAGACGCCCGCAGGCGGGGGCCATTCCGTTGCGATGGTGCGGCATATCGTTCCGCCGCCGTCGAATTCCGGTGGCGTTCAGCCCCTCACGGATTATGCACTCGCGAGCCGACTCAGTTATTTCCTCTGGGCCAGCATTCCGGATGCGGAACTGCTCTCGCATGCCGCTGCCGGAGACCTCCATCGGCCCGAAGTGCTCGTCGCGCAGACGCACCGGATGTTAAAAGATCCCCGCGTCCGTGCGCTGGCGCTGGAGTTCGGCGGCAACTGGCTGGACTTTCGCCGCTTTGAGGAGCACAATGCGGTGGACCGAGATCGGTTCCCCAGCTTCACCAACAATCTGCGCGAGGCCATGTTCGAGGAGCCCACACGGTTTATGACGGATACGTTTCAGCACGACCGCTCCGTGCTGGATTGGCTGTATGGGAAGTACACCTACGTGAATGCGGATCTGGCACGGCACTACGGAATGACGGATGTGAAGGTGATCGGGAGCGATTGGGTCCGCGTGGAGGATGCGGACCACTATGGGCGAGGCGGACTGCTGCCGATGGCGGTATTCTTGACCAAGAACTCTCCCGGACTGCGTACCAGCCCGGTGAAGCGGGGGTACTGGGTCGTGCGTCGCCTCCTGGGCGAGTACATTCCCCCGCCTCCGCCTGTCGTTCCGGAACTCCCTAAGGACGAGAGCAAGATGGGGGATCTGACCCTCCGCCAGGCACTGGCGCAGCACCGCGCCAACCCCGCCTGCGCAGGATGCCACGCCCGGTTCGACTCCTATGGCCTGGTCTTCGAGGGCTACGGCCCCATCGGGGAGCTGCGCAGCAAGGATCTGGGCGGCAAGCCGGTGGACGCGCGCGCGCCGTTTCCCGGCGGTACGGAGCGCACCGGGGTGGAGGGCCTGCGGGAGTTCATCCGCCAGGAGCGCCAGAAAGATTTTCTTGACACACTGGACCGTAAACTGTTGTCTTACGCTATAGGGCGCAGCCTATTGCCTTCCGACGATCCCACTCTGCATGAGATGCAGCAGCGTTTAGCTTCAGGCGGCTATCGCTTCGATACCCTGGTGGAGACCATCGTCACCAGCCGACAATTTCGTAACCGACGCGCTTCGGCGACTTTAGCGAGGAATGAATAACACCATGTCGAACCAAGATCCGAAACCGGTCGGGCCGCTCTCCCGGCGCATCTTCCTGCGTGGCGCGGGGGTGGTGATGGCACTGCCCTGGCTCGAATCGCTGCCGGTGTGGGGAGCGGCTGTGGAGACGCCGAAAGCGCCCAGCGCACCGCCGAAGCGCTTTGTGGTCCAGTTCATGGGGACAGGGATCAATCCCGACCACTGGTGGGCGAAGGGCGAGGGCGCGGGGATGGAGCTGAGCAAGAGCCTGTCGCCTCTGGAGCCGTTCAAGACCAAGCTCAATGTCATCAATGGGCTGTTCAACAAGCCCTCCACGGGCGTGGGGATCCATCCCGGTATGACCGGCAACATCCTCTCCGGTATGCCGCTCACCAAGGGCGTGGTGCTGCATGGCGGCATCAGCGTGGATCAGATATTGGCGACGCGGATCGGTCAGGACACGGTCCAGCCGAGCCTGGTCCTGGCGTGCGAGCAGCCGCTTACCGGTTTCCATGAGTCGAACTTCTCCATGGCCTATAGCTCGCACAT
>DATGIG010000534.1:0-3832 GCA_035295825.1 Chthonomonadaceae bacterium | reverse complement strand
CGTGACGCCCGGCAGCGCCTTTACTGCCTGTTCAGCCTGCGATTTGAGCAGGTCTTTCACGGGGCAGGCAGGGGTCGTCAGCTCGATCTTGAACGCCACGTTGCCGTCGCAGATTTTGATGTCTTTGACGAAACCCAGCGTGACGATGTCTTTATGTAAATCGGGGTCCTGCACCACGCGCAGGGCCTCCAGGATCTGCAGTTCCTCTACGGCAGCCATAGGTGTATTCTCCTTGCGACGCGCGTCTCTATGCTTTCCGGCGCGCTTTCTCCACTTCTTACCCTTTTATTGTACCTCCGAACTCCACCTGCCCCATCCTTACGCGGATTTCGGCGCAGACCCTGTCCTGCGCTCTACGGCCAACCGCCCTGCGTTCCTATTCGCCTTTGCCAATCAGAGTCTGCGCCCGCTTCAACACGCTGTCGTCTTCTGTGCGTTTCGCGATGGCCTTGAGCGTGGAGGCGACGGCGGCATGGGCCTTCTCTTTTGGCCAACCCTCCGCGACCAGTTTCCCGGTGAGTTCCAATTGCTGCTGGGCGATCTCGACTTCATTCAGGGCGCGGCGCTTGTCGAAATAGTCCTTGGCCCACCGATAGAGGACATACACTGCAACACCGATATATGGCTCCAACCCTGTGGCAAATTGTCGTGTCTCGGCCTCCGCATCCATTTCCGCCATCTCGCGCGCAATCTCCTCCAACAAGGGCTGCAATTGGGGATCGGCCTTCGCCTGCGTTTGAAACTCCATTTCATCCATCCTGATCTCCTTTTCATCTAGGACTGCGAACCCTGCGACGCATCCGTCCCTGAATTGGCTTCCTTCACCCGCTGAATGGAACGCTGGACAACGGCGAGACTGTACGGATCATTGAGGTGGCTAAACAATGCCACTGCACTCTCATAGAAGCGCAATGCCTCCGT
The DNA here is from genome assembly GCA_035295825.1 of Chthonomonadaceae bacterium. Taxonomy (GTDB): domain Bacteria; phylum Armatimonadota; class Chthonomonadetes; order Chthonomonadales; family Chthonomonadaceae; genus DATGIG01. Next base: position 2,911 of record DATGIG010000534.1, on the reverse strand, counting down.
TCCATTGTCCTGTTCCTCGGCAATCCTTCCCAACTGGTGGAGCGTACTGGCCTGTCCATATTCGTCGCCGATGCGTTGCTCAATCTCCAAGCTCTGCCGATACCACTGCTCCGCCTCCTCAAATGCTCGGCGCTCTTCGGCAATCATCCCCAACTGGTGGAGTGTGGCGGCTTGTCCGTGTTCGTCCCCGATGCGCTGCTTAATCTCCAAGCTCTGCCGATACCAGCGCTCCGCCTCCTCAAACGCACGACGCTCCTGGGCAAGGCTGCCCAACTGGTGGAGTGTGGCGGCTTGTCCGTGTTCGTCCCCAATGCGTTGCGCAATCTCCAGGCTCTGCCGATACCAGCGCTCCGCCTCCTCAAATGCACGGCGCTCCTCGGCAATCATCCCCAACTGGTGGAATATCGCAGCTACATTTTTCTCATCGCCTGCCTCTTCGTAATGTTCCTTCAGACGAAGGAGAAGAGCCTCTTGTGTAGCAAAGTCACGGCGATAACCTGCAATCTCCTGCCGATGCGCCAACAGCGAACGCCGTAATCCTTCAGTGCCAGAGAGCGGTTCGCCTGCTGTATTGGCTACCTCGGCTTCGATTTCGGTCAGCATTCGCTCCCACTCGACCCAGCGTCCCTGTGTCTTCAACAACCGCATGACGCCGTAGAGAATACCATGTAGGACGCTCCAACTTTTCTGTTTTCTGGCAAGGCGTATCGCATAGGTCAGGTTATTCTCCTCCGCATCCAGCAGGTTCATGGCAAACTGCGTTCTGGTTTGGAAGAGTTGGAATAGATGGTGGCTATAACCTCCATAGACCTCAGTGAAGGCGCGTTCCAGCCAGTCCAGGTGATCGGGAAAGGCTTCGTGCATCAGGTCGTGGAAGAACCAGGGCAGAGCTGGATGGACAGTGTAATAACCTGTCCCGACGTTGCGCAAGAGACCGACTTCGGCGGCGGTGTCCAGAGTGCGTATCCAGTCTGCCGGTTGTAGGCCAGCAAGTAGGTCAGGTGCGCCGTCCAGGTTGCTTAATGCAGCCAGAACACCTGCGTTGACAAAGCCCTGGAATAGCCCCAGGATGCCGAGGCGTTGGTGCAGGGTGGGGTCGAGTTTGTCGAGGCGATAGGTGAGGGAGGCGGCGAGGGAGTGTTCACGGCCCTGTTGGTGGTCGTCCTGGGGAAGTTGGAGGGTTCCGGTTTGCAGGGATTGGAGCAGCGTGTCGGGCTTGACGCGCTTGAGTTCGGGGAGGATGACCTGGATGGCGAGGGGATTGCCCGTCAGATAGTCCAGCAGAGCGTTGTAGTCGGACAGTTGCTTGATCTGGTGCGGCTGCAATCCGGCTCGCTCCAGCACTTTGACCGCCAGTTCCTGCGCCTCGTGCCGTTTCAGCCCGCGCAACGCGACCAGGCGATAGAGGTTGCCGAGCCAGGGTTCGTCACGGCGGCTGGTGAGCAGGACTTTCGTCTGCCCGTTGCGCAGGTCGCTCAGGAACTGGCGCAGTTCCTGCTGCTCCGGGGGCGTCCAGTCGGAGGGGGCGCCCTGGGGGAAGCCCGCAACCGGCTCGAAGTTGTCCCAGACGAGCAGGCAGGGAACCTGTTTGAGCACGGTCAGGGCGACATTACGGCGTTGGGCTGCGTCCAGCAACTCCCACTCCAGGTTCAACTGCGCCTTGATGGCGGGCTGGAACACCTGCCCGACCCGATCACAGACCTGCGCCAGCGGCAGATAGTGCTCGAAGCGGAAGAAGAAGATCGGGCCGTCCAGCGCACCGGTCTCGGCACGCCAGCGGGCGAAGCCTGCCGCTGCCTCGGTCTTGCCCACGCCTGCCATGCCCTGCAGCAGCACGACTGTCTCCTTCTGGAAGGCGCGCTCCAGTTCCAGCAGCACGCCATCACGCCCCACAAAGCCGAAGGCGGGCGGATCCGGGCAGCCGATCTCCGCGCCTGCCTGCGCCTGCTGGTCCTTCAAGACGTCGGGCGTGAGGCGCAGCCCGGCGATGGGGCGGGCGGTGAGTTGGACCGGCGCGGCCTCGAAGAGGATGGGTACGATCCAGTCCTGCAGGTCTATCGGGCCGATGGCGGAGGAGCGCTGGGGATGGTCACGGAGGGCCTCGCGGGCCAGGGTGCAGGACTGGGCCAGATCCTTGCCCTGGATCAGCGCCTCATAGAGCCGGGCCATGAAGCGCACCGCCGTCGGCACATAGACCGAGTAGGCCATGGCGACCACGCCTCCAGCCCCGGCCTTGAGCAACTGATTGCCCACGGAGGTGTAGGCCGCCTCCGGGAGCGTCATGCCCGACTGACAGGCGTTGAGCAGCACGGCAGGCACACGCGCCTTCGCCAGCAGGCTGCCCAACTCGGCTCCGGTCACCGGGTTGGCGCTGCCATCCTCGCCCTCGAAAATGAGATGCCCCTGCGCGCCGGGCTGAGCATAGAACCGGTCTCCAACAAGATGGGCGCTGGGAAACGTGCCATGCCCGTCGAAGTGCAGGACGTGGTAGAGACCGGGGTTGGCAGTCAGGACTTTCGACAACTGCTCGAAGGTGGGTGGGCGCAGGATGTCCAGGCGGATGCGGTCGCGGTGGGGGCGGAACAGCTCCAGCAGCGGACGCGCCACCGACTGGAACCCCACATCGCGATCCCCCTTCGGACGGCAGATGACCATCAGGATGTTGAAGGTGTCTCCCGAAGGCGGCGACGCGGGCTGAAAGCGGAGGCTCGGATCGCTGCGGACAAAGGCGTGGGCCAGGTGCGCCAGGTCGCCGAACTCCCCCTTGGTGGGATCGCGCATCAGCTCCCAGGGCAGCGCGATGCCCTCCGGCGATTCCGCGTGGATGACGATACGGGTATTGCCCAGATCCTGCGTGACATTGGCATAGAGCGAAAAGGTCTCCATGCCCCCGAAGACCGCCTTGAACAAC
>DATGIG010000533.1:0-19618 GCA_035295825.1 Chthonomonadaceae bacterium | reverse complement strand
AATGCCTTCGAGAGCTTCGAGGACGATCATGGAAGCACCTTCGGTGCAGCCCAAATCCTCCTTTCCTTCGGAGGATTTCGTGGAGTTTGTGCGTTGAGCCTGTTGGATGATACGACGTGAGATCAGATGGTTGTAGGTGCGAACCGTGCGAGACTCTTTGTCCCGTAGTTTCCGCACTCGGCGACGCGAAGACTTGGTCTTATGGCGTTGCAGTCCTCTCCTGAGTTGGTGATGGTGGCTTCTCACTCGACGGATCTGCTCGCCTGGAAAGCGTAATGTCTGCTTGCCATCGTTGGAGGAGGCGACCGTGCAGATACCGACATCCACCCCGAGGTGGTTAGTGGTCTCCTGAAGTTCGGCTTCGGGCACATCGAGGGTCTGGAAGAGGAACCACGCTTTGCCATAGCGCTTGAGATCAGCTTGACCGTGAGCATAAGCGAGGAGGTGTTCACGCTTCTCTCCTACCTGGAAGGCAAACCATATCCGATTTCGATGTAAATGGCATACCAAGAGAACAGACATACACGAATTGCCCGTGGTAGCATCCGTGCATAAGTATCTCACGCAAGCACTACGAACTAATGGAAATCTGGCTAGAAACTGGATAGCAGATGATAAAGAGGCGAGAACAGGCGAAGAAACCCTGGCAACAGGAACATGGTTGCTGACACACGCAGGCGAACCGTACTTGATTCTTACCATAGATTATATCCCGAAAGACGCTGCCACGGGTACAGTTAAGGATACCCCAGTTGGTGAAGAAGCCGGAGCGCAGGGAAAAATCGAGCACGTCTATGAGTTTTTGAGAAAACGCGGCAAGCAGATATAGGACAAGAGGCAGAGAAGGGATTGCAATTTCTGTTTCATAGAGACCTCCTGCTAGTAATGTCGCACCTGGTCATCGTCCATTTGCTTCTTCTCAACCTCAAAGGTGCCTATCATAGGACGAATACCCATGTTAGTGATTAGGCACAGAAAAGTATTTGGCTGAGGTAGACTATCAACAGTCGCAACAAGGATGAAGAGTGGAGAAAAGTCTACCATATCAACTGCCTTATATTTCATAAGGCAAGTCAACCCTATATCTTTTGTAGTCATCGCGGTTTAGAAAGGGCAGAGTATGAAATACCGAGGAGTAATTGTCGCCGCCATGGGTGTCGGCGTTGCGCTTTTATGGGGTTGTGCCAGTCAGCGACCGGTGGTTATGGCTCCGCCGATGGGTTCGTCCATGCCCCCGCAGAGCGCCTACAATGGCGCTCCCCAGCCCGCGACGGGGGGGGTGTATCAGTGGCAGGATGTGCCTGTCAATCAGCAGGTCCCGGTCTCCCGCGCGGTCTTCGACCAGGGCGGTTATCAGATCATCGCGGCGGACGGCCAGACCATCGTGGTCCCGTTCGTCAACCTGAACCTCTATGCGATGAAGTTCGGGCGCACCAACGGGCAGCCCTATTTCGTCAATGAGGGCGATGCGCCCGTTCTCTACCTGCCGCCCGGCGGGTATCTGGAGAACGCCGCCGCTTCGAACGCGCGCTGGTACCCCATCCCCGCCGACTACAGCTATAGCCGCCCTATGTATGTCACCCTGGCGCCCTCCTGGGGCGAATTTGCCGGCATGGGCTGGTATCCGGGCATGAGCTACTACGGCGGCATGTGGGGCTACAATCCCTACGGCGGCGCGTGGATGCCCGGCTTCTATATTGGCATCGGCGGTCACCGATACACCACCTACACCAGCTATCATAGCTACTACATCAGCAATCCCGGCTACATCCGCAATACGGTCGTCTATAGAAACTACTCGGCTCCCCGCTCCACCGCCTTCCGGACCGGCGGAGGCACCGGCTCGTTCAACTCCGGTCGCAGCACGGGATCATTCAACTCGGGCCGTAGTATGCCGACGGGCAGCAATACCGGCTCGTTCAATTCGGGGCGCTCTTTTACGCCCACCCAGTCGCCTACCAGAGGCTCGTTTAACGGGGGCCAGAGCGGCTTCTCCAATACGCCGCGCACCGGCGGCGGATCGTTCATGGGCGGAGGATCGCGTCCATCCGGCAGTTCCTTTACGGGTGGGGGTTCACGCCCATCCGGCGGTTCCATGGGCGGAGGCCGCTCCTCCTTCGGCGGAGGCGGTTCGTTCGGACGCCGACGTTAGTTCCCCCACACGGAGGGTAACGACAAGGTAGGCGAGAACCAAAAATAAGAGGAGACTTTCTCATGAACAATATGGTGTTCAGCACGGGGGGCGATTGGGATAGCACCACGCTGTACAACAATGGAATGGAAGTCCTGGCGACCCAGCTTTTTGTGGAGATCCATGCCGGACGCGACGGTTATGGCGATGAGACCGCCGGAGGCATCTCCGCCGGCGGTGAGATCACGGCGATCGTGCGCCCGCAGGCGAACCCGATGGATCAGCTCGGCATCTTTCCCGGTCGCCTGGAGATGAACTTTCCCAACGACACCATGGTGATCGAGAATACGCATCCGATGTTCGCGTTCGAATACACCCGCGTCTGGTTCAACGGCGTGGAAGCGACGAACAACGTGGTGGACATTTACGTAGATATAAATGCGGCGGACAATGTGGTGCAGGGCTATATCACGCTCTACAAGCCGCACTGGATCGCAGCCGATGAGGTCGCGACCTACAACGTGCTCTAACGGGGCACAGGTCTCTGCTTATTCACACCGGGCGGACGCCAGTGCGCGGAGCGCACCGTCCGCCTGTGAAGGGATGGGATCAACCAACCATGGAAAAAAATAACGGATTACATTCAAAACGCCTGGGCCACTGGCTGCTGATCGGTCTGCTGACCGTGCTGCTGGCCTTTCCGCTCTCGCTGGCCCAGGCGCAACGTTTCGGCGGCGGCGGGCGCTCCTCCTTCGGCGGTGGTGGAGGACGCTCCTCCTTCGGTGGGGGCGGCAGTTCTTTTGGAAGTGGTCGCGCCGGCAGCTCCTTCGGAAGCGGCGGCTCCGTTGGCGGCAGCCGCTCCAGCAGCTCCTTCGGCGGGGGCCGCACCGGCACGTTCGGCAGCAGCTCTTCCGGCGGCTCTTTCGGACGCAGCGGAACGTTCGGCTCGCCGGGATACACCTCATCGCGCGGCCCTTCCACCAGCTACTATGTGGGCGGGCGCTCCTACTACGGCTATGGCGGCGGCTATGGCTCCTACTGGTATCATCCGGCCTGGTACTACTGGACGCCCTTCCATCCGGCCTTCTACTTTGGCGCGCCCTACTATGTCTCCGATGGCTACGGCGGCGGATACTACGTCGCGGGCGGCTTCAGCCCCTTCCGGCTGCTGATCGCCATCGTGGTCTTCGGGTTCATTATCTGGCTGATCGGCAGGCTCTTTATGAGCCGTAGGCGCGTCACCTACACGACTTACGGTTAAACTTGAGGACGATAGAGAGGAGCCTCCGTGTTCGGTAGACCATCTCAGACCAATGGTTCTCACCCGCAGGTGCAACGCCCCGCCGCCGCCGACATCGCCAAGATTGGCGGCGGCGGGCTGGTTCAGTTGATCGTTTCTAGCCTGCAGCCGCTTACCTTTGCCCTCTTTCTGAACGATCAGGCGGTATCGGAACTGGATGTGGAGAGCCTCTCCATCTCCATCGAGACGCCGACGCCCGCCAACGGCGATACCACGACCGTGCGCGCCACCCTCTCCCGCTATGTGGCGACCGTCAGCGGCAGCCGAAGCCTGCAGCGCCAGGAGCTGTTCCCCTGCAATCTGGAGATCATCGCCCTCGGCAGGCGCATCGCGCTGACCGCCCTGAGTCCTGACTCACTGGACGGGCTCTATATCAACCTGGGGCTGCGCCCGGACGGAACCAGCAGCGAACTCAGCGGCGTCAGCGCCTTTCGTTTCCTCCTCACGGAGGGTCTGCTGGACGCCAAGTTGACCTGGGAGGATGGGGAGACAGAAGACCTGCTGCCGCAATAGGCGCTTCAGAGCCATGCGCTGCAAAGGGTTAGGGAAGACAAATAATCTCGACATTTGAATGACATGGAACTGTCACGCCTCTGACTGCGCTATGTTATATAATAAGGACGGAGGGCGTTCACGCCCCGGTGTCGCATGCGCAGAAAGGCCAATCCGCATGAAGTCATATCGCGTATCGCAATCGCTCCCTGGTCGCACGGGTCTGCTGGCGGTGACCGGGCGTCTGGTCGTTACCGGCGCGCTGATGGGCGCTCTGCTGTTCGGAGCGCCCATTCTGCTGCGTTCCGCCTGGGCCGTTCCGCCGCCTGCAGGAAACGCGGGGGATAGTAAGGACGATAAAGCGAAGACAAACCAGCCGGTATTGACAGAGGACAACGAAGTCAAAATCGGCAGGGAGAGTGCGGAAGAGAACGACAAACATGTGCAATTGGTGACGGATGCGGCGCTGGTGGAGCGCGTCAATCGCATCGGCAACGAACTGGCCGTCATCGCCAACAGCACGTTTATTAAGCCGCTGTGGGGAACCCCGCAGCTCAAGCAGTTCAAGTACACCTTCAAGATCGTCAATGATAAAGACGTCAATGCCTATTCGCTGCCCGGCGGCTATATCTACGTGAATAAGGGCCTGCTGGACTACGTGCGCTCCGACGATGAACTGGCGGGCGTCCTGGCGCACGAGATCTCTCATGCCGCGCACCACCATATGGTGAAGCTGATGCATGAGCAGAATAAGATCCAGAATATCCTCCTGCCCGCGCTTGCCGGAATCCTGGTTGCGACCCATCCTAGCGCCGCCGACATCGGTAATGTGGTCAATGCCGGCTATCTCTATGCCATCGCCAAGATCAACACCTATGGCGTGGAGGCCGAGAAGGATGCGGACCACTCCGGTATGCTGCTGATGACCCACACCAAGTACGATCCTACCGGCCTCTACAGCTTTATGCTGCGCCTGGCCGCCGACGAGCAGCGCCATAACTACGTGGATATGGGCATCCTCCGAACGCACCCACCGGGGGAGGAGCGCGTGGAGGCGGCGAAGAAGGTGCTGGATGACCTGCATATCCCGATCCGGTTGAGTAAGGTGGACCCGACGCTGCTGGTAAATGTGGCTGTGGTCAAGGGCACGTCGGATACACCGGATATGGCGGAGCTGAAGATACGCGGAGTTGTCCTGTGCCGCGTTATCGGTGTGGACGGCATGACGGCGGAGCAGCGCGGTCAGAAGATCGCCGGGCAGCTCAATGCCATCATCGATACCGAGATCAAACCCTTCGAGATCCAGTTCAACCGAGACCATACCAAGGTGTTGGTGCGCAGCATCAGCGTGCTGACCGAGGCGGATGCCGCCGCGCAGTACAAGAAGCTGGAAGAGCTGAAAACAGACTTTACCAACGCGATCCTGATGGTCAACCAGAAGCGCCAACTCGAATCCGCGTACTGACTGCACGGGGATTTCGCTCCGCGATCCGAATCGCGAAATGAAGTCCCTACTTCTCCTCTACCGCCTCTCTGCTTCTCCCTGTGTTACGGGGGCGCAGCCCTGTCCTCCTGCGCCTTGCGGGGGAACCAGGTCGCCATCATCGCAGCCATCATCGGCAGCCTCATGCGCGCGGTGCGTGTGTCGGCATCTCCGCTCTGGAACTGCTCGATCTCCCCTATCATCACGCCTGCCATCTCCTCCGCACTCATTTCCTGTAAGAGATCACTCTGCCGACGCTGGAGTTCGGCGAGTTGTTTTGCGTCCGATGGATTGCCGCCTCCCTCCCGCAGAGTATAGAAAACGTAGGTCGGCCTGGCAAGAAACCGCAGCTTTGTTAAATCGCCGGTGAAGGAAGAGGATACCGAGATGTCAGGGCGGAGGGTGACGGAGTCTCGGGAGAGGAGGCTGTCCGCGCGGAACGCGACACGGGGTAAGCGCTCCACAGTGCGGATGGCGGCGACCAGATCCCTGATTGGAAGACCGAGCACGGGCGATGAGGCGGGCTGTGAATCCGGAGGGGGTTGTCGTGTATAGATACGACGCCAGGTGACGCCGTTCAGCGCCTTGGCGATCCCATCCAATGCCTGGTCGAGCGACGAAGTGTTCGCTGGAAGTTGTGGCCGGGTGGTCGGCAGAAGGTCGGGGTCCAACAGGATACGAACCCGGTAACGCTGGGCCAGAGTATCGAGGAGCGCCCGTAACTCCTTGCCGTAGGTGGGGATGGGCGCTTCCTTGCGTTGCTGCGCCTGCGGATCCCCGGCAACATCGGCGCTGCCGCCGGGCAGGGAGGGGCGCGTGAGGGGCTTGCTCTGCTGCGCTGTCTGTACAAATTGCTGCATCATGGCGTTGCGTGTATCCGGCGAAGCGCCCTGCCATGTCTGTAACCCGGCCTGGAGGATCGTGCTCAGAAACGTATCGCGCTGGGAGGGCAGGAGGTTTTGCACCATCTCCAGGCCGGTCTGCATGGGGTTGGGCCGCTCGGAGGCGGGCAGCCGCGCCATGATTTCCAACTGCTGCGCCTGAAGGTCTGCCAGTCGCTCCGCTTGGGTCCTTCCATCGACAGGTGCGGCGGTGTCGGAGAGCAGGAAGAGGGGCTTCGCTCCCGTCGGATCGAGAGGGTTCGTATCTCTGCCGTCCGGCAGGCGCTGTTCCGGCAGGAAAAAGAGGGCGCGATTGTGGGTAGGATCCTCAATAACCATCCCTTGCGAAGGCAGATGGGAGAGCGCGCGGACTTCGGCGGCCAGTTTTTCCGGCGGAGGCTGTACCCTGTCCCGATCCAGGTAAATCCTATGGAGCGCCCCATGGTTCAACTGGCGGGTAAAGGCGCTCAGAGCCGCAAAAAGGGAGAGATCCTTCCCAGGAGCCCGTAGCGACGCAGGCGCGACAAGGCGCGGATCTACACTAATCTCCACGTTGTAACGCTTCTCCAATTGTTCAACGATCACGGTCAGGGCAGAAGGCTCTGCTCCAGGCGAAAGGCTTCCGGTCGGACGGCTCGGTTCCGAGGAAGCCGGCGGAAACTGTTGGGCGTAGAGAGGCGCACAGGAACAGAAGGTTGCGATAGTGGCGAATAGTGCCTTTAATACGAGCTTGCGAACTTGCATGGTTTTCCTTTCGTAGCAAACCCCTCTCATCCATCCAGGGAACGAGCCAGGGCTTGCACCGTTTCAAGAGGCGGGAGCGGCAGGCGCAGGACGCTGCCGGGTCATATGGAGGGAGAGCCAGGTGAGGGGAAGCCAGAGCAGCCCCAGACGCAGGTCGGTGGGAGCAGTTGCAAACGAGGAACCGAAAGCCGGGATCAGCAGAATACCCGAGATCGGCGTGAACAGAATACCCGCGAGCGCCAGAGAGAGCAGAACGGACGTAACGGACTGCCGCCGGTGACATCGCCTGCCGACAAGCCAGCCACCTAGGAGAGGAACGAGCAGGTAGGCGGCGGTTCCGGCAACCTGGAGCCCGTTCAGGGCGAGGGAGCTATCGGTGAGGACATAGACATAGGCGAGCACGGTGAGGAGCCCCATGGCTGCCAACAGCGGAATGCTGAAGAGCGCGACGGCTGCCCGCCCGCTCAACGGCTCGTTCACCGGATAGCGCGCCACCTGCCGTCCGATCTGCGCGGCATCGCCGAAGCGCTGCAGCGCAGCCTCCAACGCCTGCTCCGGCGGCATTCCCAACGCTTCGTGGGCGTCTGCGATTGCCAGCACATGCTGGCGCGCCTCCTCACGCCACTCTCTACGTGTCTCTATCGAGAGGGCGGAGAGGGGCTTCTCCAGGGTATCCAGGTACTGCTCAAGTCGGTTGCTGGACATGGGGCGTTTCTCCCAGTACATTCTCGACGGCCTCCACAAAGCGCCGCCACGATTGGGTGCGGGCCGCAAGCGCTCTGTGCCCTGCCTCGGTAAGTTCATAGACCTTGCGCGCGGGACCGGAGGGCCGGGGTTCCCAGCGGCTGATAACCAATCCATCGCGCTCCAGGGCGCGGAGGGCCGGATAGAGCGAGCCCTCGCCAAGCTGCAAGGCGTCTCCGCTGCGCCGCTCGATCTCACGGGCAATCGCGTAGCCGTGCAGCGGCCCCTCTTGCAGCACCGCCATGAGCAGCGTGGGGGTGTTGCCTTTCAGCAGTTCTCCCTGTTCGTCCTGTCGTTCCTTAGCCATGTCTCATGATACATCAAACTTTGATGTATGTCAAGTGGCATGGTAAAGATCGGCAATATTTGATTGACCAGAAGGAAAAGCGTGGAAGCAGCGCGAAATGGTGGGTATTGTGATACTCTCTCCGCCGGAGGATATACAGTGGAGAATCTGGATACTGCTGCCGGATTCGCGGCGGTTCTGACAGACCGATTTGAGGATTCCCCTACTGTCGGATGCCTACCCAGCCTCCAACGCTTGGCTCGGTCGCTTGTCAACGCCTGTACCGTGGAGCAGATTGCGGAGGCCCTGCTCCTGGAGGGGCTGAAGGCGTTGAAGCCGGTCGGTGGGTCGGTATGCCTGCTGACCGCCGATGGCGCACACCTGCAGACGATCCGCAGCTTCGGCTCCGCTCCCTGGGCCGCCGAGCCCTTGGCTCTGCTCTCCCTCGATGCTTCCCTTCCCATTGCAAAAGCCGTCCGGCATAGGCAGAGTATCTTTCTGGAGGCATCGGAATGGGATGCCGAGGCCCCGGCGGAGGGTGGACGCGAAGCGGCCAGGGCGCAGGGGGCTTACGCGGCGGTCCCGCTTCCGGTTCAGGAACGCATTGTGGGCGTGCTCGGCGTCAGCTTCGGCACGGAGAGCCAGCCAGGTGCGGAGGCGTTCGCTCTGCTGGAGACAGCGGCGGCGATGTGCGCGCTGGCTTTCGATAGGGTGCGACTGGATGCCGCGGAGCAACAGGCCAGGCAGGAGGAAGCGCTGCGCCAGGCCCGCCTGGAGGCGGAGAAGAGAGAGAACGATACACGCACCCGCAACTTCTTCGGCAACCTCACCGATGGCATGGTGGCCTGCAATCGGGAGTGGCGGATCATCTATGCGAATGAAGCTGCCGCCACCCTGCTCCATGTGCCATTGGAATCCCTCGAAGGCAGCGCCCTGCCGGAACTCTTTCCGGAGTGGACAGGCTCCGAGCTTGCGGCGGCCTCGCAGCAGGTGATGGCCGGCCACACACCCCTGCATCGGGAGGACTACTGGGCGCGCCACGATACCTGGCTCGAAAACCATCTCTTTCCGACCGAAACCGGGATCGCTGTCCTGTTTCGCGATATTACGGCGCGGAAGCAGACGGAGCTGTTCCAGAAGACGATCAGCGACCTGTTCCTCCAGTGCGCCCATATCACGGAGCCGGATCGGATCCTGGAAGAGGTGGTCCCCACCGTCTGCCAGGTTTTAGGGGCGGATGGCGGCGTGATGACGGAGATAGACGTCGCGCGGAACGGGTCGGAAGTCCTGCATGGCTATACGACCGGGCAACCCGCCCTGACAGGGACGCATGCCCTCTCCGAGTTTATCACGCCGGAGGGGATGGCCTGGTATCAGCAGGGCAAGACGCGGGCTGTGGCGGATACGGCGAACGATGAGCAGGTCGATCCGCTCCATAAGACACAATATCGCGCCCTGCAGATAGGCGCGTTCGTGCGTGTTCCCTTCCTGCGCAGCGGTGAGTGGGTGGGAACGCTGACGGTGTATATGCACCGACCGCGGGCCTGGCGCCCGCAGGAGGTGGCCTTTATCGAATCCATCGGAGAGCGCGCCTGGCTGATGCTGGAGAACGCCCGCCTGCTTCAGGAGGAACGGGAGCGCAGCCATCAACTATCGCTCGCCATTTCGGAAGTACACCACCGGGTGAAAAACAATTTGCAGGCGGTCAGCGCACTGCTGGAGATGCAGCTTGCCCCCGGTTCGACGGTGCTGCCCGTCGATGCGCTGGAAGATAGCCTCAGCCAGATCAAGACCATTGCGCTGGTCCACGACCTGCTTGCGCGCGATAAGCCGATCGGCGGCGTCAATGTGGGCATGGTCTTGACGAACCTGGCGGAATTGCTCTCCAAAGGGATGCGCGTCGGAAAGCAGGCGCTCCCGATCCGGGTCGAGGTGGAACCGGTCTGGCTCTCCACCAAGGCGGCGACCTCCCTGGCCCTGATCGTGAACGAGCTGCTGACCAATGCGGCAAAACATAATGAGTTGATCGGAAGGGAAGGGTTGAATAATGAAGCGATTATCGTCAGAATGTGGCGACAAGAGGAGACCGTGCATATCGCGGTGGAGGACAGCGGACCGGGGTTTGCGCCGGACTTCGCCCCGGCGGAGGTCGCCCATATCGGCCTCGAACTCGTCCTTACCCTGGTCGAGCACGATCTCCGAGGCTCCGTTGCCTTTTCGAATCGGTTCCCTCCGGAGGATGGAACGCCTGCTTGGGGGGGACGCGTCGAAATCGCCTTCGCCGAGCAGCCCCTTCTCCGATAGCCCCCAGGAGGAGAAGCGAGAGGCCGACACCCCCCTGGCGGGCAAATCCGTGGTGATCGTGGAGGACGAGGGGGTCACCGTGATCCAATTGCGGCGGACCCTGGTCCAGGCGGGACTGAAAGTAGCCGGGATGGCGAGCAACGGGCAGGAGGGCGCGGAAATGGTACTGCGGGAGCGCCCGGACCTGGTCCTTATGGACATTCAGATGCCGGTAATGAACGGCCTGGAGGCCACACGCCGCATCCTGGAGACCTATCCCGTCTGTATCGTCATTCTGACAGCTTTCTCGACCGAGGAGTATCAGCAGCAGGCGCACGAGGTTGGCGCCTCCGGCTATATCCTCAAACCCATCACAGGCGCGCTGCTCCTGCCGCAACTGGAGACCGCCTATCAGCAGTTTCAAGCCAGTCCACCGACCCAAGAATAACCCCGTGTGCGTGTTGACGAGGTATGTTGACGCTGAAAAAGGAGATTTGATCATGCGACCTCACGTATGTGCCCTCTGGATGCTGGCGCTGTTGCTCTCTCTGGTAGGGTGCGGCAGCGGCACACAGGCTCCGACGCTATCCACCCCCACGGGACGCGCAACCTTTACGGTGCTCTGGCCCGACAAGACCCGGCTGATCCCCAACGCCTCCTCCAGCATTGTCGTTCAGATCGCCAATGGCAGCACGATGGTGTCCAGCCAGACCCTGGCGCGCCCGGCGGCGGGAGGAGCCGCGACAGCCACGTTCTCGCTCTTGCCGATTGGCACGCTGACCGCCACGGCGACGGCCTATCCGAATGCGGATGGAACCGGGGTCGCACAGGCGCACGCCTCGCTCTCCCTGCCGATCCAGGCCAACCAGAACACCCCCTTCAATATCACGATGGCCAGCACCATCGACCACATCGATGTCTCCGCTACGTCCGTGTCGGTAGTGGCGGGGCAGGCCACGTCGGTAGTGGCGACGGCGAAGGACAAGGCAGGAGACGTTGTGCTCACATCGGCGCTCCACTGGTCGGTAGCCGACGCGACCCTCGCCTCCATCGACCAGAACGGCAATGTGTCGGGCATCAAGGCCGGAAGCACGCAGATCACCGTGACCGAGACCGAATCGCGCCAGAGCAAGACCATCCCGTTGACGGTCATCCCAGTGGGGACGCCCTTCCTCTCTGACGGCTTCGCATACCCGGTCGGCGCTCCAATTTTGAACCAGAACGGTGGAACGGGCAACTGGGGGGGCGCCTGGAATGAGTATGGACAGGGATATACCAGCAGCGTTATCGCCGCCGGAAGCCTCTCGTTCGGCAGGCTCGCCACCTCCGGCAACGCGCTGATGACCACCTCGGACCATCCTATCGGCCATGCCCGTAAATTCTCCACAGCTCCGGTCGGTCCCGGACAGGTACTCTTTATCAGCTATCTGGTACAGCCGCTGGATGCCTTGAACGCCGGCTCTCCTTTCACCTATTTCGAGCTCGTCTTCGGCGGTATCTCCATCGGCAAGGGTGGCAGCAGCAACTTCTATGGCCTGGAGAACTCCGGTGGCGGCAACCGCGTGGATTCGACCGTACCAGTGGTTACCGGCCAGACGGCATTCCTGGTCGTACGGATCACGTATGGGGCCGGGGCCCAGACCGGGAACGACACCTTCGACCTGTTCGTCAATCCTACGCCCGGCCAGCCGCTGCCCGTCGTTCCGGATGCCACGCGAACAAACGTCAATGCCGGCACGCCCGGCGACTTCAACTTCGGCAGCAGCATCCGCTGTCTCTTCGACGAAGTCCGCTTCGGGCACACCTTCGAAGACGTCTCGCCCACCAACTGAGAGGCAGAGGTAAGGGAAGATGAGCGAAGGCTCTGCGGCGCCTGCAAGGAAAGAGACCGGCGATCCGGCCCCTGAGCGGCAGCACGTGTCCAGCGGGATCACACCACGCGCGGTCGGCATCGGCCTGGTGATGGTGGTGATCATCGTCGGCCTGACGCAGACGCTCTCGATCCGGTATCATGCGGCGGAGGTGGCGGGAGAAGCGCCTCCGCCTGCGCCTACGGTCTTCCTCTTCCTCTACGCCCTCCTCCTCGCGCCGCTGCTGGGCCGCTGGAACCGGCGGCTGGCCCTCTCACGGGGCGAACTGCTGTTTGTCTATATGCTGATGCTGATCGCCGGCCCGATCACCCACCCCTATGCCATCGGCTTCCTGGTCCCGCACACGGTCTCGCCCCTCTACTACAACGCCCATGAGCCGGAGTGGAGGCTGTTCAAGGATGTGCTGCCCACCTGGTTCGGGCCGAACGACCCGACGGCGGTGAAGGCGTTCTTCCAGGGAGGCGACGGTTCGGTGCCCTGGTCCGCCTGGCTCATCCCCATGCTGGCCTGGTCCTCGCTGCTTGTGGCCCTCTTCGGCGTGATGCTCTGTATCAATGTCCTGATGCGCCGCCCCTGGGTCGAATACGAGCGCCTCACCTTCCCGCTGGCCGGGCTGCCGCTGGCGCTGATGGAGGGGAAATCGACGGAGGGGAGCGCGCTGCGCCTGCTGCAGCGCCCCCTCTTCTGGCTGGGGCTGGCGATCCCGCTCCTGCTGCGCGCGCCCTCGGCCCTCCATCGCTATATTCCCTCCGTGTTCGAGATCCCAATGCGGGATGTGACCCTGCTCGACTCCCGTGGGCTCTCGCTCCCCTGGACCGGCCTGGGGCACATCGAGCTGGATGTGTTCTTCTGGCTGATCGGCATCGCGTACTTGCTGCCCAAGGAGATCACCTGCAGCGCTTGGGTCTTCTACTTTATCCGGCTGCTGGAGAACGTAACGGCGGTCTGGCGCGGCACGACCGGCGAGGAGCCGAACGTCTATAGCAACGACTTTCCGGCCCTCTTTGCGCAGGGGGCGGGCGCGGCGTTCGCGCTGGCGGGCATCACCCTCTGGGCGGCCCGCAGCCATCTCATGGCGGCGTTCCGCACGGCGTTTCGCCCGCAAACCAGCCCCGACGACGGCGGCGAGTTTCTCTCCTATCGCACCGCGTTCGTGGGCGCGATCCTGGGCAGCGCCTTTATCCTGGGCTGGTTCTGTATCGCGGGAATGCGCCTGGGGACCGCCCTCCTGTTCTTCGGGCTGCTGCTCGGCTACTTCTTTATCTTTGCCCGCATCCGCGCGGAGACCGGCCTCGGCATGGGCGTCATCCTCTGGCCCAAGATGCTCGATGAGGTGATGGTGACGCTGGTCGGCGCACAGAACCTGCGCCTGCCGGAACTTACGGCGCTCTTCGGTCTGCGCTGGCTCTACTTCGGCTCCGCGACCGGCTCGGTGATGGCGTGCCAGTTGGAGGGCTTCAAACTGGTGGGGTCGGGGGGCCTGCGGGGAAAGTGGATAGGCAGCCTGATGGCGCTGGTGATGGCCCTCACCGTTCCGCTGGCATTCGCCTGGACGCTGCACACCTACTACGCGCATGGCGGTTTTGAGGCCCTGCCGATAGGCCAGCGGAGCACCAGCATGGTGGGCAGTCAGGTCTACCATTCGTACCAGGACCTGGTCTCCACCGTGAACACGGCGACCGGGCCGGACTGGCGCGGCATCGCGGCCATGGTGACCGGGGCGCTGGTGACGATCGCCCTCAGCACGCTGCGCAGCCGGTTTCTCTGGTTTCCCCTGCATCCGGTCGGCTATCTGCTCGCCAACTCCTGGGGGATCCACATCAACTGGCTGTCATTTCTCATCGGCTGGCTGCTGAATGTGCTCATTACCCGCTACGGCGGGCTGAAGCTGTACCGGGCGCTGCTGCCGCTCTTCTTCGGCCTGATCGTGGGGGATCTGCTGCATGAGGGGTTGTGGGGCCTGGTGACCTGGGCGACCGGAGGACGGATGGGGTGAATCAACGGCCCCCGAGAGCGTAGGGTTCTCGGGGGCCGTGCCGGTAAAACGGATTACCTGGTCTTGGGCGTATCGATCCCTGGCGGCGTGGGACGGTTCCTTATCGGGACCGGCTGCGAATTCGACGGCTCCACGGGTTTGCTGGGCGGCGGAGCGGACGTATCCAGCGGGTCCTCTTTCGGGCTGCACGCGCCGACGCTCAGTGCGGCGAAGACGCCCAGCAGCAGGAGTCCATGTCGGGTTCGCGCCATTACTGCAGGTCCCAAATGTACTGGGACCGGTCGATGACGTGGACCTGATCCTGGGTCTTGTTGATGTTCCAGTCCGTCCCCGCTGCCAACTGGCCCGGCTTCATGAACTTGGAGTGACCGTCGCAGAAGGCGATATTGCCGCCTTCGGCATGTCGGGGATAGTAGAAGCCGTAATCGCTGGTGGCCTTGGCGTTGGCCGGGAACCAGAGGGTAGCGTTCAGACCCCATCCGCCCAGCCCGCAGGCATCGTCCGCCGTAAGGGTCGCCGGAGCGTAGCTGAGGCTGGTGCCGACATTCTTATCCGGCGTCTTCATCCCGTTGTCCGTCAGCAACACGGTCCCGGCAGGCTGAGCGATGGCGGCCAGCCCCGTGGGCGGGCCGCCCAGATAGGAGGGGCCTAAGGCGAAGTCGGAGCAGTCTGCCTGGGAACGGTTCAGGTAGACCCAGTTATAGCCGTACTGCACAAAGAACTGCCAGTTGGCCGCATTCTGGTTCGGCGGCGTATTCCATGTCTGCTGCAGGCGCTGCCCGCCCGATGGGCAGAACATGATGTCCCAGTTCTTGATGTAGGGAGTGACCAGGCTGGCCCAGGTCGCCCAGTTGGGGTAAGAGACAGCGATCGGCATGATCTCGTCATAGTCCTGAACGTACATCATGATAGCGGTAGAGACTTGCTTGCTGTTCGAGAGACAGGAGGTCTGCCGGGCTTTTTCGCGCGCCTGGGCAAAGACCGGGAAGAGAATTGCGGCAAGAATAGCGATGATGGCGATGACTACGAGTAGTTCGATAAGTGTAAATCCGAACTTTACTTTGGGCTTCATAGTTCCCTCCCAAAATGGATATATGTGCCGCCCTACAGGTTTGCGATACCTGAGAAAAATAAGGGGCACACGCCATTATAGCACGAATAGAGAACACAAAACCGCCCCAGTCGGCAAATTAGCAACAATGAAGAACCGGGAGAGCCTCTGCTCTCCCAGTGGCAAACATAGGAAGGAATCGGATCGGATGAAGAAGATAGATGCGCATATCCATTTTGCGGCGGATGAGCCGGAATCGTTGGGGATCCTTCAGGAGAACGACCTGAAGCTGCTCAATATCTGTGTGGCGACGAGCGGGCCGCACCCCTGGCGCGAGCAGGCCGAAACCTACCGTCGGCTGATCGAGGAAGACCCGGCGCGCTTCGCCTGGTGTACCAGCTTCGACCTGCCCCGTTTCGACGACCCGCAGTATATCGAGAAGGTGCTGGAGGATCTGGATCGCGACTTTGCCGCGGGCGCCATCGCCTGCAAGGTCTGGAAGAATATCGGCATGGAAGTGCTCGCCCCTTCGGGCGCGTTCTTGATGCCGGACGATCCGCTGCTGGACCCGATCTATCTCCACATCACTGCCCGGAACAAAGCGCTGCTGATGCACATCGCGGAGCCGCTCGCCTGCTGGCAGCCGCTGGATGAGCGCAATCCGCACTACGGCTACTATAGCAAGCATCCGGAGTGGCATATGTATGGGAAGAGCGGCATGCCCTCCCACTCCGAGTTGATCCAGGCGCGCGACAACGTGCTTGCGCGCCATCCGGAGTTGCGTATCATCGGGGCGCACCTGGGCAGCCTGGAGTACGATGTGCAGGAGGTCGCCAATCGATTCGAGCGCTTTCCCAATTTCGCGGTGGATATTTCGGCGCGGCTGGCGGACATCGCGTTTCAGGATACGGCGACGGTGCGTCAATTCTTCCTCGACTATCAGGATCGCATCCTATTCGGAACCGACCTGGTCTCCCCACTCTCCATGGCGGACCAGCCCACCGAGCAGCGGGAGCGAAAGCTGGCGTACTTCAAACAGAGTTACCGGGAGCACTTTCAATATCTGGAGACGGAGGACACCTTCGAAATGCTCGGGCGCGAGGTCCAGGGGATTGGCCTGCCGCCCGAAGTGCTCGAAAAGGTCTACTATACCAACGCCCTGCGCTGGTATCCGGGGATCGAGTAAAATGGAAATACTCCCGGTGCGTTCCTCCTCATCCAGGGCTCGCCCCCCGTCATAGGGTGGATCTTCAGCTAATGTCCTCGCCGGTTGTCGTGGGAATAAACTTGCCGTGAAGCACCCCGCGCGCGCTCATGAGGTGGTGCGCCAGCATACTGACCTCGTCCTGCTTGCCGCGCAGCACGATGACTTCCAGGCAGTTCTCCGGGGTAAGGTGAATATGCAGCGCCGCCTGTGCCACCGTATGATGGTGGTGCTGCATCTCGGTGAGATGATCGCTCAGTTCGCGGGTGGTATGCTTATAGACCAGGGTCACGACGCCTACCCTTTCCGTGTCATCCGCCTCTCCCTCTTCCCATTGCGACGAGACCATCTTATCGCGCAAAAGGTCACGCATCGCTTCGGACCGGCTGGCATAGCCGTGCTTGGTGCGCCAGGCGTCCAGCTCTCGAACGAGAGAGGCAGGCATCGAGACGCCGAACCGGATCAACTCCTCGTTTTGCTCCGAAGTCGAACGATCGTCCCTATTCCCGCCGGCATCGCTTCCGTTGTGCATGGAGGTGGGTTCCTCTCCTTCTCTTTGCTGATTGCTATCTCCCTTTTCGATGGTGCGAGGCAGATTCCTCCCAAATGCCATGGACTGGCCCGCGTTCTCCGGTAAACAGGAGATTACAGCGCGGTTACCACGAGGTTAAGATTCCGCATCCGGGGCCTTTTGGCTGCGTATGCCCGGAAGAAATCCCGAATCCTGCGGTATAATTATTGGTAACACGATTCTTATTTCCGTGTTACTCAGCCTCGTCGCTGTAACACGCCAAAAAGGAGGTTGTCATGCAACCTGATGCGCCAAAGCGCGGATTTACCTTGATCGAACTACTGGTTGTTATCGCCATTATCGCTATTCTTGCCGCCATCCTCTTTCCCGTCTTCGCCCAGGCGCGCGAAAAAGCCCGGCAGACCTCCTGTCTCTCCAACGAGAAACAGATCGCTCTGGCTGCCCGGATGTACATGGAGGACTTCGACGGCGCACTCTACCACCACCATGAGGGGTTCGTCCTGGATGACGGCACCCAGGTGGATACCCTTCCCTCTTCGGTATCCGGCTGCGTAGGAGGCGGGCATGGCAATAGTAACGCCGAAAAGCCCTGGGCGATCTTCTTCCAGCCCTACATCAAGAACCGCCAACTGATGTTCTGCCCCTCCGATCCTGCCCCCAGGTCACAACATCTCACCAGCGATATTCAGGCGTATAACGGCGGTATCGCTGTGCTCGGGCAGGAGTGCACCACCGCTCCCAACGGCGAACAGTGCCAGGCGGAGCGGCACAACCAGGCTATGTGGAGTTACCTCTTGAACTCCATCTTTACCCATAAATCCTGCCGTTACATTCTGGAGGGTGCGCTCCCCGGTTTCGCCACCGACTCCGTCATCAGCAGCCTCAACGATCCCAACATCATTCTGTTCTCCGAGCGAAACTCTCTGGGCCTGGACGATCCTACATCCGCCTTCTACTATGTGCCCCAGGATGACTACGATACCTGGCCGGGGGAGGCGGCTCTGGTGCGCTGGGGAAGCGGCTCTCACGCGAACGAGGGGTGGATCAAGTACGACCGGCACAACGGCGGCGGCAACTACATCTACTATGATGGGCATGTGAAGTGGATGCGCTGGAGCCGCGCGCGCCTGGACCAGTATCCCGACCACATCGTGCGCTTCCCGCTGCCCGATCCGCCGCAATAAAGATCTCCCGGCGGGCGCCGGCGTCATCGCGATCCTGCTTTCCAGGCTTGCCAATCGGCTTGCATCGCCTGCGTCATGGCCCCGGCTGCCCGCCCCAGCCACCCTTTCGACCGCTTTTTCAGATCTTGCTGCACGGCTTTGACCGCGCCTCTGCTGCCCAGGTGGATGTTGGCCGTCTCCCAGCCCATCGCATTGAGCAGGCGTGTCTCATCGCGCTCCTCCGGCAGGGCGGATAGCTCCACACGGGAACAGTCCGGAGCCAGGCGACGCACGATCCAGTGCCCCTGCAGCCGTACAAAGGGATCGCGGCAGCGGACGGCCCGATCTACAATCGCCAGATAGAAGATCTCCGCCGCTTTCGCCTCCTGCTTGGCCCAGACCGTACTGGAGGGCACAAGCGCTTTCGCCTCTCGGGCAATCCTTCCCCCCTCACACTCCGCGACGGCGGTATAGCGGGGACGCCCCAGGCTACCCAAACCGGCAACGCGGTGTTTCACCTGATACGGCAAGCTTGCGTACGGTAGGGCGTGCTCCAGGGCGACCGTTGCGCTCTCCGGCACCTCCTCCTTCACCGCTTCCAGGCGATCCATCTTCTGCCAGTAGCGGACAGGATCGCTCAAGATGCTCAGGGCGATACCTCGGAGCCAGCCATGGCTCTCTGCCAGGACAAAGGCGCGTCCCCCCGATTTCAGCCCCTCGACATAACCCGACAGTATGGCCTCAAACGCATCCGCGCACTTCAGACGCAGATGGTTGGCTTCGATGGCTAACTGCGCACTGGTCGCCAGACGTACCAGATCATTGGTATAGGGCAGATGGCAGGCTTCATCGAAATCGTTGACACCCCATATCAGGCGGCCCTCCGTGTCTCGCCATGTGCCGAAGTTCTCGATGTGCAGGTCGCCTACCGAGAGGACAATGGGCGCCTGAGCGACTTCCTTGCAGACTGTAGGCCATGCCTGTACCCAGCGATAGAAGGTCGCCCGCAAGAACGGAAACGGTGCGAGCGCCATCTGCTGGTGCTTGTAATCGAGGTCCGACTTGATAAGAGGGGTAAAGTTCGTCAACCACTTTTCATACTGTGTGGTTGCCTTCCGGATGTTCATAGTAGCGCATCTCCTTTGCTATGGAAGCGAGGCGATAGGCAAACCGAAGTCGTTTATTAAGGAATTGTTAAGCTGCGGGTAGTATGAACCAGGCAGACTTCATTTGTCAACAGACCCAGGGATGGCGCCTTCTCGCAAGGTAGATTCCCCCGATCCATGATCCATAGAGATTGGACCCTGTGCAGGATCGCAGGCATGAGAAATCCGTCATTTCGCGGATGTTTGTCGGAGCCTTGCAAGACTATAATGGACGCAATCGTCACGGATACCGGAAAGGATATACAGAGAGAATGGTCTCCAAGCGCACAGATACGCCTCTGCTTCCCGAAC
>DATGIG010000532.1:0-3676 GCA_035295825.1 Chthonomonadaceae bacterium | reverse complement strand
GAGCACATGTTCTTCGAGCAGGACCGGCTGCCCATCGTCCAGGAGATGATCCTGGCAACCGATGAGAAGGTGCGCCAGAGCGCGCTCGACCGGCTGCTGCCGATCCAGCAGAAGGACTTCGAGGGGATCTTCGAGGTCATGGGCGGCCGCCCGGTGACGATTCGCCTGATTGATCCGCCGCTGCACGAGTTCCTGCCCTCTTACGATGAGCTGCTCGTGGCGGTGACGGAGCTTCGGGCGAAAGGCGGGAACGGCGAGGAGTTGAAGCGCAAGGAGGAGATGCTGCAGGCGGTGCAGGGGATGCGTGAGGCCAACCCGATGCTGGGGCTGCGCGGTGTGCGCCTCTCCATCGTGCTGCCGGGCATCGTCGAGATGCAGACGCGGGCGATCCTGCAGGCGGCGGCAGCCATGAAGAAGCGCGGCGTGGACGTGCATCCGGAGATCATGATCCCGCTGGTGGGCCACGTCAACGAATTGAAGACCGTGCAGACGCGCCTGGAGAAAGTGGCCGAGACGGTCGTGAAGGAGCAGGGCGTGGACATTCCCTACCTGTTCGGCACGATGATCGAGATCCCGCGCGCCTGCCTGGTCGCCGATCTGCTGGCGGAGTACGCGCAGTTCTTCAGCTTCGGCACCAACGACCTGACGCAGATGACCTTTGGCTTCAGCCGCGACGACGCCGGCAAGTTCCTGATGCCCTACATTGAGCAGAAGATCCTGCCCACGGACCCGTTCGAGACGATAGACCAGATAGGCGTGGGCAAACTGATGAAGATGGCGGTGGAGGGCGGCAAGAAGACGCGCCCCAACATCAAGCTAGGCATCTGCGGCGAGCATGGCGGCGACCCGGCCAGTGTCATCTTCTGCGACCACATCGGCCTGGACTATGTCTCCTGCTCGCCCTTCCGCGTGCCCATCGCGCGGCTGGCGGCGGCCCAGGCCGTCCTCCAGGACGCCGCCGAGAGGGACAAGTAGCAGTCACCCTCTATTCCCCTCTCCTACCCTGTGGGAGAGAGGAACTTCGTTAGCACTGAATGGAGCCCTGCTCCCAGACCGGTTGACAACCCGCCTCCGGTTTGGTACACTAGACAGTGTTCGTGCGCCTGTAGCTCAGTGGATAGAGCGCTTGCCTCCGGAGCAAGAGGCCGCAGGTTCGAATCCTACCAGGCGCGTTTGGGGGGTGAATGCCCGTACAGAGTCTTACTCTCTAACCTGTCTCCTGCTCGCTTCAAGCAGGAACTCATGCCTGTGACCTGCCACTGGATTAGCACCCCGGAAGGCAGGTCTTTTTCCTACCTAGAGTCTATTTGCTTACACCAAAATAGTTTACCCTAATCACGCCATTTTGAGAAGCGGAATGTCCCTTTTTGCGCGCGCAAACCTTCCCGGTGCTTGACTGCCGGATGTCCCTCTCCTGCCCCGCTGACGACCAGGCCCTTGTAACGGCAATTCACAATGCCGTTACAAGGGCCTGGTCTGGCGGCAGGTTTTCCCTCTTGCTGGAAAACCCGTATCCTCTGCAGGGCCGATCTGTGTTCTAAGACGGCATAACGGCACTGGCATACCTTCACGCTCTTTCGACGGGCGCGCCTGCCTCCTTCGCAACCGACAAAGAAAAACCGCACAGGGCGGATCAAAACGCCACCGGACCAGGCTCCTCTAGGGTCCCCTAGAGAAGGGCTGCCGGGATACCGATCTTTGACGAGTACGAAGGAGTGGTCTTATGTCAGGCAACAGACCAGACGGCCAACTCCCGCCTGGCACGATCCTAGCCCCAGACGATAGTTTCGCCACCAACCTGCGCGCCCTGATCGCCGAACAGCGGCACCAGGAGGCCGGCCAGAAACCGTATCGGGTGCGCATGTCCTGGGCCTGGTACACGGGCAAATGCGGCTGTTGCGACCGGCCCCTGGAACCCAAAGAGCGTGTCACCCTCTGCCACGTGCCCGCAGGAGGATGGAAGCCAGCCCTGGGTCCCTTCCCTGTCTGCTTTGCTTGCATGGAGATCCCTTCGGAACGAAGACAGCTTCCCTTCGAGGTCTATGGCCGCAGAGATCGTCCCCTGATCCAGGTGCCCTGTGAAGGCTGCGCGCGTCCCGTCATCCTGCGCCTGGAAAGTGATCGTCTCCACGTCACGTGCTGCAAGACGTGTCACAACAGCATTGCCCGCCATCGGACGGGTCCGATGCCGCAAGCCTGCGCTTACTGTGGAGAAGCTTTCATCCCCTCCCGCCCGGACGAGGCGTTCTGTACCATACGCTGTGAGCAGAATGCCTTTCGAGAACGCCATCGCGCCGAGGCGATCGCTGAGTATGCCTGCCAGCGCCGTAAGTTGCACTCCTGATGCCCCTCCTTATGGCAAAAGAAATTGCCATAAGGAGAGAGCCAGTATCACAACGGATCGGGAAGGTTCACGGCCTTCCCGGTCCACAAGGGGCGGATAATCTCACGTATCTACCATCCTAAGTCTACCTGCTTATCGGAAGAAAGCAACCATGACCAATTGTGTCATGTAAAATATTTCACTAAAATTGCCGGAACATTTGCCCGCCAGTTACGTAAGTGTCCCATTCATGCCATAATAGCCTGATAACTTGGCACTTGGAGTGAGGAGGTCGCCTGCACGCACGCCTCACCCAGCCGAGGGACGGTGTGCTTCCCAGCACCGTCCCTCTTTCTTTTGCTTCCTCTTACAATCGGCCAAAAGGAGGATAACGACCGTGTCGTTTCTGCCTACAATCAAGCAGAGTATGCAGAGAGGAGGCCATCGCCGTTGAATTTGTGGATTACAGAGGATCGTTTGCCCGCGTTGCCCAAAATAGGTTGCATTGACACCGATGCGCAAGCCTACCACCTCCTTCCTGCCTATTCCCTCTTGCGGGCGCTCTATCACCGTTACCGGGTCGGCGGCTATTGCCCGCAGGAAGCTTTTAAGAAGGTCATGGTGGAGTGGCGGGAGTTCTGGAGAGAGGACGAGCGGGCGATAGCCTGTTCGCTGCGGTAAGGCGAAGCAACAACTGTCAATCCCCTCTAACTGTCGAAGCCGCCCCTGCCGAAGATAGAGGGGACAGGACGAAGACAGGTAAACGGGCGAACACAAAAGCGAGACTGATTGCCGCATTGATAGATGAGGGCTGGTCTATGAGACCGGCCCCTTCTTTTTGCTTCTCATCCTGCCAGAAGGCCCGACTTTAGCCCTAGATGGCCGCGCATACCAGACCACGCGAAGAAATCATCTTGCTTTTCGGGAACACTTGGCAGTTTCTATCGTATATGGGACGTATTTACCCCTACACGCTGAGGTACGATCATGCGCAAGCTGCGCGAAGATGCCAACCCATCTCCCGATCTCCACCAAAAAGGACGTATCCACCGCCTGCCTTTCGTGGAGATTACCCTCAAGCCTGTGGCGCCCGATCAAGAGGCGTATGTTCGCCAACTCGCCGAGGCGTGGAAACGCTTTGAATGCCTGCGCCCCGATAACGCGACCGTTCAGTAAGGGGATGGTCCCAGGAAAGGGGTCGTCCGTGTCTGTTTCTCATCCCAGCAGAAGGCCCACCTTTGGCCCTAGAAGCCTCGTAGAGCGCAGGAAGGTTTCAGCGACCATTTCCCGTAAATCGGCGGAAGCGTCGTGGGAGGCTGCGCATCGTTGCGCGGCGCGGTAGGATCGCCGGGT
>DATGIG010000531.1:0-10097 GCA_035295825.1 Chthonomonadaceae bacterium | reverse complement strand
GGTGAACGCGTAGTCGCATCTCCCTTACTTCTGCATTCCAAAAAGCGGTGTTTAGTGGCTGATAGCTAGTGATTAGTTGTTGCGCCTCCGGCGGGTTTTAACTGGTCACTAGTTACTAGTCACTAACCACTGCTTTATTCCCTTTCTGGTGGCCATAGCGACGGTGAACCACCCGTTCCCATCCCGAACACGGTCGTGAAACCCGTTCGCGCCGACGATACTCGCGGGGCAACCTGCCGGGAAAATAGGTCGCCGCCAGAATACTTCGTTAAAGGCCCTCCGCATATTGCGGAGGGCCTTCGACGTTTGGATGTGGGCATTTCAGGTATAATGATCGCACTAAGGAAGGAAGGTCGAAGGCCCCGATGAGCCGGAATACGACACAGCTACCATGAAGAGCCTCATTGTTGTACCCACATATAACGAAGCCGAAAACATTCCCCTGCTGGTGGAACGGATCGCTCAGATCGTTCCAGAGACGCATCTTATCGTGATGGACGATAATTCCCCGGATGGGACTGCGGATAAGAGCGAATACCTATTCACCTCACAACCCCAATATCGAAACTATCGCGTGGTACGGCGGACAGGACCGCGCGGACTTGGAAGGGCCTATCGAGACGGATTTCAGCGCGCCCTGAATGAGGAGTATGATCGGATCATTCAGATGGACGCGGATCTCTCTCATGATCCGATCCACCTGCCGGCAATGATCGAAGCCACCAACCGCGCGGATCTCGTCATTGGATCTCGATACTGTCCGGGAGGCGGGGTGCGGAATTGGCCCCGCCATCGTCTCTGGCTATCGCGATTCGCGAACTGGTATGTCCATAAAGTGGCCCAGATTCCGGTACACGATGCCACGGCAGGGTATCGCTGCTGGACCCGGACCGCGCTGGAATCGGTCCAATTGGATACGCTTCAATCGGAAGGCTACTCCTTCCAGGTGGAGATGGGATACCGTGCGGTACGCGCGGGAATGCGGATTGAAGAAGTCCCGATCATCTTCACAGATCGACAGTACGGACGATCAAAAATTTCACGCGCCGTTCTGTTCGAATCCTTCTTGCGCCCGCTGCGCCTACGACTGCGCCCCTGGAACCCGGATGCGGCGGTCTTGAGCGCGTTGGCAACCCATCGGGCGGTTGGACAAACCACCCCCGAGTAGTCCTACCCAATCTATCCATTCGGCCAGACAGGGATCGGAGAGTTCTGCCCAGGAAGGCGAGATCCGATAGGCCGGCATCAAATCGAGAGAGGTAAGCATGAAACGAATCTACAATTTTAGCGCCGGTCCGGCGATCCTACCGGTCGAAGTCCTGGAAGAGGCGAGCCAGGGCATACTGGAAATCCATGGGTCGGGTATGTCCATTCTGGAAGTGAGCCATCGCGGCAAAGACTACGAAGCGATCCATTTCGATGCCAAGGAGCGCCTGCTGCGCGTTTTGGGACTGTCTTCCGACGAGTATACCGCGCTCTTTCTGGGAGGCGGAGCGAGCTTGCAGTTTGCCATGGCGCCGATGAATTTCCTGCGAACCGGTCAGACGGCGGACTATATCAATACGGGCGAGTGGGCGGCAAAGGCGATCAAAGAGGCGAAGCGGTTTGGAACAGTCAATGTGGCCGCAACGTCGGAAGAGACCAAGTTCTCCTCCATTCCCAAGTCCTACTCCCTGAATTCCGAGGCACAGTATGTGCATATCACCACGAACAATACCATCGAAGGCACCGAGTGGTCCGCAATTCCCGCTACACCCGGAACGCCCCTGATTGCGGATGCCTCGTCGGATATTTTCGCCCGCAACCTGGACTACTCCCGCTTCGATCTCCTCTACGCAGGGGCGCAGAAGAATGCAGGACCCGCCGGTGTGACACTGGTGGTTGCACGGAAGGCGTATCTGGAGAAGGCGCATGACGATGTTCCGGCAATTCTCTCGTATAAAACCCATGCCAAGTCCGATTCTCTGTATAACACGCCGCCTGCATTTGCCATCTATGTGGTCGGTCTGGTGCTGAAGTGGATCGAAGGACAGGGCGGGCTTGCCGCCATCGAAACACGGAACCGCGAAAAGGCGGCTCTGGTATACAACTCCCTGGATGAGTATCCCGACGTTTACGACCCCGCAGTAACCGAAAAAGCCGACCGCTCGCTGATGAACCTGACATTCCGGTTACGGAACGCCGATCTGGAGAAGCCCTTCCTTGCCGGCGCGCAGGAGCGAGAGATGGATGGGTTGAAGGGACATCGGAACGTCGGTGGCATCCGGGCTTCGATCTACAATGCTTTTCCCGTAGAGGGATGTCGCGCCCTGGCGGACTATCTGCATGAGTTCGCCGATACGCATCGGTAACTTCCATCGTCACATAATAAGCCTCCCCGCACCATGAGACGGGGAGGCAGCCGGCCTCGTCGGTGCAATATGAGGCGATTCCACTGCGCTATTTTGTTTTTTAAGGAGGGTTTCCGATGATGCTGCGTTCATCTACGCGAGCCTGCGCGCTCCTACTTCCGTTCCTGGCCCTCTCCGGGCCGCTGCTGGCACAGCAAACACCCCCACCGGATGATGTCATCGCTCGCATCCGCGACGAAGGGATGAATCACTCCCAACTGATGCCGACCCTGAGCTATCTGTGCGATGTGATCGGCCCCCGTTTGACCGGCTCCCCCAGCATGAAACACGCCAACGAATGGACACGCGACAAGATGACCTCGTGGGGGCTACAGAATGCCCACCTGGAATCCTGGGGACCATTTGGCAGGGGGTGGTCGCTGGAGCGGTTCTCGATGCAGGTGGTGTCTCCCACCACTATTCCGCTTATCGCCTATCCGAAGGCCTGGTCTCCGGGGCTGAAAGGGACCTATACCGGGGAAGTCGTGTATGTGGACGCAACGGATGAGGCGGGCTTAGCCAAGTACAAGGGCCATCTCAAAGGCGCCATCGTGTTGAACTCGCCGATCCGCGAGGTGAGGGCGCACTTTGAGCCGATGGGCAGGCGCTATACGGATGAGCAGCTGCTGGCGATGGAGAGTGCAGCGCCACGCCAACCGGGGGCAGGCCGGGGTGGCCCTGGCGGCGGTCCCGGCGGCGCTCCAGGTGGACCCGGAGGTGGGAATCGTGCGGGCCGAAACGGCGCACAGGATTTCCGCGCCGCGCAACAGTTCGCGCCGCGCAAGCTTCAGTTCTACCGTGAAGAGGGCGCGGCGTTGGTCGTGGAAGTGAGTAACAACGGCGATGATGGGACGCTCTTTGTACAGTCCGCCACGGTTCCGCCCCCTCCCGGTGCGCCGACCGCACGTCCGGCGGCAGCGCCGGGAGGTGCGCCAGGAGCGGCTGCCGGTACACCGCCCGCCGGGGCGCCCGCTACTCCCGGAGGGGCTCCGGGAGCAGCAGCGGGCACGCAGCCTGCTGCGCCTGGAGGAGGCTTTGCCCGCCGTGTTAGCCCGTGGGATAAGAACGCTCCTGCCATTCTGCCGCAAGTGGTGGTATCGAAGGAGCACTACAACCGCCTGGTCCGCATGGTGCAGCAGGGCGCGAATGTCAAGATCTCGTGCGATCTCGCCGTCAAGTTCTATGACCAGGACCTGATGGCATACAATACGGTCGCCGAAATCCCCGGCTCCGATCTCAAGGATCAGGTCGTGATGTTAGGAGCGCATATGGACTCCTGGCATAGCGGTACGGGAGCGACCGATAATGGCGCCGGCTGCGCCGTCTGCATGGAGGCCGTTCGCATTCTGAAAGCGCTCAACCTGCAGCCTCGACGTACCATCCGCATCGCGCTCTGGAGCGGAGAAGAGGAGGGGCTGTTCGGGTCCCGCGCTTATGTGTCGCAGCACTTTGCCGCCCGGGAAACGCCTTCCGGAGCAGCGCCGACAGGTGCCGGAGGGGGTGGCTTTGGCGCACCGGCGGGACCCCTGGTGCATAAGTCCGAATACGATAAGATCTCCGCGTACTATAATCTGGATAACGGGACCGGGAAGATCCGGGGGATCTACCTGCAGGGGAACGAGGCGCTACGTTCGCTCTTCCACGAGTGGCTGGCGCCGTTCAAGGATCTGGGCGCGACCACGGTGACCATCAACAATACGGGCAGCACCGACCACGTCTCGTTCGATGGCGTCGGCATCCCCGGCTTCCAATTCATTCAGGACTCGATCGATTACGAGACGCTGACGCACCACTCCAATCAGGACCTGGTGGATCATATCCAGGCGGATGACCTGAAACAGGCGGCGGTCATCATGGCGGCCTTCGTCTACAACACGGCGATGCGGGATGAAATGCTGCCCCGTAAGCCCGTTCAGGAGGCGGCCGGTCCTCGGACGCAGTGAGGGGACGACGTTGAAACGCCGTTCTGAGACACAAAGTCCGCCTGCGCGGACTGGCCCCCACCCCAAACCCCTCCCCCATTCTGGGAGAGGGGCTTATGGAACCCGCGCAGGAAATTCGCGAAGCGAATTTGGGCTGCACCGTAGGTGCGACCTTTAGTCGCCTATCAGAACGGCGTTTCAACGCCGTCCAAACAACGGCCCTCTCGATACGGTATCGAGAGGGCCGATTTGCATCATACGTCTTGGCTTCGGTTAGCGGGAGCGCAGGAACGTTACCGCCTGGGCGGGACGGCCGGCAGCGAGTTTGTCCGCGAAGTGCACCATGATCGCAGCGAGTTCTCCGGCGCCGACCCAACTTCCATGACATTGCGGGCAGTGGTCCACACGCGCCTCCAGGTTGTAGGAGTAGGGGCCGGCCTCCATTGCAGCCGAACAGTGCGGACACGGCAGGTGCGCAACGTTCTCCGACAAGAGGGCGATATTGCCCGCCGGAAGGCCCATCTCGCTCTCCAGGGCATCCAACGCATTCAATCCGCGCCGTACCAGGAGCGGCATCTTGCCCTGACCGATCCAGATACCGCCGCAATCCAGGCAGACATCCACGGAAATGTCATCCAGGTTCCGAGCGGTGAGAGGCTTCTCGCAACAGGGACACATCGGGGTGTTCCTGTCGCCGGGAAGCGGGCGCGGCGCGGCGCTTCGATAGAACTCTTGTGAACGGACAACGCTTCGGTTGTGCTCATTGCGAATAGAAATGTCTCGGGGGGCGCGATTGGTGGGCTCATTGCCGAAACGACTGACGTTTCTGAGGTTCGCGTTTCGTGTAAAGAGTGGCATGGTATCCTTCTTTCTGATCCTCGCAGGCTCTCGCATCTTGGAATAGGTCGCGGTCTTACGCCGCTTTCTGCGGTGGCTGCGCTTCGGTCCGTGTCATCTGCACAAGCGTTCCACCTATCACCTTATTAGACCGCAAAGAGCGTCAGACGTTTCACTCCGGAGTATGTGAAATGCTTCACACCTGCGAGGTCGGTTGACATTGAGGGGAACATGCGTTATAATGGGCCGTGTTGAAACTCCACGCCTTCGGCAGCGGCAGCCGTTTTCTTGCCGCAGAAGGGAGCCATGCATGACGTTCGTCGGCTAAAAGCAAAGCGTATGCCAATCGGGCTGAGACGGTCCGAGACCGCCGCTTACTTGCTGCATCGCCGGGAGTGCGAACGTATGTATGCCCTACGACAACCTGCTGCGCATGATAGACCGTCCTGACGCCTGGCGTTGGGTCGGTTTTGTTTTGCGTGGGCTCTCAGCCGGCAGGGAGACCTGCGGCGGGCCTGAAATGGTCCCGGAAATGGATGATCATAGATGAAAATCGAGGGAGTGACGGTACAAGCCGGCTGATCTACAGCCGCAATAACATCCACATCAAACGCCTGCGCAGTCTGCAGGATCGGGAGGGGCGTGAACAGACAGGGCTCTTTCTGATTGAGGGGATCCGCCCGCTGGCGCAGGCCGTGGCACACGGGGTCCGGATCGAGACCCTGATTGTCGCGCCACAACTGCTGACGATCCCCTTCGGCAGGAGGGTAGTGCGTCAAATCCGGATCGCCGGGACGCCCTGTCTGAGCTTAACCCCGGAAGTCTACTACAGCTTCACGCAGGCGGAGGAGCCACAGGGGGTCGCCGCCGTCGTGAAACAGCGTTGGGAGCCGCTGGAGACGCTACGGCCCTCGAACGGCCTGTGTTGGATCGCTGCGGAGGCGGTGCAGTCACCGGGAAACCTGGGAACGATGATCCGCTCCAGCGACGCTGTGGGAGGGGCAGGGATCATCCTGCTTGGAAATGCCACCGACCCGTATGATCCGGCTACCGTACGGGCCAGTATGGGGGCCATCTTTGCGCAGCGCTTTGTGCGGGGGACTGTAGAGCAGTTCGCCATCTGGAAGCGGCGCAACTGCTGTACCGTGGTGGGAACGTCGCCCGACGCGAAGACGGATTATCAGGATGTGGTCTATCCCAGGCCGACGATGCTGCTGTTGGGCTGCGAGAAGCGGGGGCTGACGCCGGAACTCCAGAGCCTCTGCGATGTGATGGTGAAGATCCCGATGGTGGGGCGCAGCGATTCGCTGAACGTCGCCGTGGCGACCAGCGTGATGCTGTATGAACTCTTCAATCAGCGTCGGCGCGCGCGCAGCCAGCCGGGAGAGAAGGGGATCGAAGCGAGGGGCAGCACCTGATCCGATCTACTCATCGCCGGAGAGCAGGCGGTTGGACATGCGCCGGTAGCCCTCCACGAGGAGGGTGGACATGTTGCGCACATCCTCCGCATTGTAGGCCAGCAGGGTCTCCAGGGATCGGAGGTTGCCACGCTGGTACTCGCGCCAGAGCCGCACGGCGTCCCAGCCGGACAGACCGGTCGTCGCGCTGGAGCGCCGAATGCCCATCTGCGCCTCGATGCTCTTCAGGCCGCCGCGATACCCCAGACGCTTTAGCAGATGACAGAGATCCACGTGCATCTGGGGCATGGGCATCTGGGGAAAGGCGCGGCGAAGGAAGGGCAGGTCGAAGCCGGTCCCGAAGAATGTGACCAGGATGGCGGCATCCTGCAATACCTCCGGTAATTGGTCCAGGTTCTGGCCCTGAACAAACTGATGCATTGTGTGACCGTCGAAGACGCCGACCATGGTGAGGTCGCCGGCGTCCATTCCGCCGTTTGTCTCGATGTCCACGAACGCCAGGCGATGGCCGAATGCAGGTACAGCGCGCCAGTGCTCCGCTTGCGGCAGGCGCTCGGCGAACCAGGCGTAATCCTCCTCTTCCAGGCGTTGTATGGATTCCTCGATGGTGGGCGTGAGTAAGGCGCGTTGCATGCGCGAGAGCGGCCAGTGCGCCGCAGGCGCTTCGAGAAAGGTGTCCCAATCGTCGGCGCCTGCCTGCCAGAGTTTCTGCTCGGTCATACGCCCGACACCCTGACAATGGATATAAGTTGCTTCTAAAAGCGAGCGGGGCGCGGTCACGGTAACTCCTATCCGTCGTTGTTTTCAACCTAAGGTGAAGCCGGAGGATATGGGAAAGAGTGGTACAGACGTATAATACGACATCTGTGCGTCCATTTCCTTATCTTTTCGAAAATGTAACAATTTGTGCGCCGGTCCGTCAAACCCTCGGAAGCGGGAGCAATCCGTTCCGCTCGAGCGTAAACAGTTCAGACACAATCTTTCGTGGCGGCATGATGCCGATCCATTGGATGGAAAGGAGTAACAGACCCATGACCATAAGTGCAAGCCGAGGTCGGTGGATCAGGACGGGAACAGCGCTGGCGATGTTGGCGTTGGGCGGCGTTCTCTTCGTTGCGGGAAACACGGCCACCGCACAAGAGAGCGGCGAACCCAGCAACAACATCGCGGACTACGTCTCCAGTAAGCTCGACGACTTCACGGCTACGATCAAAGTGATGCAGTACGATGAAGCTGCCGGTAAGAAGATCAACAGGGATTTCGGACGCATCTACGAACTGCAAGGCGACGTGAACGTGCACTACAAGGAGGAGAACAAACTGCGCCTGGATGCCCGGATGAAGACGGCTAACGTGATCTTCATTATCAACGGGACAAAGCAGAATGTCCAGATTCCTCAAGTGAAGATCAATAGTATCACCGATATCGGGTCGGCGCCGGGCAAGCGCAAGACGCTGCTGGATGTCGGTCTGATTTCAGACGGGTATCTGGCATACTCGAACGTCGAATACAAAGGCCCGTCGAACGTCAATGGGATCCCCTGCGCTAAGTTCAAATTCACCTACCAGGACAAGTCGGATTCGTCGCATCGCATCATCTGGATAGATCCCAAAACCAAGGTGACCTTGAAGCGTGAGGACTACAGCCAACTCGGCAAGTTGAACGCGACTTTCTACTATCGCGATCCCAAACTGGTCGCGCCGGGCGTCTGGTTCCCGACCCGCATCGAAGTCTTCAATAACGAAGGCCAGAAGGCAGGGGAGACGGCGTATAAGAATGTGAAGGTCAACCAGGGAGTAGACGACTCTCTCTTCAAATTCTGAGTTTCGTGCGCGGCGTTGAAACATGCGTCATCCCGAATATTGGGGCCGGGTAGGTTGTGTACCCGGCCCTCACAAATTCGGGATGACGCATGCTTTTGTGCCTTGTCCCGAGTGGAAAATGGATGCCCGATTTGCCGGTTTGGCTTAGATGTGGCATAATGTAGGCAGGAAAATAAATGAAATGTCGAACGCAGACGAGAGTAGCTGGAGACTGTATTGGCAGGTATGAGAGAGTGATGAGCAAGGGAACCGTAGTAGCCGCCATGAGCGGAGGTGTGGATAGCGCAGTGACGGCAGCCCTCCTGAAGCAGGAGGGCTACGATGTCATCGGTATCACGCTGCAGATCTGGCAAGAGCATGCGGAGCAGGGCAAGTATGGCGGGTGCTGCTCGCTCGGTGCGGTGGAAGACGCGCGGCGTGCAGCCGCGAAGATCGGCATCCCGCACTATGTGCTCAACTTTCGTGACTATTTCGCCGAGAAAGTCATTGACCGCTTTGTGGAGGAGTACAGCCGGGGACGCACCCCAAACCCCTGCGTGGAGTGCAATCGCAGCGTCAAATTCGACGAGCTGTTGCGACAAGCGGAGAACCTCGGCGCAGACTACCTCGCCACAGGGCACTATGCCCGCATCCGCTACAACGAGGCGAGCGGCAGGCACGAACTGCTCAGATCGCGCGACCGGCAGAAGGATCAATCCTACGCGCTCTACACGCTGACACAGATGCAGTTGAGCAAGACGCTGATGCCGCTGGGACATCTCAGCGGGAAGCAGGAGACCCGGAGGCTTGCGGCGGAGTGGGGGCTGGCGCTTGCCGGCAAACCCGATTCGCAGGAGATCTGCTTTGTCCCGAAGGAGGGGTATGTCGCCTTTCTGCAGGAGAAGGCGCCCGCGACCGCGCGGCCCGGCAAGATTGTGGACACACAGGGCAAAATCGTTGGAGAGCACCCAGGCATTGCTTTCTATACGGTGGGGCAACGCAAGCGTCTTCCCGCCAGTTCGGAGGGGGCGCTGTTTGTCGTGTCGCTGGATGCGGAGACCAATACGCTCGTTGTGGGCAGAGATGAAGCGCTGTATGCCCAGGGATTGATCGCGGACAATTGCCTCTGGAGCGCGATCCCGGACATCACAACAGCGGATACTCCCCTTGCGGTTTTCGCCAAGATCCGCTATAATGGCGTCGCTGCAGAGGCCACGCTCACTCCTGGGAGCGCTTCCGGAACGGTGGAGGCACGGTTCACGAACCCCCAGAGGGCTGTCACGCCCGGCCAGTCCGCCGTCTTCTATACAAAGGACGGCGACGAGACGGGTGAGGTTGTGGTGGGCGGAGGCGTGATTATGCGTGCGCTCACCTGATGGGGCGGAGGCCAAGTGCTTGATGCGAGAGCTGACCGACGACGAGAGAACCTTGTTGGAACGTGCCAGGGCAGCCGGGCGGGTGGCCTACTGCCCCTACTCGGAGTTTCCTGTAGGGGCGGCCGTCGAGACCGAGAAGGGCGTCTACATCGGCTGTAACATCGAGAATGCGAGTTATGGCCTGGCGATCTGTGCCGAGAGGGTGGCGCTGTATGGAGCGGTGGCTGCCGGAGCGCGTCACATCCAAAGGCTGGCCGTCTCCTGTCTGCAGGCGGAAGGAGAGGCTGCGCCGGGAAGCCGGATGCCCTGCGGAGCCTGTCGGCAGGTGATTGCGGAGTTTATGGCGCTCGAT
>DATGIG010000530.1:0-5139 GCA_035295825.1 Chthonomonadaceae bacterium | reverse complement strand
ATAGCGGGCGACAAAATCGGTGGCGCGGGCGCTCGATTGCAGCGCATCTGCCAGCCGCTTCAGGATCTTATCTCCGGCAGGATGGCCGAATGTATCGTTGTACTGCTTGAAGTGGTCCACGTCCAGCAGCAGGATCGAGAGGGGATGGGAATAGCGGCGGCAGCGCGCGAACTCCTCGGCCAGCCGGTCCTGGAACGCCCGATGGTTTTTCAGGCCGGTGAGGCCGTCGGTGACGGCCAGGGCCGCGAGGCGAAGATTGGCTTCTTCCAGGCGCCGGTTGGCTTCTTCCAGTTGGGCCTTCTGCGCTTCCAACTGGCGGCTGGTCTCCTGCACCAGCCACATCTGCTCTTGCGCCTGGGCATCCAGGGCTTTGCGCTCGGTCATGTCGCGGGCGATGGTGGAAAGGTAGACGACCTGCCCCCCCGCGTCCTTATGGGCGAGCACGACCTGGGAGACGGGGATCCGGCGCCCATCGCGCGCGCGAAGCGCCCTTTCGGCCTGCCAGGCGCCCTCTTTGAGCCCGATGGGGAAGAGGTCGTCCAGCAACTGCGCCGCCTCTGAGTCTTGCTCTTCGCCGCTGGCCTTACCGGCCGGGGAGATGATCTGCTCCTGTTCGCCGATGCCCAGCATCTGCCGCCCGGCCGGATTGAGATAGCAAAGCCGGCCATGCATGTCGTTGATGGCTACCAGATCGGGTGTGGCATCCAGAATGGCGAGCAAACGTTCCTGTATTTCTTGCGTTAGCATTGCTTTCTTACATCAGCCTCCGAGAGGCCGTACCCGCGCAAAGCACGATACTCTTCTATTATCGGAAACCTGAATCCGTATTTTTACGGGCCCGTTATGAGCGTAAGCAAGCAGCCGCTCATTCAAATGCGACGGCGCGTCTTCAGGCGGATGGGATTGCTTCTGAGCAGGTATACTGAGTCTATCCCATCTGTATTTCGGCGCAGGGCTTGCAGCGCGAGACTAATCCTCGCGCTTTGCCGGTCGCCGGGAGGTTCCAACGGTCGCGGCTATGCGTATCTGGCCCCAAAAAACGCCGACGGTCGGGTTATGGACAGCCCTCTTTCTGCTGGTCGCCATCTGCCTGACTTCCCTTTTTTTCCTCTTCCGCTTCCGCCAGGATAGCCGCTGGGTGCAGCAGACCAATACGGCCCTGCTGCAGCTCGACGACACCTTCTCGCTGCTGCAGGACGCCGAGACGGGCCAGCGCGGTTATCTGCTGACGGGGCAGGCGCGTTATCTGAAGCCCTATCTGCGCGCTACCGGCAAGGTGCCGGAGGACCTCGGGAGGCTGCGCGCGCTGATCCGGGATAATCCGTCTCAGCAGGAGAGTCTGGCGCACCTGCAGCCCCTGATAGGGGCCAAGTTTGCGGAGATGCAGCAGACGATTGATCTGGGGAATTCACAGGGATTCCAGGCCAGCTATCCCGAGCATTCTCTTCATTGCGAGGCGCAGGACGCGGATCGTGGTCACATTCCCAGTCCCGGCCGCGCCGCCTCCCGTCGAGGTAAAGCAGGTTACGGGGAACAGGGAACAGGTTACAGGAATGGCGAGTACAAACTGAGAGGCTTTTCCCTGTAACCTGTAACCTCAACGTGTAGGCGCTTCGTTCATCGTGGCGTCCTGGGCGGCGGTGGTCTGTTTTCTGGCCGCGGCGCTGTCCTCATGGAACAGGTAACTGGAAGAGTTGGGATCGAGCGCGCCGCGCGGCGCCTGGGCCACCATTTCCGCGAAATTATCCAGGTCGTGCTGGAGCGTGGTCTCGAAACGCTTGCCGGCGCCCAGCGTCTCCCCGACATCGCCGACCCAGCCGGAGGGCGGATCGTAATGGACGATCACATCCACGCGGGTCTGGTTATCGTTGATCGGCGAGAAGCGGACGATGCCGCTGTTCTGGAGGCCATCTATCGAGCGCCAGCCGATCTGCTTGTCCTCGATCCAATTGTCGTTGACGGCGTCCCACTCATGCCGGCCCAGGACGTCCACCACCCAATGGCTGCGCTGATTGTCATAATAGGTGACTTCCTTGACATAGCTCATGAACTTCGGGAAGTCATTGAAGTGGCTGAACATCTGGTAGACCTGATGCACCGGCGCGTTGACGGCCACCGATGCGGTGTGCTGTGCCATTTCTTTTTTCTCCTTCGCTGGCATAGAAACTGTTTGCTTGCTAAAGTGCATAGAATGCTGTCCCAGACAGCAAAGGGAGCCGTTCCGGTAGGATAAGAGCGGCTCCCATCATCGAGAAGAGGGGGTTACTTTCGCGACACGACTCCACGTCCGGTGTGATCGGAGACGCCCGGTTGGACCGTCGCCTGCGGGACGACCGGCTGCATCGTGGCCGGCGGCACATTGGCCGGCTGGGCCATAGGCTGCGCCGGGATCTGGGTGTTGGTCATCAGCGCCTGCTGGCAGTCCTCCAGAGTGATCCCCAACCCCCGCAGGAACTCGCCCAGCGGCATATCCACCGGTTGGAGCATCCCCTGGCGGTTATTGAACCACCCATCCAGGCGAATGACCTGCCGGTCCGGCATGTAGATCATCTGCAGCCCTTCCGCCTCATTCGGAGGCGCGGTGTAGATTCCTCTATACATTTGCTTCTCCTTATTCCGGTTGTTGAGCTATCCTCAGCGGAAGACCGAAATCCGCGGCGATTGGTTCCCCGAATCGTTGAGGCTGTCTGGCGCAAAAAGAACGCGCAACAGATGGTTAACAGACGAAGGCTTGTTCGAATGAGACCGTTCCTGCCGGTTTATGATGCCGTACTGATCTTCGACGGATTCATCTAATTTCACAGACAAGGAGCCTCATGTGAAGCCTTTTACGATGAAAGCCGGAATAGCCTTTCTGTTTGCCGTTCTATGCCTGCAACTGCACTTTGGCCTGCGCAAGCATTCCGGTATTACCGAATTGGGCACGCTAGCCAGACCCATGCTCCTGGGTGATGCGCGGTTGGCGATTAACAATTGCAACCAGATCGCCGCTATCGGTTTTGAACCCGATAAGACAGTGGCTCTCTTACTTTCCTGGAGGTAGGCCAACAGACCCGAAAGAAACGATAAACAGATAGTATCCCGCTATTTTTTGCTCGACATAAGCTGTTCGTATTGGCTCTGCTGCCTTTGCCTGACGAAACCGGCGCTACCGGAGTCACGTCAAGAGGTTGTGTCTTCAGACTGTGGCACGCAAACGCTCTTGGAGGAAGAGGACGGTGGAGGAGCCAGGCAATGGCATAGACCGAATCGGCGGCTTGCGACTGCAGAGCCTGCTTCGCGGCCTGCGCAGCCGCAAACCCTCCGTGCGCGCGTGGGCGCTGGAGGAGGCGAGCCGCCTGGACGCGCCGCACAAGATGCAGTTCGATGCGATGGTCGAGCGCTCCTTCAAAGAGGAGGCCGGGCGCCGGCGGTTCTGGCGGTTTATGGCCTTCTATGGCAGCCCGCTGATCGCCGGATTCGCCGCAGCCGGCCTGCGCCACCTCATTCCCGAGGTTTCTTTCCCTATCGGGCATGAAACGGTACCCCTTGGTGGGAAGGAGCTGGCCGATCTCGTCTCTTTCATCGGGTGGCTGGCGCTCTGGATGGTGTCCGACCGCGCCGCCAAGAGGGCATTCGTCCTGCCGGAGGATGGCCGCGCGCTCTGGCAGCAGCGTCGCAAGGGAGAGGCCCGCGAGTCCGGCGTTCTCGATGCCCCCGCGCAGGCCCCCATGCCGCCAGCCCATGTCGAGGCGTTCGCGCAGGAGTTGACCGACGTCCTCACGCCGGTGCGGGAGGCGGCGCGGCAGAAGGCCGCCCTGTTCCCAGAGGAGGATCTTCTGGCGGCGGCGCGCCTCTTGGTGGAGCGATATACGCAGAGCGTCGAGAGGGAGACCCACAAGCGCAGCCGACTCTCCAACCTGGCCTTCTGGCTGTTCGTTGCAGGAGTCTTTACCGATCTCTGGATTCTTCTGCTGGCCGTACTCGGCTTCGGACTCTACGCCCTTTACTACCGGGACGAGGCGCCGCACCGGCATCTCGACGCCCTGGCAGCCGTGCTGGACGAGCTGGCAAAATGGGGCACGCCGGTCTCCCTGAGCGCGCTCTGCCCGTCTCTGGACCCGGCGGCGGCGGAACGGATGCAGCGACAGTGCCCGGTCCTCGGGCGCTTCCTGCCGGAAAAGCCGCCTTCCCCCGAACTTACCGAACGCCTCGACACCCAATTCTCTGGCGTATTGTATTCCCCAGACCAGGGGTTGATCGTTCGCGCCGCGGTACTTTCCCCCGAAGAGAGCGAGGCCCTGCGAGAGGCTTCCGCCGAGGTGCTGCTGGCCCCCTTCGACGATGTGGAAGAGACGCTGGTGGCGTTGAAGCGGCTGGAGGAGATCGGCGATGAGGCGGTCATTCCGATGCTGCAGCGTCTTGCCGCCCAGCCCCTGCGGTTCCTCAGCGTGCGCGCGCCCCTGCGAACGGTGCGCGAGTACCGTCAGGACGTGCAGCGCGTCCGCGAGGCGGCGCGCGCCTGCCTGGGTGTCCTGCAGGCGCGCGTAGATGTGCAGCAGCGGACGCTGCTGCGCCCATCCGAAGCGGCAAGAGCCGATACCCTGCTCCGGCCGGCAGAGACAGATTCCAAAGACCATCTCCCGGAAGAGCTTCTGCGGCCCGGTGATAATCCAGTCCAGACCTCAGGAACGGTCATTGCTATGGAATCGCATGTCTCTGTCAACGCTGAGGAGAAGATCCTTCCGCTCTCTTCGAGTGACGGGTGATTTTTTCGGCGGGTCCTGATTTCGGAACCGGCGCGCCATGCTCTCTACAAACGAGCGGACGCACTGGAAACGGGCGCGAAGAGAAACGCCTTGACATTTTCCTCTCGCGGCCGCTCCGGCGCAAAGAGAGATTTGAGTGTGGGGGGACCATAGAGACGGATGAGATAAGCGCGCAACTGCGTGCTGCGGATCTTTCCGTATGCGCCATAGCGCGTCTTCGTCGGCAGACGCGCCCCGAAGGGCGTCCTGCGGGCCAGATAATCCATCGGGGCGATAAACCAGACGCGCCGCCCGGCACGCCGGGCGGCGGCCAGGCACGCTTCCGCGCCTTGAAAATTATGCGGGTCGAGGAACCGGTCGGTGACATCGGCAAAGGAGATAGCGCCCTCCC
>DATGIG010000529.1:0-11820 GCA_035295825.1 Chthonomonadaceae bacterium | reverse complement strand
TGCGATGCCCGGACAGTATATTCGGCGGCAGGGAGAGGATGTGGCTGTTGCGACCACCCTGCTGACCTCCGGAACCCGTATACGGGCGGCAGAGGTGGGTCTGCTGGCGACACTGGGGCGAGCGCTCCCGCTCACGATCCGTCCGGCCAGGGTGGCGGTCATCTCTACCGGGGATGAGGTGGTAGAGATTGAAGAGGGGGTGACGCCTCCGCCTGGGAAAATACGCAATAGCAATGCGTATACCCTGGAGGCGTTGGTACGGGAAGCTGGAGCGGTAGT
This sequence comes from Chthonomonadaceae bacterium, assembly GCA_035295825.1. Classification (GTDB taxonomy): domain Bacteria; phylum Armatimonadota; class Chthonomonadetes; order Chthonomonadales; family Chthonomonadaceae; genus DATGIG01. Next base: position 11,541 of record DATGIG010000529.1, on the reverse strand, counting down.
TCACTCCCGCAGGCACCTCCCGGATGATCCGGAAGCGACGGAGCAGGCGCTCCGGGAGTGCGTGGAGCAGGGAGCGGACGTGATCGTAACGGCGGGCGGCGTCTCGGTCGGCGACCGGGATTTCGTCAAACCCGCGCTGGAGAAGCTGGGAGAACTGGAGCTGTGGCGTGTAGCGATGAAGCCGGGCAAACCGCTGGCTTTCGGGCATATCGGGGAGACGCTGTTCTTCGGGCTGCCCGGCAATCCGGTCTCGGTGATGGTGACGTTTGAACTCTTTGTACGCCCCACGCTCGGAAAGATGGCCGGGTATCCGGAGGCAGCGCTGATGCGGCGCGCCGTATCGGCCATGACAACGGAGACGATTTCTCACACCCCCGGACGGCGAGAGTATGTGCGTGCGATTACTACCTATGAGGATGGGAAATGGAGTACGCGTCCTACGGGAGGGCAGGGGTCGGGAAACCTGCATTCGATGGCGCAGGCCAACTCACTGATGGTCCTTCCGGGCGAGGTGACCGAGGTGTCCGTAGGGGAGGCCGTAAACGTACTCCTATTGGAGTAGTGGTCCAAAACGGCACAAGCCGACCGCCACCGGTCGGCTTGTGCCGTCATCTGATGTCTGTGTGCGGGAAAACTGTAGAGTAGATCAGGGTTCTTGGGGACGATGGGGTTGCAGTGGGGCAATCACGCCCCGGTCGCCTGCTTCTGATTTAACTGCCCCCAGGTGTACACGCGCATATAGCAGGCTACGCGGCCGTCTAGACTTGCCGGAAGGACGTCCTCATTCTCAATGAGGATTTCGCGGTTCCCTCCGATCTGGCGATAGGTTCCCGGTCTGACTCTCTCTCCTGCCAGGAACAGTTCCTCTCCAACCGTTTCGTGCTCCGTTCGATGCCACATGATGTACTATCTCCTTACAGGCCAGAAAACACCGCGGCTTCAGGGCAGCAGCGTCCGAGTGCATCAATCGGCGTCATTGCCATGTCGCGTCCGCCATCAACTTGCGCGAACACCGACATTAGGTTATGTGGATGCATCGGACGCGAGGCCGAAGGTCCGTTACCCGATACATGCCAGCTATTATACGAAAATCGGGTAATGTCTGTCAAGCGGTTTCTTAATAAAAGAAAGGTATCTCACGAAAAATTCACGGGGAGCATCCTTCCTATTGGAATTGTCGGCGAATGATAAGATGATCTTTAGGGGCAGGGGAAAACTTTTTAAATATTTTTTTCAGCTCGGAATCCCAAAGTAGTTCCTTAAGGAGGGAGGGTCATTGAACGAGGAAGGTAACGAAGGTATGGAGCCCGCTGTCGGGTTCGAGCACTTCGATCTGAACCTGGCCGGTCTGGCTTCCCGCCGTCACTGCGACGGCGACGCCGCTCAGCCCTGTGGCAGGGACCGTGGCAATGGTGGTGTCGGCGGAGGAGAAGAGCAGGGGGGTCTTCAGTAAGTTGCCCTGTTTGTCCAGAATGCGCGCCGTCAAACTTCCCGGTTTGCCCTGGGAAACATGGATCTTGGAGACGATGGTCAATTCGTCTGCGGTCAGAGTGAGCGGGATATGGACTATCGTATTGCCGAGGGGAACGATGGTAGCCGTGCCGCTTCCGATGGCGAGGGGCGTCTCCGTGGCCTGCGTATCCGGGTGTGCGGTGACATCCACCTGGATCGGGCCGAGAGGGAGGGCGGCGAAGTTGATGGTGATCGGCGTGGCCAGGCTGCCGCTGGAGGCGAGGGGGGCGGTGACGATCCGTGGCGGAGAGACCGCCATACCCGTCGTAGGATTGGTCAGTACGATCTTGATGGAGTAGGAGCCATCCGGTATGTCGCCGGGCAGGTAGCGTCCATCAAGGGTACGGGAGGCTTTTTCCGGCCCGACGGAGCGCAGTGGCTGCGGAAAGACGACCTGTAAAGACAGGGAACCTTGCCGACTGCCGGAATTGCCCACGGAGATACTCTCACCCCCGCCCCCGCAACCGCAGGTCACGACCGCAGCGAGCAGATACAGCAGCCAAAAAGACCTTGTTGAGTAGCTTGGCATGGATCTGCCCTCCCTTGGAGGAGCGGCGTTGCCCTTGGAACATTTTGAGATATAAGACAAGAGATACGTCCGCTACCCTCCCATAACATTCACTGTAACCGATGTGGTCAGGCCGCTATCCGGTTCCGTAACCGTGACGGTTGCCGCAAAGTCCAATGCGTTCGGATTGGTGACGGTCATGTTGATAGTCGCCGGACTGGTACCGGTATTCTGAAGAAGGATCAGGTCGGGATCGTTGGTTGAGAATTGGAGTGGCGTGAGGAGCGTGTTCCCCTGCTTGTCGAACACCGTGGCGGTCACGCTCCCTTGCTGACCAAATCCGACTGACTGGCGTGCCGGAACCATCTTGATGGAGTTGGCCGTGAGGTTCAGCAGGATGTGAACGACCGTGTTACCCAGAGGTACGACGGTCCCCTGGCTATTGCCGGTCGCGAGCGGAGGGTCCGAGGCATCCGTCAGGCCATGTGCGGTCACAGCCACATTGACATTGCCGACGGGAAGCGCCGGATAATTGATGGTTATTGGCGAGGCCAGACTGCCACTGAGGCCGATGGGAGCCGTGACGATCCGAGTCGGAACGATCGGGTTGCCACTAACCGGATCGGAGAGCACGATTTTGACTGCGAACGAGCCGTCCGGAATCGCCCCCGGCGAATAATGCGATTTCGCCGAACGCGAGTTCGTTTTCATCTCGGATCGCGTCAGGGGCTTAGGAAAGAGGATCTGCATCGAGAGCGAGCCCTGCTGTGTCGTTTTGGTGACGCTTACCGGTGCGCCCGTCCCTCCGCCGCCGCACCCGACGTTCAAGACGATCCCCAATCCCAGGACGCAGAGCGCAAGGTTTCTAAAGAGAACACGCATATCAATCCACTCCTTGCTGCATAGTAACGCTTCGCGATAGCGACTATCCGCCACTGACGGTGATGAGGGAGGTGGCTGTCAGTCCGCTGTTCGGTTCATAGACGGTGATCGTCGAAGTTCCCGGTGCGACGGCGTTGATGGTGACCTGCGCCGGGTTCGACGAGGAGATGGTGAGCGTGGCAACGCCCGGATCGCTCGTGGTCCACTGGATCGGAAGAACGAGGGGCTTGTTCGCCGCGTCGACGACCACTGCATTGAGCACGACCGAAGTGCCGGATGAGGACGGAGGGGCGATCAGGTCCGCGCTGGGCGGATTGATGGTGACGCTGCTGAGCGTGAGAGCCATCGAAACGGTGAGGTCCGTCGTGGTGAGGGGCTGTACGGTTCCGGCTGCGGACCCGGTGGCGATGGCGTTGAGTTGGCCGGCGGAGTCCGGGAACGCGGTGGCTGTGACGGTGACGGGGCCGGCAGGGATCGCAGCGAAGTTGATGGTCACCAACGAGGGGAGGCCGCCGTTGACAATCGGCGCATTGACGGAGCGGCTGGCGAGCAGAGTGTTATTCGTCGTATTGGTCACTGTCAGTTTGACAAGCTGGGTGCCAATCGGGATATTACCGGCGAAGCTACGGGTCTGCGCAGATACGGTTTTGGGCGTTTTGGCAGCGCGGTTGTATGCGGGAAAGGTGAGTTTGAGCGCCAGTGTGCCGTTGCTACGGTCGGTACTCGACGTAGGGACGCTCGCAGTTCCGCCTCCGCCTCCGCAGCCTGCCGACAGCAGGACGACGAGACCGCAAGCGCTACCGATGAGAGTGTTTCGACGTATCGTGATCACGATGGTTATCTCCTTAACGCGAAGGTAAGCAGATTGCATTAGAACTGAAGCTGAAGGCCGATGCCGGGCCGGAAGCTGGCCCCTCCGGCCTTGGTCAGAGTGAACAGCCCGGCGCCATAACGATGGAACGGATAGTGTACGTCCAGATCCCACGAATCGCCGTAGGAGCCTCGGAACGCGTATTCCAGAGAGACATCCAGCCTGTGGTGCTGGAACAAGCCGGGGAAGAAGGCGCCAACCGTGTAAAAGTCGTGGTGAGCGGTATCTTTCCCTGCCTCGGTATACATCTCCAGGTGATGGAGGACCACTGGCGTGTCGTAGTGGAACGAGTATCCGACCGTCTGCTGGGAGGTGGTCAGGATGGAGCCGCCGATACGGCCCTGGCGCTCCGGGAAGGTGACGTACCCCGCATAGCCGCCGACGCCCGGATTGTTGATGGGATCGATCTTATCCATCCAGGTGAGTTGGACGCGGGTGGATTGCCCGACCGGGTTCTGTACGATAATACCATTGGCGGTGGTGAAGTTGATGAGCTTACCCAGTTGCCCGTTGGAAACCGGGCCTGGATACCAGTGGAAGCGACCCGCCATGATATCGCCGTACTGCAGGCTCCGATAGCGGAGAACAAACTCCTCGGCGGAGGTATCGTGCTCGTGGTCCAGGTAGCCGATACGTCCGCCTACCCGCAGGTAGAAGGGACCGAGTACGGCAGAGGCGCGGGCATAGGTAAAGGCGGAGTTGGAGTAGGTGGTGGTATAGAAGACCCCTCCGACCTGCGGCATATTGGGGAAGAAGTCCGTGGAGCGCGTTGCCGCGCGCCCGATGATAACCTGCAGGTTTCCTCCCGGTTGGTTGGGGTTGCCATTGCCTATGCCCACCCCGACATTGCCGCCCGGCTGGTTGGGGTTCCCGTTGCCTATTCCAACGCCGACGCCTCCGCCTGGATGGTTGGGGTTGCCATTGCCTATCCCGACCCCGACATTACCGCCGGGCGAACCGGGATTGCCATTGCCGACGCCAACTCCGACGTTTCCGCCCGGTGAGTTAGGATTGCCGTTGCCGACGCCCGTGTTGAGACTGCCGGGCGGGATGCCGAAGATTTTGATGTTCCCGTTGAATTGCGGCGGGGGCTGGATGCCGGGCGTCGTTAGACCCCATGGGGCGGCGGCGTCCCGCGCGGCATCCAGTTCATAGTAGTAATCGCGGTAGTCATCATAGGCAAAGCCAAAGTGGAACACTTGCTGGTCGCCGTTGTAGTTGTCCAGCATCCAGGGGCGTTCGTCGCCGCCTGCAAACTCCAGCGGCTGGGTTTTGTAGGGCGTGACCGGGCCATGATCCCTGGTTGCATACGTCTCCTCGCCCGCATGGAGCGTGACGAACTTGGCATTGGCGGGTTGGACGACGATAAAACTGGCGTTCTTTGCCTTCGGTACGTCTGCCCCCTCGGTCAGCTTGCCGGTCTGCGGATCGAATGCCTCCACGACGCGCTCGTCTTCCGCCGCGCCGGTGTCGCTCGCCATGCGGGTCTCGCTGTGCGGGACGACCATCGCCGTCGCTCCGGCCCCAGTGATGATAGCAATGCCGGTATAGCAGCGGATGACGGTGCGCGTGCCGTCCTCGATGACCTCGATGGTGGTATTATCGCCCTGCACCGTGCCCATTGCGAAGCGCCCTCGGAACCGTGCCGCTCCGTGAAAGCGCCCGAAAACCGCACCGCGCTGCATCACGACATCCCGCTGCCCCTGGGGCGATTGCAACTCAATATCCGTCTGTTCGTTGAGGCGCAGGGTGCTCTTGTCGGGATAGGTGATCTCCGTTTTGCTGGCAATCCCGGTCTGTAGCCGCGAACCCTCCTGGAGCGAGCTGCCCAGGTGCACGGAATCGAATGATGGAGAATTCTGTCCTCGCGCCTTGACAAACTGATAGATGGAAGATACGGTCGGCTGGGCCTGTCCCTGTGCATAGGCGGCGGTTGCACCGCCCAGGCAGGTCAGGCCGATGGTTGTAGCGCCAATCGTGCGATGGAAGCGTCGCGGGGCGAATGATCGCCTGTGCCGGGCGCGCCAGGGTGATTTAGGCACGGTCTCTCCTCTCAATAAGCCTAACTCTCAGGCCTTTTCCACATCGAACACCAGGCCGACGGCGCTGCGCCAGGCGTCCAGTGTCGCCATGTTGCCCAGTGTGTCTTCCCAGGTCATGCAGGGCGGGGGCGCCTGCCGCGCCTCCAGATACTGCGCGACCGTGTCCGCCTCGATGGAGTACAACCCTGCACCGCCCTCCACAATAATCTCCGTGGGCGTCTCGCCTGCCTTTTGCACCAGGATCTTGTTGCCGCCTTCACCGGGGAACCAGGGATTGGGAACCCGAATGTTTCCCGCCGAGCCCCAGATGCGTAACTCGCTGTCCGCACTCACCTGAGTTCCACAGGCCAGGTTTGCCACAATTCCACCAGGGAACTTCAAGCTGGCCGTCGCCTGCTCATCCACGCGGCTGATCGGCCCGATATGACCCACGCCGACCACGATCTCCGGCTCCGATCCCGCGATGAGCCGCGCCATGGAGGTGGTGTAGCAGCCCACGTCCATAATGCCTCCGCCCGCAGCGGGGTTGGAGAGGCGAATATTCTCGTATTTCGGCCCCATATTGTAGGAGAAGTTCGACTGAATGAGGCGTACATCCCCGATGACTTTCTGTTCGATCAGCTCTTTCAGCTTCGCCGTCTGAGGATGGCAGCGATACATAAACGCCTCCATCAGGAAGACGTCGTGCTTGCGGACAGCCTCGATGACCGGAACAGCCTCGGCGTGATTGATCGTAAACGGCTTTTCGCAGAGAATGTGCTTTCCAGCTTCCGCACATCGGATCGTCCATTCCGCATGGAGGTGATTGGGAAGAGAGATATAGATCGCGTCCACTTCGGGATCGGCTAACAGTTCCGTATAGGTGGGATAGCGGCGCGGTACGTCATATGTCGTTCCGAACTTATCTGCTGTCTCTTGCGCACGGCTGCCGACCGCAATGAGTTTGCCTGTTTTGGATCCGGCGATGCCCTTGGCGAACGTCTCCGCGATCTTGCCCGTACCCAGAATGCCCCATTTGAGTTGCGTCATTTCCGCGTTCGCTCCTTCTTAACCTCATTCGCGCACAGATTGGGCACAGGTTGACTGCTTTCCTCCGTATTTTTACCGGGGGAGCAATTTTTTTCAACATTTTTCTTCTTGCCGGGGGGGCCGGAGGGAGAAGAAGTGTTGTTAGGTCGAATAATCCGAATAAATCCGGTAATATAGTGAGCATCTACATTCGCGGAGGGGAAGGGCTTACGTTTTGCCTGCCGATGTTTTTATCAGCTACTCGTCCAAGGATGCTACTGTAGCGCAGGCCGTCTGCGCCGCCATCGAGGCGAAAGGCCCGCGCTGTTGGATCGCACCACGCGACATTCAGCACGGCGTGGAGTGGAGCGCCGCCATCATCGATGGGATCCATGCGGCAAAGGCGATGGTGCTGGTTTTCTCGGCAAACTCCAATGAATCGCCCCAGGTCTTACGGGAGGTGGAGCGCGCCGTCAGCCAGCGGATCCCGCTGCTGCCGTTCCGCCTCGAAAATGTGTCGCTCTCCAAGCCAATGGAGTACTTCATCAGCGTGCCGCACTGGTTCGATGCGCTGACCCAACCGCTGGAGCCTCACCTCGAACATCTCGCCGAGTCGGTCCACAGGCTGCTGACGAAGCCCGAAGAGGCTGCAGCACTCACCCTCCGCGAACCGACCCCTATTGCTCCTACCGAACCCCCACACAACTTACCTCGCCAGTTGACTACTTTTGTAGGCCGCGAAAAGCAGGTAGAGGATGTCAAAAAGCTCGTTGCATCCAAGCCGCTGACGACCCTGGTCGGGATGGGAGGCTGCGGCAAGACCCGACTGGCGCTGCATGTCGGCAATCAGGTGCTGAACGAGCATAAGGACGGGGTATGGTTTGTAGAGTTGGCCCCGCTCAGCGATCCCAATCTGGTGCCGCAGACGGTCGCCTCGGAGTTCGACGTCCGTGAAGAGCCGGGCCGCAGCGTCACACAGACGCTTATAGACCACCTGAAATCGAAGAAGACCCTGCTGTTGCTCGACAACTGCGAACACGTCTTGAGCGCCTGTTCGACCCTGACCCATGCCCTGTTGCGCGCCTGTCCGCAACTGCGCGTTCTTGCCAGCAGTCGGGAAGTGCTGAGCGTACAAGGGGAAGCAGTCTATCATGTGCCGACTCTGAGCTTGCCTCCTAAAAGATGGAAACCCGGTGAGAACCTCGAAGAAATCATGCAGTATGAGGCGGTGCATCTCTTTGTGGAACGCGCCCGTCTGGCGCGACCCGATTTTACCCTGACAGAACAGAACGCCCTTGCCCTCGTTCAACTCTGCCACCAACTCGATGGTATCCCGCTCGCGCTCGAACTCGCCGCTGCCCGGATCAAGTCGCTCTCGGTCGAGGAGATTGTAGCCCGCCTGGATAATCGCTTCCGTCTGTTGACCGGGGGCAGCAAGACAGCACCCGCAAAGAACCAGACCTTACGCGCGATGATTGACTGGTCGTATGATCTTCTGACCGAACCGGAGCGCACCCTCTTCCGCCGTCTCTCCGTATTTGCCGGCGGTTGGACCCTGGCCGCAGCGGAAGCAGTCTGTGTAGGGGATGATGTGGAAGACTGGGAGGTTCTCGACCTCTTAACGCAACTGGTGGATAAGTCGCTGGTGATTGCGGAGGAAGATGAAGGAACTTCACGTTACAGGACGCTGGAGACGGTACGCCAGTATGGACGTGAGAAATTGGCAGAAACAAACGAGTACGATACCATACGCTCCAGGCAGCGGGACTTCTTTCTAGCATTTGCGGAAGAGGCGGTTGAGAAACTCAAGGGAGCGGAGATGGGAGATTGGCTCGACCGTGTCGAAGAAGAGAATGATAACCTCCGCGCTGCACTGAATTGGAGCCTGGACCCTTCACAATCAGATAAGGACACTGCTTTACGTTTAGCAGTGGCTCTGGCTCGTTTCTGGATGGTACGCGGCTATTTGAGTGAAGGTCGTCAGTGGTTGACCGATGCGCTAGGAACAGGAGGGGCGAAGGAGCCGACGAAACTGCGAGCGCGTGCCCTGAATAATGCCGGGATACTGGCTTGGAGCCAGAGGGACTATTCATCTGTCGCTATCCTACAGGAAGAGTGCTTGGGTATCCGCGAAAAGATAGGGGATACGCAAGGTATGGCAAATTCACTGAATAACCTGGGGATAGTGGCTGCTGAACAGGGAGACTATACAGTAGCACAGACACTCTACGAACAGGCATTGGAAATCAAGCGTTCCATGGGAGATAAAACTGGCATCGCAGATTCACTCAACAGTTTGGGGGTTGTTGTTTATGAGCAGGGCGATTATAAGGCGGCGAGGACTTATCACGAAGAAGCCCTGAAACTTCGTCGTGAATTGAATAATCCATCACGTGTAACTATATCACTTAATAATTTGGCAATGGTTAATCAGTATCAAGGCGATTATGCAACGGCACAAGCTCTTTATGAGGAATCATTAGGAATTAGCAGGGAATTGGAAGACAAAGCTGGGATTGCAACTTGTTTGAACTATCTGGGAATTCTCGCTATCGAGCAAGGAGATACCACTACTGCTGAGCAGAACAGTTCTGAGGCGCTTACCTTACTATATGAATTGGGGGATAAGCAGGGTATTGCCGACGCGTTAAATACACTGGGTAAGGTTGCATTTGTGTGCAAGGATGTGAACAAGGCGCGTTCGCAATTTGCAGGCAGTTTGTTGCTGTTTCAAGAGATCGGTGACAAGCCGGGACTGGTAGAGGTGATGGAGAAGATGGCGCGCCTGGCCTGGAGCAAAGGGCAGGGAGAGCAGGCTGCCAAGTTGTTCGGGTTTGCTGCAAAGCAGCGGGAGACAATGGGGCTGCCGTTGACCCCGGCAGAACTGCAAGAACTGGCGGTAGACATCGAGGCGGCGGAGAAGGCGCTGGGAACAGCGGCATTTGGGGCGGCATGGGAGGCTGGAAGCGCTTTCGATATAGAACTTGCTGTCACGGAAGCATTGAAGGATTAGCCCGCTAATTTTGGTAAGCCTCTCTCCAGATTCGGCAGGATTGCCCGCATGTTACCAGATTTATAAATTTAATTTAGCCTGGCGCTCAAAACGCTTGCAATGCTTTTGTCTACAGGGTACACTATTACGTGTAAGGCATACGATAAACCCGATGCGCTAATAGTTGCCCCCACAGTAGGAGCGCCTTATGAGAGTCCAGGCTTACGCGCTGTGATAGCGCAGAGGGAACGGGTTTACCTATGCAAGCGTGTTGTCCCCGGAAGAGCCGTCATAGCGACTGACGGAAACCTCAAAACAAGAAAGGTATTTACCGTGGAAAACCAAGATGGAAAACGACGTAAGTACATCGGAGTAGGCGGTGATGATGTGCCCTCGCTCGGTGTGCTGGAGGGCGACATCCTCCGGCTGCTCTGGGACGCAGGGGAACCGCAGTCATCGGTCCAGGTCTACGAAGCGATGCACTTCTCTCGCCGCGCCGAGAAACGCGAAATGCAGTCTCCCAGCACGATTGCGGTAACCCTCAGCCGCATGGTGGAGAAGGGACTGTTGACCGTGGAGCGGCGCCCGCGTGGAGGCAAGGGGTACTATGGACCCACCAAGACCCGCGCTCAGGTCATCGCCCAGGTAATGGACGATGTGAGCCGCCGCTTGAGCGGACAGCCGCTCGGCTATCTGCTGACGCGCCTGGCGGAAGCCAACCCCAAGAAACCGGAAAAGGGCGCGGTATCTCCCGAGGACGGAGCCTACGCGGAATTGGTCACGACCCTCAAGAAGATGCAGTCCTCCGACAATAAGCCGGTCCCCTACAATCCGGAGAAGTATTGATCTTCTCGCCATGCCGCATTCCTTCGATCAGGTCGTTATAAAGCGTTGGTAACACTGATAGCGAAGCGCCGGGAGTTGTACTCTTTCCCGGCGCTTTGTGTTGACTGCCCAATCCCATCTGCGGGCATGGGCAGGAATCGGCGCTCACGGCAGGGAATTGTCCGCGTAATGTAAGAGGAGAGAAGCCGTCGTGGATGACCGCTCTCCAATTGAAAGGACGATGCCGATGTCCGTGTCTCCCCAACCCCGGCAGGACAAACCCGAGCGTGCCCCTGCCGCCGACTGGACGACGCCTGCCCTTGTCGGCAAGGAGGCCGAAGGTCTGGCGCTGGCGCCGGCGCGAAGCGTCACCTTCCGGGTCATGCTGCTGGGAACCGTACTCATCTTTATCAACTGTTATTGGGTCATCGAAGTGGAGGGCATCTGGCACTCCAATCATGCCACCGCGATGTCGCTGTTCTGGAACACGACCTTCTTTCTGCTGATCCTGGTCTTATTGAACATACTGGTCCTCAAGCCGTTGGCGCGATTGCGCCAGAGCGGCCAACGCGCTCCCGCGATCGTGCGGGCGGCAGCCTGGTTCCTGCCCCGCTCTCCGTTCTCCCAGGGAGAACTGATCACCTGCTATGTCATGATGACCATCGCCTCCGCACTGGCAGGTCACGATAGCCTGCAGCTCGGCATCCCCGCCGTGGAGGGTTTTCCCGTCTGGTTCCAGAGCCAGGAATCGTCGCATGGGTACGACAAATTCAATAAATTCTATCCCGATTGGGCCATGGTGAAGGATATCAATATCCTCAAACCGCTCTATGAGGGCAAAGGTTCGTCCATCCTCTATACGAAACCGCACTTGATGGCCTGGGCAGGCCCGGTCTTTATC
>DATGIG010000528.1:0-2597 GCA_035295825.1 Chthonomonadaceae bacterium | reverse complement strand
CGGCGTTTTACGCCCTGCATCCGGCCAGAAGCGCGGCTCCATAGACTGGGTCGTGGATGGGCTCTTCCAGTCGGAAGACGCCGCCGGGCAGCGCCTCCGGCTCGAGGCGCGTCCGGTCGTCGCCACGCCATTGAGGGTCTGCGAATTCCGAGCGAAAGAACGCCCCCAACTGCCACAGTCCGCCCAGCGGATAGACCGGCGTATCGCGGGGCATCCAGAGTTTGTGGCGGATCTGGCGCACCGAATGGCGCAACCGCCGGGCCATCTCTGCGACCAGCGTTCGTGCCGGGCTATCCCCAGTCTCGGCCAGGTCACCCACCACGGGCGATAGTCCTGCCACGCGCAGGGGGCTGAAATTGCCGTAGAGCCACTGCATGATCTCGGCGGGGCGCGTTGCGCCGGTATGTTTCAAGATGGCCTCTGTCAGGGCATCGGTGTGGCCCTCCTGCAACTGCCGGAGGGTGTAGCGTAGCGCGTAGAGGCCCAGGTTGAACCCGCTGCCCCGGTCGCCCAGCAGATACCCCAGGCCGTCCTCCCTGTAGTCCTCCCCCTTCGCATTGCGCCCATAGGCGACGGCGCCGGTTCCCGCGATCACCACAATGCCCGGTCCCCCCTGGGCCGCGCCCCAGTAGGCAATCACGTAGTCCGGTTCGACCCGATAGGCCTCGGCGCAGACTTCCGAATGCAGGAGGGCGCTGAAAGCCTCACGACGGTCATCTATCGAATAGCCTGCCATGCCTGCGCATACGCCTTGAAAGCATGTCTTCTCCGGGAGGTGCGCCGCCTGTAACGCGCCGGAGAGCGCTTCGTGCAAGGAGGCCCTGAGCGTTGTCTCATCGTTGACTGCGATATTGCCCGGACCGCCCATGCCGCGTCCGCACTCGGAGCCGTGCGCGTCCAGGATCAGCGCCGCCGTCTTGGTACCGCCGCCATCGAACCCTAAAGTGTATTCCATGGCGCACAATTCGGGATTACGCCCCTATTGTCCTGCCCTGCCCCCACGTTTTTTCAAATCGAGCGCGGAATTGGGAGCGAACCTGTCAGAAATACGTAGGAGAATACACAACCGAACGAGAATCTAATCCTGACATCGGCAAGACCGTAGCGGCAGGTCCCCATGCCTCTCCTGAGCAACCCCATGGCTGCCCCTACAAAAGAACGCCCAGTATGGGAGTACATGAAGTGACGAATGCCCCAAAAAGCAGGCGTAGCGCGAAATCCGAGGTCGCTCCATCTGGTCCGTCGCCCACGCCACCCTCCCTCGATACCCTGCTCGGTTCCGCCAGGCTGGCCGCCATTCTGCCTCTGGCAGTCATCGCCTGGAGCGCGGAGGGCCGCGTGCTGGGTTGGAACCAGGGCGCAGAGGATCTATTAGGCTGGAGCGCGCAGGAGGCGATTGGGCGCTCCCTCTACGAGATGCTCCCCGAGGCGATGCAGGCGCGCATGCGCCAGATTGCCAACGAACTGCTGGAAGGTCGCTCTGTCTATAGCGTCAACGAAAATGTCACCAAGGATGGGCGCGCCATCACCTGTGAGTGGCATAACACCCTGCTTCGGGCGGAAGACGGCACGCCCATTGCTGCGCTTTCACTGGCGCGAGATGTCACCAGCCAGAGGCAGATCGAACGGGAGCGGGAGCGCCTGATCGCTATCGCCGCCTCCAGCGCCGCCCGCAACCTGGATGAGATCCTGCTGCTGGTCCGTAACGCCATTATCGAGGTCGAAGGCTTTGATCGGGCCGGCATCTGGCTGAAAGAGTCGGATGCCATGTACGGCACCTGGGGAACGGATGCGGAAGGCCGCTTGAAGGACGAACATCGGGAGCGCTATAAGTTGGAGGCGCTGGCCGGAGCCATGCGCGTCGTCGCGTTGGAACAGAAACCGTACTGCTTCGAAACATATGAAACGGAGTGGACGACGGACGAGGGCGCGCCGCGTATGTGTTCCTGCGTCGTCGTCGGGATGGTCGCCCATGGGGCGCTGGTCGGCTTGCTCTGTGTAGATAACCTGGTCACCTCCCGCCCGATCCTGGAAGCCGATGTGGAACGGCTGCTGCCCTTCTGTGAGCAGGCGGCCATCGCCATCGAAAATTCACGGCTCGTGGACGAACGGGAGCGACTGCAGGAGCGTAAGCGGCGGATGATGGAGATCGCTGCGGCGATCAATACGCGCCTGGAACTCGATAAGATCCTGCGTATGGTGCGGGATGCGGTCGTGGATGTCGCCGGGTTTGATCGCGCGGGGGTCGTGATGGTCGAAGGCGACTACGCGCGCGGCTCCTGGGGCACGGATAGGGAGGGCCAACCCCGCGATGAGCACGACTATCGCGCCCCGCTCACCGATTGGTTTCCCAATGTCGAGGAGTTCCGCTCCGGCAAGCACGCCTATGTGCTGCGGAGCCTGCACGACCCGGTAGCGCAGAGGTTGTATCCCTGCGTGAACGTGGGGCTGCGCGTGGATGGGGAGCTGGTCGGCATCCTCTCGGTGGATAACCTGCTCACACGGCGACCCATCCTCGACGAGAATATCGAAATGCTCCAGCACTTTACGGAGCAGGCGGCCATCGCCATCCGTAATGCCCGCCTCTTCGACGAGCG
>DATGIG010000527.1:0-23606 GCA_035295825.1 Chthonomonadaceae bacterium | reverse complement strand
AGACGGGCGCCCTTGCCGAGCCGGTCGCCATCGCCCCTCCGGTCGAGGAGATCATCGACCGCACCGTAGGCACGCACCTGATCCTGCGCAACGGAATGGCCGAGATCCATATCAATGGAACGGTCGTTCCGCCGGTCCTCTTCTTTGGAAACCTGGACCCCACCGCGAACCGCCCGCGCGTCCTCTCCGAGGTGCGCCATGCCGCGCAGAATGGGATCCACCTCCACTCCACGCTGGTCGAACTGCCCTGCCCGCTCTCCGAGGCGGCGCATGCCCTCGAAGAGATCGACAATCGCCTGCGCGCTCTGCTGGATGCCGATCCGGAAGGTTTCGTCATGCCCCGGATCGTCTTCGTGCCGGCACGGGGCTGGAAGCGCGAATACCCCACCGAGATCGCCTCCTATGCCGACGGCACGACTGGCGACCCCTCGCTCACCAGCGAGCGCTTCTGGCGCGAAGCCGAACACTCCCTCACTCTGTTGGTGACCCACCTGCAGGAGTACGAGTGGGGCAAACGGGTCTTCGGCTACCATCTGGAGCGGGGCGAGTGGTTCCAGCCGGCGGATCAGGGGTACGACCGGAGCATGGCCAACCGCGACGCCTTTCGCGACTGGCTGCGGGAGAAGTACAAGCACAACCTGGTTTCGCTCCGCGCGGCCTGGTACGATGGCGATGTGCAGTTCCATACCGCCGACATCCCGCCCCTGATCACAAAGCCCAACCCGCTGAGGGCCTTCTTCGAGACGCGCCGTGAACGCCGGATCATCGACTTTTTCGAGTTCACCTCCGAAAGCACGGCGAAACGGCTGATCTCCCTGGCGCAGGCGGTCAAGCGCGCGGCGCATCATCAGGCGCTCGTCTCCGTCTGCTATGGGTACACCTTCGAGTTCGGACACGGCTTCAGCGGGCATCTGGCGCTGGGGACGCTGCTCGCCTCACCCGCCATCGACCTGGTCTGTGGTCCTCCCTCCTACCGTGACCGCAAATCCGGAGGCGGAGCCTCGATCCCCGCCCCGGTCGAGTCGTTCCCGCTCCATGGAAAGCTCTGGCTCTCCGAAGACGACACCAAGACCTACCTGGCCCCCGCGCAGCAGGACCCCGAAGACTTCAACCCGCGCCTGGGCGACCGTTTCAGCACCGAGCAGGCGCAGCATCGGGCGCAGGGACGGGCGCTCGCCCACACCACCGGCATCGGCTTTATGGACCTCTGGGGCGAGGGCTGGCTGGATGAAGAGGGCCTCTGGGAGCGTCTGGGCGCATTTACCGCCCGCTACCGCGCCTTTATGCAGCACCGCATGCGCGCCCGTGTGCCGGAGGTCGTCGCCCTGGTGGATGAGAAGAGCCTGCTCCATATCCAGCGCGGCGAAGCCTTCTTCCGCAAGCTGACGAACGGCCTGCGGGATACCCTGCAGCGGGCGGGGGTCTCCTATGGCACCTACCTGCAGAGCGACCTGCTGGCTCCGGATTTCCCGACGGAGGCGAAGCTCTACCTGTTCCTGACCCCCTACCGCCTCAGCCCCGAGCACCGCATCGCCATCCGAGAGAAGCTTCAGGGCGAAGGCCGCACTCTCGCCTGGCTCTATGCTCCTGGCTCCTGCGAAGAGCGGCCCAGCGTGGGCGGCGCACTGGAGGAGGCGGCGACGCACATCGTCGGCATGAGCCTGCGCCCCCAGGAGTGGAACTCGGAGGTCGGTTCGCGGATTATCGAACCGCATCATGTCGTCACGGAACGGCTCAGTGGACGTGAAATCGGAACGCGGGAGCGCCTAAATCCGTCTTTCTATGTGGATGACGAAGAGGCGACTACTCTGGCGGAGTATCAGGGTTCGGGCCTGCCCTCGATTGCGGTGAAGAACTGTGGGGACTGGAAGTCCGTCTTCATCGGGGAGCCGACGCTGCCGCTGGAACTGCTGCGGGGGATCTGCCGCTATGCCGGGGCGCACGTCTGGGCCTCGCAAGGCGATGACGTGATGGAGATCGGCGGCGGTTGGGTGACGGTCCATGCGAACCGGGAGGGACAGCGTACCCTGCGCCTGCCGGACGCCCTGACCGTCTACGATCTGAGCGAGGGCCGCGTTGTGGGAGACGCGCTGCGGGAGCATCGCTTCTTCCTGCGGAACGGCATGACCCGCACCCTCTGCGTGGGGCCGTTGGAGCGTATGGAGCAGATCGGTCTGCCGAATCTGACGTCGCCTGTGCGCGACCGCCCCAAGCTTCCGCTTGAGCCGCTGCCGGAGCGACCGCCGAAGCGCGAGCCGGCGGCGCTGCCCAAGCCACGCAGCTCCGATCTGGAGACGCTGGAAGCGGTCCTGAACATGGACATCAGCGCGATGGAGGCGCTGGAGTTGGAGGCGCTGGAGGGCGTCGAAGCGGAGTTCGCGCCGGACAGTGCGGTAGAGGAATCGGCTTCTCCTTCGGCAGCGACGGAAGACGCCGCCGATGGCGAGATGATCGCCAATGGCCGGCGGCGACGGCGGAGGGGCGGACGGGGCCGAGGCCGCCGCCGCACCGAGACGGAGGGCGCGGAGGGCGGCGAACCGATTGCGGCCCTGCCGGAAAGCGCGGAAGCCGACGGTGTGGAGGCCGATGGCGTAGAGGCCCAGGAGCAGGAAGAGGAGGAGGGGCCTCTCCCCTTCCCGCCGTTCCCGGTGCCTCCGGAGCCTCCGCGCGTACGCACGCGCAATCCGCTCTTTGTCTTGCCAGGCGAAGAGGCGGAAGGAGCGGAACAGGAGAGCGACCATGCCGAAAGCGCCGCCGAGCATGAAGGAGATGCGGGCCTTTAAGATCGGCGCCCGCGCCCGTAAGTTCGCCGCCGAGGATTGCCCTATCGAGGGCTATGAACTCCTCTATACGGCGCTGGCCGAAGCGGAGCAGACCGACCCGGAACTGCATGCGCTGCTGGTCTGCGAAATGGAGAAATACGAGAAGCGCCTTGCCACACTGGAAGGATGAAACACCATGCGGAACAGTTTCCAAAACGTTTTTAGAGTCGCGCTCACCCTCTGTGCCCTGGCAGGGGTGGCCTCCTCCGTCCGCGCCGCGCCCGTCGAGCCGGACAAGAGCGCGGCGCTGAAACCCGACGTCGCCGCCCTGATCAAGCAATCTACCGACGCCTACCAGAAAATGAAGGCTTATCAACATCTGTCGGTCGTCAAATCCCCCGTCCTCGGCCCCGATGGCGATAGGCGCGAACTCATCCGGAAATTCACCCTGGCTTTGGAGCGGCCCAATAAGTTCTGCTATAAGATCAATGAGGGGCCTTCCAGCGGCGCAGCGGTCTGCGATGGCAAGACCAGCATCATCTACAAAAACGATCAGATGCAGAACCAGTACATGCAGAAAGCCGCCCCCGAGACTTATAAGGGCATCAATATCGTGGATGACGTGGTGTTTGAACCGCTAGGCACGTATCTCGTCGCCCTGATGCTGCAGGGCGACGCGCTGGCGGACAAGGATGTAAAGGCCGGGTTGGAGAAGGCGACGATGCTGCCCCCGGTCACGGAAGACGGCAAGAAGTGGCAGATCCTGCATGTTCCTTTCGGGCCGAGGGAGACCCCCTTCGACTTCTACTTCGGCGCGGACGACCACCTGATCGGCAAGGTCGTCGCCAGGCAGGAGATCATGGGCAACGACTTCACCGAAACGGAGACGGAGCAGAACATCCGTATCAACAAGCCCGTCGAGCCCTCCACCTACGAATATAAGCCGCCGGCAAATGCGAAAAAGGTGGAGAAGTTCACCGCACCGCAGCGCCAGGAGGATGCACAAAATATTCCTGTGCAGCGCTCTTCGTCCGCCACGCTCTCTCTGGCCGCATTCCGTGGGCGCGCCCCGCAGGCGGATGTCGCCGCCCTGCTCAAACAGTCCACCGAGGCGTACCAGAAGCTCAAGACCTACCAGCATAGGTCGGTCGCCAAAGTGATCGGCACCGCCAAGGGCAAGACCCTGGATGAGTCGGATACCAACGTGCTGGTGCTGGAGCGTCCCAATAAGTTCTACTGCAAGAGCGGCGCGGCAAAGGGCGACATCTCGCCCTCCCTGGCACTCAGCGATGGAACTAATTTTTTTAACTATCGGGGCGAAGTGGACGAATACATCAAGAAGCCGGCCCCCGCCGACTTTAAGAGCATCAACCTTGCGGAAGATGTTACGCTCGGCTCGCCCGGAACGCATCTGGTCGCCCTGCTGCTGCAGGGCAATCTCCAGGGCGATAAAACCCTGTATGAAGCCATCGAGAAAGCCACGGTGAAGCGGAATGTGATGGAGGATGGGAAAAAGTGGGATGTGCTGACGGTACCGATCGAGGGGAACCCCATCCAGTTCTACTTCGATGCCGCCAACCACCTGCTAGGGCGCGCCTTCATTAAGGTCCCCGATCAGGACATCACGATGACGGAGACGCTCTCGGATGTTAAGGCGAACCAGCCGATAGATGCCGGGCTGTTTCGCTTCGATCCCCCGAAAACGGCGCAACTGGTGACGGAGTTCAGCGACCCCGATCAGAAGAAGCTCGTGGGGAAATACGAGGGCAAACCGGCGAAAGACTTCACCCTGCAGGATCGCGACGGCAAGGAGGTCTCCCTGGCCTCACTCAAAGGCAAGATCGTCGTGGTGGACTTCTGGGCCAGTTGGTGCGTCCCCTGCAAGGCCGTCATGCCGACGCTCCAGGAGATCCACGACAAACTCGGCTCCGATGTTGTCGTCCTGGCGGTGGATTCCTTCGATGAGAAAGCCGACTGCGACAAGTTCCTGAAGGCCAATCCGCAGTACACCATGCGCATCCTGCGCGACCCGGCCGGCACGGACGCCGACAAGTCCATTGCCAGCACGCTTTACGGTGTAGAAGGCATCCCGACGACGCTCATCATCGACCGCGAAGGGGTACTGCGCAAGTACCTGATCGGCGAACATGATCGCGGCGTCTATATGGGCCTTCTGAGGAATCTGGGGATAAAGAACGCGAGGTAGCGCTCCCTCCACCGAAAAACAAGCCCGCCCTCCGAACGCTCTGTTCGGAGGGCGGGCTTTTGTATGGGCGGTGAGGGATTCGAACCCCCGGCCTTGTGCGTGTAAAGCACCTGCGCTACCGCTGCGCCAACCGCCCGAATGGCCGCGAAAAGGCACAAAATGCGCAAAAAGAGGGGATTTCCCCTTTTGCGTCTTTTGCGCTTTTTTGCGGCTAACTCATTTCGGTTGTCGTAGTATAGAACGGCTGAGGGCGTTTTGTCAATGGATGGGATCGCCTCACTCTGCGCCTGTGTGGCTCATGAGGTCGGCGAGTGCGGCGAGCTGTGCGTCCCCGGTTTGCCGGAGGCGCTCCGCGACGCTGCGGCGATCCGCTTCCGACCGGTTCTGGCTGAGTTTGAACTTGCCTTCCAGGCGGGTGATCTCGATCTCGAAGCCGACGATCCCGCGCAGCATCTTCTGTACGTACTCCTCGGGCAGATCCTCGAAACGCCAGGGCGGCTCCAGCGGGGCCTCATGGGTATGGACGAGGTCGGCCAGGGCGGCGCGGAGCGCCGCCTCATCCAGCAGGCGAGGGACGCCGTAGGCATGGATGGCGATATAGTTCCAGGTGGGAACGCTGGGGTGCATTTCGTACCAGGAGGGGGAGATATAGGCGTGGGGGCCTTGGAAGAGCGCCAGGACTTCCTCCTCGGACGGAAAGCTCCGCCATTGTGGATTGGCACGCGCCAGGTGCGCCCGAAGGGTTCCATAGGCGCCGCGCTCCGCATCCAGGTGAAAGGGCAGGTGGGTGGCAAACGGGACACGATCCTGGCAGGTGACCAGCGTGCCGAAATTGTACGCGCGCATCATTTCGTGCAGCAGCACGAGGTCATCCTCATGAAAATGGGCGGGGATATACACAGCAATATCTCCTCATTCTTAATAACGACTTAATATTTCTTAACATCATGTTAATGTGCTCTGGGTAGAATGTACGCGCAATCGGGAAAGTCGGCCCGTTCCCGTGACCCAACCCATATCTTTTTATGAAGGAGGGCAGATTTGAGACGCGCCTTTACCTTGATTGAGCTGCTTGTTGTCATCGCAATCATTGCGATTTTGGCAGCCATCCTCTTTCCCGTCTTTGCCCAGGCGCGGGAAAAGGCCCGCATCGCCACCTGTACATCCAACCTCAAGAATTTCGCTCTGGCCATTCTGATGTACGATCAGGACTACGACGAGACCATGCCCATCGGCTACCATGCCAAATTTCTGATCGGTCCGCTCACCTCGCAGCTCTCCGGATTGCCGGAGCGGGGGGTTCATGCCGAGGTCGCCCCCTATGTCAAGAACCATGGGGTCGCCCACTGCCCGGACGACGCCGGCTTTGAGCTCAACGGCAACAATCCGGATGCCCCGCCGAATGTCCTCACCGCCGCGCAGTATCCCCAGATTGACGGCAAGTTCTTCGACCTGGTGTATGGCAGCTCTTACAAGTTCACGCACGAGAACTTCACCAACCCGTTCCCGACGAAACAGTTTACCGGCTACACGATCCCATCCGGTCTCTGCGGCAGCGGCGGTACAGTTCAGGGATCCACCTACATCCCCGCGCCCGGCGACCCCTGCACGCAACAAGGGCCTGGCCCAATGTTGCTCGCTTTCTTCGCGCGCCCAGCCGAAACCCGCTTCTTCCGCTGCTATGATGCCCCTTACGATCAGGATGATGATCGGGTCTGGCATAAGGGTGGCGACACCATCGCCTATGTGGACGGCCACGTGAAATTCATCTCCGGCGGAACGAACCCGCCGATTGGCTATCTCTCGGGCTGCGACGGTCCGACCTGGGCCTGGGATACTGGCGGCTCCTGCAACACGAGCGGTCTGCAGCGGCCTGCCGACTAATCGAGAAGATTTATTCGCTCCTCTCACGCTCCCACCGGGTCACTGATCTGGTGGGAGCGTTTTTGGGTCGGAAGGGTCTTTCAGGGCGTGCAGCGCCTGTAAGACCTCGTCGGGAGCCGGGTTGCCGCGTTTTACCCAGGCTACCTTGCCGTTGCGGTCCAGGACGTATACGGTGCGCTTGACGATCCCAAAAAGGGCGCGGCAGCCATAACTGCCGGCAATGGCGCTATCGGTGTCGACAATCAGCGGAAAGGGGAGCTGGAATTTGGCGGCAAATCCGGCGTGCTTCTCCTGTTTGGCCGGATTGACCCCATAGACGACCGTGTCTTCCGCCTGCAGGGCGTCCCAGTTATCCCGAAACGAACACAACTGGGCGGTGCAGACCGGCGTGTAGTCGCCGGGATAAAACACCAGCACCACCCGCTTCTGCCCGCGCAGTTCCGCCAGATGCACCGTCTTCCCATCGCTCGTCGGCGCCGTGAAGTCCGGCGCAGCTTGCCCTACCGGGATCAGATCCGCCCGGCTCTCCATGCTTGCCAAGAGCGTGCCTCCTAAAACGAGTATCCCCAGTACGAGCAGTAGTGCGCTGCAGCATGCAATGCGGATGCCTCTACTTCGTTTTCCCATCCCTCACTTATCCTTTTCCCAAAAGGGATTGTCGTCACCCTCCCTGCGCTTACTCGACGGGCATGGGGTTCTGCACATCTTCTCGGAAGAGCCAGGTGTCCGCGTGGATATAGTGCGTGGCGAAGGCGACGCGGGGCCGCGCCTCCGAGCGATTGGCGAACGAGCCATGAATGGTCATGCCCGTGAAGAAGACGCCCGCACCACGCGGCACGGTGAGCCGCACCAGGCGCTCCATGGGGATGTCGTCAATCTCGAAGGAGACCATCTTCTGCGTCCATTGACGCCCATTGCGGTCGCTCATGGTGTGTTCCGTCTCCCAGGAGGCGTGCTCCTCCGAGTTTTGAGTTCGGTGGGCGGAGCGCAAGCCCTCCCGATGGCTGCCCGGAACCACGCATAGCCCGCCGTTGCTGGGGTCGGTGTCGGTCAGGGCCAGCCAGCAGGCCATCAGAGTATTCGGCTCGTTGGGCAGGTAGTGGCTGTCCTGGTGCAGTGCGATGCCCTGCCCGCCCTGGGGCCGCTTGTTGAGCAGCATCGTCTGCACGATGCTGGGCGATCCGCAGAGCAACTGCCGAACCCCGGCGAGCACCTTGGGGTGCGTGGCGAGGTGACCATACTGCGGGTCGGTCCGATGCCCCTGCAGGCCGAAGTTGGCGGGCTGGGAGCGCTGTTGTTCGTGCGTCAGAAACGCCTCTACCTCCGCATCGGTCAGCAGATCGGGGACGACGAGATAGCCCTCCCTGTGGTAGGCTGCGATCTGTTCATCATTGAAGAGTTCGAGAGTGGGGTCCATGTTTTCGCCTTTCGATTGCCTGGGTTCGTGGTGCTGTGCTGCCTGTTGCGATCCTGCGCCGCCATGCGCCCGAAAAAGGATCAGGCCGCCTTCTCGGCTTTGCCGACGCCCCACATCTTCTCGATCATGGCGTAGCCGCCGGGGTCGTGCCGCTTGAGTTCGGGGCGCACAAAGGGATAGAAGTCGTTGGTTCCAAAGTAGGACTCGGTCAGTTCCGCAAAGTACTCCTTGTGGTCGGTAAGCGCATAGTGTTTCTCGGTCTGTCCGGAGATCCGCAGCACCGCCTCATAGGCCTTGGAGGCGACCGCAGCATCATAGGCCGCCTTCACCTCCGGGTTATCGAAGCCCAGAGCCTGGTCATGGTACGAATGGGCCAGTTCGTGCAGCACCATCCAGGGCTGTTCGAGGGTCCAGTCGAGGAAATTACGGGTGTTGGCTATTTCGACGCAGCGGGCCTTGTCGGGGTTCATGCCGTGCGTGCGCAGCCAATCGGCGCTGGGGTGGTAGACCATACAGGGGTGATGCGGTTCCAGAAGTTCCACCCAGAGGGTCACCTTGCGGAGTTGGGCGACGGCAGCCTCCGGAACGACGCGCGGGATCTGGTAGAGCTGATGCGCTACCAGTTTCATCGTCCGCTCATAGAGTGCGGGCTGCGTCTCCGGGAATTGGGTGTTGACCAGCAGTCGCCACCCCTCGACCTTCTGTTCGCGATACTGCTTGGTAGGGTCAAAGGCCGGTTTCTCCTGGGACCCATCGTTCGCGTTCGCCCGTAACTCCGTTCCCAGCGCGATGGCGCTCCAGCCTGCCGCCTGTAGCAGCATCTGCCGGCGCGTCCAAGCACCTGTGTCTGCCTCACCCATTCCTGCCCCTCTCTATGGAGAATTTCGCCCTTACGCCTCTATTCCCCGTAACGGGGCGCTTTCCCTGCTTTCTCTGGCCGCGAGCAGGGGCATTCAGTTTTCGGTTTCTCCCGCTTGTAAGGCCGGGCACAGAACGTACCCGTCTGATGTGGCGCTTCGCGCCGAGCGTCCTCACGGACGCAAAACACAGTTTGCTGGCGAGAACTGAATGACCCTGGGCCGCGAGCGAATTTGCGCAGGAAGGCGTGTGTTCTACGAAGAAATGTTTGGCTGTGAATCAGAGTGGAGGAGTACAGAATGAGCGGATCAGACATACGTTCTATCGGCATAGCGCGAGATTATGGCCCCCATGCGCCTCCGGTGCGCTATCCCGACCCGGATATCCTTGTCCTGGACAAGCGGTTTGAGCCCTACCGCATCGCCAACACCTCCATCCAACGCCTGCATACGGGCATGCAGTGGGCGGAAGGCCCGGCCTGGCATGCCGGAGGCCGCTATCTGGTCTGGAGCGACATTCCCAACGACGTGCAGCACCGCTGGCTGGCGGAAGACGGGCATATCAGCGTTTTCCGCAATCCCTCTCACTTCAGCAACGGCAATACTTTCGATTGGGAGGGGCGAGAGCTCTCCTGCGAACACGCCACACGGCGGGTAGTGCGTTACGAACATAACGGGACCGTCACGGTCCTGGCGGATAACTGGCAGGGCAAACCCCTCAACGCCCCGAATGACATCGTCGTGCATCCGGACGGCGGCATCTGGTTCACCGACCCCGGTTATGGCAGCCTGGTCCATTTTGAGGGCAATAAGGGGGAGTTGGAGATCAAAGAGGCGGTCTATCGCATCGACCCCGTCTCCGGCGCCCTGGAGAGGGTGTTGGATGAGATGGTCAAACCCAACGGTCTCTGCTTCTCGCCGGACTATAGCAAGCTCTATGTGGTGGATACGGGGGCGACGCATAGCCCGGAGGCCCCACGCAATATCCGGGTCTATGAGGTGGTGGAGGGCAAGAAGCTCCGCCATGGACGCGAGTTCGCCTCGATGGTCATGGCCCTGAAAACAGGCGAGGCGGCGGGGCTCGCCGACGGGATCCGGGCGGATGTAGACGGCAATATCTGGGCCGGCGCCGGCTGGGCCGGGGCAGGCTACGATGGCGTACACATCTTCGCCCCGGATGGACAGCGCATCGGGCAGATCCTGCTGCCCGAACCCTGCAGCAATGTCTGCTTCGGCGGCCTACGGCGCAACCGCCTGTTTATGACGGCCAGCCAGTCGCTGTATGCGGTCTATGTCGAGACGCAGGGCGCCCATATCGCCTGATCGCGGCGTGGGTCTCTATGGGCTGGGGGTGATCAGAAAGGACTGCAGTCTCCGATTTTGCTCCCCCAGCACACTGATCTCCCCCGCATCGTTGATCTCTCGCCCTTCAATCAGCCTCCAATTCGTGCGCGTCAACAACAATGGGTTCAGGTTATTCATCTGCCCCTTCTGCCACACAAAGGCCACGGTGGACAAATTCACCCGGTCCTCCGCATATCCCACCACCTGCCCCCGATTGTTGATGCTATACGCCACGCTCATCCCACCGCCCAGCGTTCCCAGGTCCTTCATCCTCCCCTCCGAGTAGAGAAAGGCATGGTTGACGCCATCCCCGGTATCCGATTCGCCTACCACCTGGCCTCGATCATTGAGGCAGTAGGCATGGCTGATCTTGCCGCCCAGTGTGCCCAGATCCTGCATCTTGCCCTGGCGCCAGAGGAAAGCATGGAGGGTATGATCCCGCGTCATAGCATCGCCACAGACCTCGCCCTGCGCATTGATATGGTAGGCGACACTCCATCTTCCTCCGAGGGTACCCAGGTCTTGCATCTTCCCCTGCTCCCAGAGGACGGCATGGGAATCGCTGGCGCCGGAGGGGGCATATCCTCCCACCTCCTGGCCCCGCGAGTTGGCGCTATTGATGATGCCTCGTTTTCCGGGCAGGCGTAGGAACAGGATAGGCGGCCCTCCGGAGGGCTTTTGGGGACCGGCTTGCGCAATGACATAGTGGCTGGGCGCCCTTTGCGCTTGGATCTGTTTGAGCCACCAGTACAGGCTGCCGACAAGGAGTAGGCAGATCGGCAGGACGCCGACCTTGCGAAGCGTACGGAACATGTCTCTCTCCCTCTCTCGTCACAAACATCACACATCTATCTGGCAGCCCGTCAAGGAATCCTTTGTTCGCTGATCGGTATCCTCAGTATCGCATCATGGCGTACATCCAAGCGTACATCATCCGAGAAAAGTGATATAGGATCACGGAAATGATCCTTCTATCACACTACTGGCGGCGAGGGTACGAATCCGGAATCTACTCTGGATGGTAGATTCTCCTCGATGCACTATCCTTCTGTTGTCCTCCGGTCTCTAGTATTCAATCCTATCCCCCTTCGGCATAGGGAGTGGCTTGCACTTCTTGCCCGTGCAGGCGAGCCACACTAATATATACGGAATAGGCCGGCATTTCCACGAACGAATATCAGACATACGGTCCCGCACCCCGGTAGGTTTTGCACCGGTAGGTTTTGCAGCGGAAATGATTGGCAATGGATAAAATCGCTCTGGACATCCAACTCCTGGGCGGGTTCGATCTCCATCGGGAGGGCGAGCCCGTACCTCGCCTGCCCTCGCGTAAAGGTCAGTGGTTACTGGCCTTGCTTGCCTTACGCCAGGGGCAGGAGGTCTCTCGCGACTGGCTGGCTGCCGCTTTGTGGGCCGATAGCGAACGCGCGAAAGGGTTGCGCAACCTGCGCCAACTCCTGGCCGACGAGGTTCGTCCCGTGCTGGGGCCTGCTGCCTGCCATCTGCGTTCTCCGGTCGCTCAGACACTCTGCCTGGATCAGGAGGGGGTCACTATAGACGTTGTCGCTTTTGACGCCGCTCTTGCTAAAGGGACGATGGCCGGGTTGGAGTCCGCCATCGCCCTCTATCGCGGTCCCTTGCTGGAAGGTTGTCCGGAAGAGTGGATCCTTCCTGAGAGAACGGTGAGAGAGCAGGCGTACCTCGCGGCATTGGAGGCGCTTGCAGGCCGCGCGGCAGAACAGGGCGATCCTGCAGGCGCGGTGCGCTATCTGCGTCTGCTGCTCACGACCGACCCCTATCGTGAAGCTGCTTACATCGCCTTGATGCGGGCCTTTGCCGAGAGCGGGGACTACGCGGCAGTTACCCGGACCTATCGGGATCTCCGTCTTTTGCTGCATCGTGAACTCCATGTGCGCCCCGCTCCCGAAACGGAGACGCTCTACCGGCAACTGCTGAACCAAGCCCAGCCTTCTGTCTTGCGGAACCCTGCACGTATCGAGAGGCCTGCACTCTCGCCGCGTCGGCTGCCGATCCCCCTGACCAGCCTGATCGGTCGGGAAGCGGAGGTCGCAACCGTCGTCGCCCGATTGTCAACGCACCGCCTGATAACATTGACGGGCGCCGGAGGTGTCGGCAAAACGCGGCTGGCGATTGCGGCCGGACACCGTCTGGCGAACGCCTATCCCGATGGCGTCTGGTTTGTAGAGTTGGCCTCGCTTACCGACCCCATGCACGTCGTTCAGACTGTGGCAACGGCCCTGGGATTAGAGGAGAAAGTCCCCCAGCGTATGCCGGAAGCCCTCGTGGAGAGGCTGGCGGGGCGGACGCTACTCCTGATACTGGATAATTGCGAACACCTGCTCAGCGTCTGCGCCGCTTTGGTAGAGATCCTCTTACGCTCCTCTACGGGTTTGCGTGTGTTATGTACCAGCCGACAGCCTTTGGGCGCGAGCGGAGAACTGGTATATCGGATTCCCTCGCTGGCTTTGCCGCCTGACCTGGCAGCGATCCCACTCCCGGAGGGAAGCGCACAAACGGCTGCCGGCAGGACCCCTTCGGAGCTGTTGGGGTATGGGGCCGTGCAGCTCTTCGTCGAACGCGCCCTGTTGACGCACCCCACATTTCGGATCACCCCTCACCATATAGACGCGCTCACGACGATCTGTCGGCAATTGGATGGGATCCCACTGGCGCTGGAGATGGCGGCGGCACGGGTTCGCTCCCTGTCTCTGGAAGAGATCGCGTGTCGCCTGGAGGATCGGTTCGGCTTTCTGGTCGGCGGCAGGACGGTGGAACCGCGTCAGCAGACCCTGCGCTCCCTGCTAGACTGGAGCGACGCCCTCCTCACTCCACAGGAGCGCGTGGTGATGCGACGGCTCTCGGTGTTCCCCGGAGGATGGGAGGTCGAAGCGGCGGAGGCGGTCTGTGCCGACATCTCTACCGTTGCGGAAACCAGCGGGGAGGGCGCTCTGGTGAGGGGGGACGTGCTCGAATGCCTGTTGAGCCTGGTAGATAAATCGCTCGTGCTCTATGAACCGGCAGAGAGCGGGGCAGGGCGCTATTCGCAGTTGCATACCGTGCAGCAGTACTATCGGGAACGGCTGGCGCAGGCGGGAGAAGAGGAGATCCTCCGCATGCGGTACTGCAAGAGGGGCGCTCAACGCGTGATGTGCAGCGTGACCGCGCGGATTGCGGAGTGCGCTCCCTCCTCGTAGTAGACGCACAATACGCGCCCATCATGCAGTACGACCATGCTCGGATAGGCCCCGATAACGTGGTCAATGAGGATCGGGCCGTGCCACGTTCGCCCTTCGTCCGTACTGTAGTGGCGCGAGGTCTCCGGGACGCGGTGTGCCATCAGCAGCACGCCGTCCGGGGTCTGGAGCAGATAGGGACAGTGGCCCGGAAAGCCCAGGTCGTAGACCGGCCCCCAGGTCTTGCCGCCGTCTTTCGATTCCGCGCAGCACATCACCTCGCGCATGATGGCGACCAGTGTCCCATCCTTGCGCTCGAAGACATCGGTCTCGTCCAGGGTCTTGCCCGCCTTCAGCCCGATAGGATGGGGCGCGCTCCAGGTCTTGCCTCTATCGTCCGAAAGGCTGACGACGGGGAAGCTCCGCAACCGGCAGACATCGGGAAACGCCTGATACCCGCCTGCGCCTGCCTCGGTCACAATCTTCTGCGGAGGGCCTTCCACGGTGATCTGAACGGTATCGGGCGGCCCTACCAGCATCGCCATCACTCCTAACAAGAACAAGCCCATGAGTTCACCTCAAGAACCGTCGCTCTCAATCCAGACGGATGCAAGCGACGGTAGGAAAATGATCGGAGGGATAGCGTCCCTCTACATTGTCATGAAGGATCTGTGCCTCCTGCACCTGAAACTCCGGTGTGGCAAAGATATAGTCTATTCTCTCCCCGTCTGTGCGCCCGGTGAAACCGTGAAAGGTGCCCCGCTCCTTCGCCTCCGGATATAGGCTCCGGAAGGCGTCTCGCAACTCCGGTATCGCGGCCTGCAGGTTTGCCAGGGCCGGATTGTCCTCCTCCATATTGAAGTCGCCCAGGATGAGGGCCGGTTCCACAGGCTGCCGCCCCTGAAGCCGCTCCAACAGCAGCCGGACGCTCTGCTCACGGGCATGCTGCGATTCGTGGTCCAGATGCACATTGTAGACCGCGAAGGCTCTGCCGGAGGTTTCGATCAGGCGCGCCCAGGTGCAGATGCGGGGAAGGGAGCGCGTCCAGTGGTGGGAGCCGGGGATCTCCGGCGTCTCGGAGAACCAGAAGGTGCCCTGCTCCTCCGCGCGAAAGCGGCTGCGGAGGAAGAAGAGCGCGCAGGTCTCGCCCTCCGCCTTACCATCATCTCTCCCTACCCCTATTCGCACATAGTCCGGCAGCGCCGCCTCCAACTGTTCGACCTGTGGGAAGTATGCCTCCTGCGTTCCGATCACATCGGGCCGGTTCCGGCGGAGGACCTCAAACAGCAAATCCCGCCGTAACTCCCACGCATTCTCCCCATCGCTGGAGCGCATATTGCGCACATTGACGCTCATCACGTTTAGATTCAGTGTTCTGTCCTCGTTGAAAGTGTAGTCCACCCGCCTGGTATTTCAGTTTGCGGGGACGAAGTAGAGGCGGTCTACCCAGACGGCTTTGACGCCTGGTTGGGCGGTCGGGGCGATCCAGACATACTGGTCTGTACTGGTATCCACCGTGCCCAGGAGGTAGGGTTGATAGGTCTCGGCGGCATCCTGAACGGAGATATGGACTTCGCCCCGACCGGCATGCGCGGCGGTATCGTAGATCCCGGCGGTAAAGGCGGGCGTTTGCGGCTCCGCGTTCGGCGCTTTCTCGATACGGATGAGCGCATAGACCTTCCAGCGGCCCGTCTGGACCCGCTTCGGAAGAGTAGAGAGCGGGAACTGGGTCGCCCACTCATGGTGGGCGCCGGGCATCCAGACGGCCAGACCATCGGAAGCGCCGGGGTCGGCGCGCACCTCGGCGAGTTCGCCCTCCATGTAGAGCCGGGCCAGGTTGTCCTGAACGTCCACGCAGGTGCGGGCGTTCGCACCGGGGATGCCGGAAGGGAGGGGCGGAGCCGCGTTCCGCGCCGGGAGCGGAGCCACGACCGGATCCGGCGGATCTTCCGCAAACCGGGCCACGAACGCTTGCGGGGTGACGCCCCCCTCGTTGATGTGGGTCATCGGCGTCCAGCCTGCCGGGCCAGGGCCGGTCGCGGTCGCCAGCCAGGCGTCGGCGACGGCTTTGCGGGAGAGCGGGAGGGGCCATGTTGCGTTGGCCCG
The DNA here is from genome assembly GCA_035295825.1 of Chthonomonadaceae bacterium. GTDB lineage: Bacteria > Armatimonadota > Chthonomonadetes > Chthonomonadales > Chthonomonadaceae > DATGIG01. The sequence goes on along the minus strand of DATGIG010000527.1, from coordinate 7,836 downwards.
CAGGCAGTCGCGCCGTAATTGTGACCAGCGCGAGAGAAACGCATAACGCACCGGAAGATGCGCCTGCTGCACCCGCCAGAGCAGGGCGGGGTCGGACTTCACCGCCTCCTCCGCCAGCTGCCACAACGCTTCCGACCGGCTCAGGGTGTCGAAATCCAGGAAGGGTGCGGAGGGCGGCGAGTAGCAGGTCATGTAGTAGCCCTTCGCCTTCCGCTCCAACAGGGTCATGTAGTCCCAGATGGGCTGCGCGGCCTTGCCATAGTAGCCATCCAGAAATTCACGAATCAATTTGCGGTCGTCCTGATCGGGGTTCCAGAGCAACTGCGCCAGCACCCAGGCGCGCAGTTCCGACATCTCCGAGCCGGACGACTGGTACGCGCCCTGCTCGAACACGCCCCGCGCCCCATGGTTATGGAAGAAGCGGAGGTTGGCGCCCAGCACAAACCAGTTGGGATGCGGCTGCACATAGTGGGCGAAGTTGGTGGTGTAGTCCCAGATATAGAGGCGCTTGCTCAGCCGGTTCCAGTCGAGAATATCGGCGGCGAACGCCTTGTTGCTGGGATCGTCCAGCGGCGCGGCGAAGTTGCACTCGATGGAGCAGAGCCGCACGATCACATTCGGCAGCGGCTTAATATCCTTCGGCGCTTTGCGGGTGTACTGGTAGGCCAGGGTGTCTATGGCGACATCGGGATACTCCTTCCCAATGCGCTCGGCGACATAGTTCACTAAAGCCAGCATGGAACCGGAATGACTGCCCTCGCGGTCATCGAGCGCCTTGCAGTTCGGGCACTGGCAGGCGTTGAAGCAGTCGTTCTGAGAGAGCGAGATGATACTGGCGTCCGGCGATTCCTTGATCCACGCCCGAATCTGATCCACCAGGAAATCTCTTAGCTGGGGATTGGTGGTGCAGAGCTGCGCGTTCTCGAAGGTGCGCTTGCCGTTGATCAGAGCGTACCATTCGGGATGAAGGGCAGCATACTTCTCCGGCGGCACAAGGGGATAGAACGTATGTACGAAGCCCTTGTAACGGATGCAGCCGCCATGGGCATCGTCCAGATGCGCGGACTGGCTGTTGGAGAAGTTGCGGGCGGCCCAATCGGGGTTGAAGGCGGGGAACCAGTAGGGATCGCGCGACTCGAAGGCGGGCTGCTCCTCCAGCGCCAGGTCCGGCAGGGTCAGGTTCGGGTGATGGGGAGTAGTGGAGGCCCAGGGGGTCCACCAGCGGACCCCGCACTGCTCCTGCAGGAAGCGATAAACCGCATAGAGCGTGCCGCGCGGCCTGCCCCCGGCCAGCAGCAGGCGCTTGTCCTTCGTACGGATCGTTAGTTGCTCGTTGCCGAACTTCTCCAACGCGACTTCCGGAAAGACCGCCTTCGCCACCGACCCCGGCCCGACGATGATAGCGGACGCAGGCGCATCCTTATCGCTCTCGGCCACGGAAAACGTCGCACCGGTCACCTGCTGCAGCGTGGTGGCGAGCTCCTGCGCCGCGTAGCGCTCTGGTGGCGTCGCGCCCGGCTGCGTCACGATGGTGCATTGCGCCTTGCCCTGCGCCGAGATCGGCATCTTCGCCTGCGCGACCGCGCAGAGCAGGCTCAACGCCCCAATCCAGAAAAGCGTATTCATCCCCGCTCCTTTCCCATCTGACTTGCGCTTTCAACCTTCCATGCAATCCGTTACGCAACGGTCCTGACAGCAGCGGCCTGTTTCATATCTCAAAGTATAGCGAGGATCGGTTCGCCTGTCAATGACAGGAGTTCTGTTCGCCTCATGTCAGGCCGAACAGGAAAAAGGCAGAATATAGACTCCTTAACAAACTCTGGTGCAGACCGGGAGGTTTCACCCTCAACCCCCCGCGCTTCTCCCTTCAGGGAGAAGGGAGCAAGGGTGTAAGCGTTCCTCTCTTATTCACAGCGATCAGGTTATGTTAGGCGCTTTTAGCTTGCGCCCATTTTGGGAGCAGGGTATACTTATCTTTATGCGAATCATTGCCCTGCGAACCCTTCGTGAGTTCTGGACTACCCATTCGGATGCGGAAGCGGCTTTGCGTGCCTGGTACGCCGATGCCAAGCAGGCAGACTGGAAGTCTCCTCAGGAGATTATGGCAGTCTATGCGAACGCGAGAACTCTTGGCAATAACCGTGTGGTGTTCAACATTCGGGGCAACACCTACCGGCTGATCGTAGCCATCAACTATGCTGTCGAGATCGTCTACATTCGCTTTGTAGGAACACACGCGGAATACGACAGAGTAGATGCGGAAACTATCTGAGGATTTCTATGGAATTACGACCAATCAAAACTGAGGCCGACTATGAGCAGGCTCTAGCGGAAATCGAATCCATCTTCGATGCACAACCCGACACACGGGAAGGTGACCGCCTGGAGGTATTGACAACATTGGTGGAAGCCTACGAACAAAAGCATCATGCCATCGCCCCGCCGGATCCGATCGAGGCGCTTCTGTATTATATGGAGAGTAGAGGATTGGCCCGCCGTGATCTTGAACCCTATCTCGGCAGCCGGGCGCGTGTTGCGGAAATACTCAACCGTCGGCGTGGGTTGACAATTGAGATGATTCGACGGCTGCACAAGGGTTTAGGCGTTCCTGCCGAAGTATTGATCCAACCCTATACGCTTTCCCGAACCTCCGCCTGATCGGAAAGAGGTATGAGAGACAGAACATGAAAAAATCTATGCTACCTATTCCTACATTTGACAGCATGATGTTACCCACCCTGCAAGCATCGCAGATATTGGGCGGTTCAGGCACTGTGGATGAGATATATGGGAAGGTCATCGAGCTACTCAGCTTGCCAAATGAAGTGCTTGAGATTCCGCATGGCGATACCTCTTATAGTGAAGTGGAGTATCGCCTGGCGTGGAGCCGAACCTACCTGAAAAAGTATGGATTGATTGACAACTCCAGTTCCAAACGCGGTGTTTGGTCGCTGAATTCCACGGATATTGACTTGAATAAGTTCGACCCGAAAAGGGTTATTAAGGCTGTACGCGAAGCAAACAAAGCCAAACCTGCCGAAATTGCTATCGCGACCCCGCTTCTGCCGATGGAGGTTGAGGATGTAGAAGCCGAGGAGGAGATATTAGCCTGGCATCAATTGCTACACAAAATCCTGATCAATCTGACGCCTGCTGCCTTCGAGCGGCTTGCACAGAGGCTGTTGCGTGAATCCGGCTTTATTCATGTGGAAGTAACTGGCAAATCAGGTGATGGCGGTATTGATGGAATAGGAATAGCGCGAGTGGCGGGCTTTCTCAGTTTCCACGTTCTGTTTCAATGCAAGCGCTATCAAGGAGCCATCACTCCTAGCCAGATCCGTGATTTTAGGGGCGCAATGCAAGGACGAACGGACAAAGGCTTGTTTATCACGACGGGTACCTTTACGAGAGAGGCTGTAAAGGAAGCAACGCGCGATGGAGCACCCCCTATAGACTTGATTGATGGCGAACAATTAGTGAAGCAACTGAAAGAGTTAGGGCTCGGTGTCAAAATCAAGATGGTAGAGTCAATAGAGGTAGATACCGAATGGTTCACAAAAATATGAAGCGCAAGGCTATTCCGAACAGTGGCAGGTGACTTATTCGGAAGGAGCGGCGGGAGGGAGTAGTTGGGTGACCGGAACCGGAGAATCTGGGACTGCCAGGGGGGCAGCACTTTCGGCTTCGGAATAGACCGTAATCTCCTGGTACGTGCCATTCATGGGGTTCCGATGCACGTGGAGCTTCCGTTCCGGAAGGTTGACGACCCAGTACTCTACGATTTCTGCCCGCGCATAGAGCCGCGCCTTGGTGGTGAGATCATACATCAGGGTCGAGTCGGAGGCTTCGATCACGAGGCGCAAGTCGGCAGGCGTCGGATTATGCTTAAACTCTATTGCTGGCCGAACAACCACAATGACGTTCGGTTGAGGCTCGCTGGTGGGATTATCTTCCGGACGGACATCTATACTGGTCTGTGTTAGAACAAACGCATCCCCGAAGAGGCGAAAGAGCCAGGACAACAGCAGGCGCACGATGTTGGCATGGTCAATGTTCTGCCCCATCTTATTGATGACCCCTTCCACCAATTCGTAACGCTCTGTCAGAATCCCGGTGCGTTCCAGGTTCTCGCAGTCTTCCCGCGTCCAGCGAATTGCCAGCGGGGAGTGTTCCTCTGTCAGAATATCGGCCATCCTATGTCTCCACGTTCCTACTCCATCGTATCGGGTCCATTATATCAAATCCTGATCGCGCATGCAAAGGCGGCTTTTCTTCGTGTGTTACAAAGATGGGGTGTAGGGGTGGAAAGCCCACTCCGTTCATGGGTGGGATGAACACCCCATGCCACCTCTGAGGTTGCCCTCACTCTCGAACCGACTGAGAACTTTTTGTATAAGCGCGGAAACTCTTCCTCTGTTCGCTTGCGTAGAATAATGTATGCCGACACTTCCTCGCTGCTACCAATTCCGACTGCGACCTACCGCCCAACAGGAGGCAATGGGCAGGATGTCGTCGGCTCGTCTGGAACTACTTCCGAGAACGCCGTCACGCCTACTTCCAGCAAACAGGCAAAACTCTGTCCTTCCAGGCGATGTGCCAGGAGTTGACCTGTTTGAAGCAACAGCCCGACTTCTTGTTCCTGGCGGAGTGCGCTGCTCAGGCATTGCAACAGGTGCTGCGCGACCTCTGCCGAGCCTATACCAACTTCTTCGAGGGCAGAGCCAAGTTCCCCAAGCCCAAGAGCAGAAAGCGTACCCCCACTCTTTTCGCATTCCACAGCGGGTTCATATCGAAGGGGAATGCGTTTCTATCCCCAAGGTAGGTCTGGTTCCCGCTGTTCTGCATCGCCCAATGGAAGGCGAGATCAAGTCGGCTACCATCAAACAGGAACCCTCCGGCCACTGGAGCATCACCTTCGTCTGTCACTGCGATGTCCCCGACATCCAGACAGGCGAGCCAGAGCGCCCAGTGGGTCTGGATGCCGGACTGGAGACCTTCGTCACCACCAGTGAAGGAGACAAGATCCCGCCTCCCAAGTTCTACCGTAAGCAAGAACGCAAACTCAAACGCGCCCAACGGTCGCACTCTCGCAAGCAGAAAAGCAGTCGCAATCGAGACAGAGCTAGAAGACGCCTCTCTGCTGTCCATGCCAAGATCCGTCGCCAACGCCAAGACTGGCTGCACAAACGCAGTCGGGAACTGGCCGACAAACACGATGTGCTCTGTATCGAAGACCTGGCCGTGTCCGCCCTATCGAAAACCAAGATGCGTGGACATGCCAAGAGTTGGTACGATGCCTCCTGGGGCTCTTTCCGCAGAATGCTCGCCTACAAGCAAGCCTGGCAAGGCAAGCGACTGGTGGTCGTGAGCCGATGGTATGCTTCCTCTCAGGAGTGTCATGTTTGCCACCAATGCACAAAGCACGACATCTCGGTGAGGAGGTGGACATGCAGCCATTGTGGAACCCTGCTCGACAGGGACCTCAATGCAGCCATCAACCTCCTCACAGAAGGGTTGCGAATACTCGCCGCAGGGAACGCGGAGAGCCAAAACGTCTGTGGAGCCGATGTCAGCCTTCCCAAGGGGAAGCAGTTGGCGAGGAAGCAGAAACCTTCTCACTGTGAAGTGAGAAGCCCATGCCTTTAGGCAGGGTGAGTTTCACTCTTCATGCTCGGAAGCTGCCCCCGGTGCGGAGCGTCCGGTTGTGCTGTTTTGGGGCGGTGAAACGGGAGCCATGGGGGTAATCGGCGACAAAATCCGGGTAGCTGCGTTCTCTAAGTGCATGCATTTCTGAGCCGGATAGACCTTGCCCGGACCGAGATAGGCGTCCAGGAAGTTCCAGGTCACCAGCCCGTCGTCGCTTTCGGGTTCGAGCAGATAGGCGGCGAGAATGCCCAGCGGCTGGGCCGTACGAATGAGCAGGGTTCCGACGGGAAAGGTAAGGGTTTTGGGGGCGAATTGCCCTTTCAAACGGACCTCGCTATGCCCCTGGAACGGCCGTCCCGCCTGGTTGACCTCTGCGATGGTAAAGCTCTCGACCTCGGTCGTCAGCGGCGCGGTCAACTCCTCCATGGTCACGCCCTGCGCCTGCAGTTTCTCCACGACCGCGCGCAACCCCGGCTCCGGAGCCAGGAGATACGCCTGTGCCGCAGGGACTTTGCGTGTGGCTTCAAACTCCCCATAATCCTGCATCTTGACCGGTGTTATCTTGTCCTCCACCATGGCGGTCATGTCGCGCCCGGAGCGGGGGTTTGGCACCTTCTTGACCTCGCCCACCAGGATGTCCAATGGCTTCGGCAGCGGGCGCATCGCGTACTCCACACCGATCTGTAGGGGCGGGCCGCTCATGCCGCGTCGCACCGTCTCCTGGTCGAGGCGCCGGGTAAGCTGGCGGATCTCCTCGCCGTGTGCCGCCACATAGTCGCAGATGTCGGCGACAAAGGCCTCGGTCACGTCAATGCGCTTGTGGAAGTCCAGGTAACTATAGGCTTCGGAGAGGATGGAGAGTCGGTTGCGAAAGCCCACATAGTTGGTCCCGACCCTGGGCTGCTGCGAGAAGGCGCGCCAGGTGCGTTGCTCTTTCTCGCCCGGTTTGGGCGCAGGGCCGGAGAAGTTGCCGTAGTAGTAGGTCCGATACCCGTGCTGCTTGAGCATGGCCTGCGCGATAGTCGGCATCATTTTGTCCCTATGGTAGGTGGTGAGGCGCGGGTCTACGGTCGGGTTGAGCGGAATGGAGTAGGTGAGGTGGTAGCCGTGGTAGGAGCCGTCGGTGGTATGGAGGTCCACGGTGAGATGGGGGTCCCAGCGGTTGAAGAGGCGAATGAGCGCCCGCGTCTCCGGGGCGTCCATTTTGATGTAGTCCCGATTGAGGTCCAGTCCCTGGGAGTTCTCGCGCACCCCGACGCCTCCGATGGGGCCGTATTGCGCGGTACGGTTCTGGACGTTGATCTTCTCGTTCCCGTCGGCGTTGTAGATCGGCGCGATGAGCAGGACGATCTTATCCAACAGGCGGCGGGAATCCCCGTTCAGGACCCGCTGCGCATAGCGGAGAATGGCCTCTTTGCCCTCCACTTCGCCCGCATGGATATTCGCCATGACGAAGACGATGGGTTTGCCTGTAGCCTTAGCCTCCTGCGGCGTGCTGACCGGCGGGTCCGCCAGGATCATCAGCGGCAGCGCGCGGCCCTCCTGCGTGTGGCCGAAGGTCTCGACCCGCAGCAGCGGGCTGCGCTGCTGCAGTTCCGTGATAAAGCGGATCACATCCTCGTAACGGCTGGTCTCTTCGTAGTGGGTCTGCTCTGCGCGGGTCTGCAGGGCGTCGTTCGCGCCCGTCTGCCCAGGAACCGACAGGAAACTCAACAGCAACAGGGCGATGCAAATAAACGTAACTCTCATGCCGAGGGTCCTCCTCCCTGCTGTTGGACGTTCCCCCCGCCCGTTCCTGCTTTTTTGAAGTCAGCCCCTTTCTTATCTGCTTTGGTTCGGATCATGTTTGCCTGAAGAGCAAGCATGGGAGGATCCGCGGGTGTATGCGGATCCTCCGAACCCTAGCTATCGCGGACCGGGGCCGGCAAGGACACGGGGCGTATAGGTGATCGTGGTGAGTGTCGGATTGGTGAAATCGAGATTCAGGATAACACTCGCCCCTGCTGCAAGATCGCCTCCGCTATTCAGGTAGGGACTTCCGTTCGGATTGGTCGCCATGGTGACACCGGAGCTGGCATTGAGTGCGACATTGGCCGAAAGGTGATCCAGCACCAAGGAGAGTGGGCCGGTGATCGTCGTTGTGCCGGTATTCGCTATGGTCACCTGCTGAAGGGAGTGATGTGTGGAGCG
>DATGIG010000526.1:0-3423 GCA_035295825.1 Chthonomonadaceae bacterium | reverse complement strand
TCTGCATCTTCTGGCGACCTCCCGTCAGCCGCTGGGAGTGGTCGGGGAGCGCACATGGCGCGTGCCCTCGCTGTCGCTGCCGGAGGGAAACGAGACGAATTGGGCAACGGAGAAGGGGGCGCAGTCGATCCTGTTGGGGTCTGAAGCGGCGCAGTTGTTCGTGGAGCGGGCGGTCGCAGCCCAACCGTCGTTTCGTCTGACGCGGGAGAACCTGGTGAGCGTGGCCCGGCTCTGTCGACTGCTGGATGGCATACCTCTGGCGCTGGAGTTGGCCGCCGCCTGGGTGCGGGTGATGCCGGTGGAGCAGACCCTGTCGCGCCTGGGAGCCCGACTGGATCTGCTTCAGAGCCGGCAGCCGGGGCGGCTACCCCGCCACCAGACGTTGCGTGCGACGCTGGATTGGAGTTACGAACTGCTTGAGGAAGACGAACGAGCGTTGCTGGCACGCCTGTCGGTGTTTGTAGGAGGGTGGAGCCTGACGGCCGCGGAGGCAGTGTGCGCAGACAAGGATGAAGGTGGAAGGAAATCGCGCAGCGATTTGGATTCGGATGATCCCGCTACTTCATCTTTCATTCTTCATCCTTCATCCTTGCTTGAGGATGGTGTGCTGCTGGGGTTGGCAGGGTTGGTGGATAAGTCGCTGGTGATGTATACGGAGGCGGAGGGGGCGGGCAGGTATCAGCTTCTGGAGACCACAAGGCAGTATGCTCAGGAGAAGCTGCAACAAAGCGGGGAGACGCGAACGATGGCGGTGCGACACCGCGATTACTTCCTGGCGCTGGCTGAAGAGATCCGACCGAAACTGATCGGTTCGACGCAAGGTCAGTGGCTTGCGGTTCTGGAGGCGGAGCATGGCAATCTGCGTGAGGCGCTGACGTTAACTCTGAAGGCGGCGGAGGGAGGCGACACGGCGCTTCGGCTGGGAGCGGCGTTGCAGCAGTTCTGGATAATACGCGGGCATCTGAGCGAGGGACGTGACCGTTGGACCGCTGTGTTGTCGCATCCCGGGGCGCAGGAACCCACTAAAGCGCGTGCCGAGGCCCTCCTTGGCGCGGGGACACTGGCCACCATGCAGGGGGACTATGCAACGGCCCGTGCTTTGATCGAGGAGAGCCTGACGATCGCTCGGGAGTTGGGAGACAGGCGGGGCATCGCCAACTCCCTCAATAACCTGGGGAATATGGCTGCCGAACAGGGCGACTTTACTTCGGCCCGATCTCTGCATGAGGAGAGCCTGGCGTTGCGGCTGGAAAATCCGATCCATTCTGAACACCGATTCCGATTGAAAGTGAACACCGATTCCGTTTCAATCTGAACGGTGATTCCGGCGCAATGTGAACGCTGCTCCGCAGCACCCCATAGACAGCGAAGCAAACGACGCGGGATAACGACTTTGCGGGCAATACTCTTCTAGCCAATCGGCCAAGGAGGAGAGGATGCCCAGGGAGCGACTATCCATGCGTAAGATCAAAGAACTGCTGCGCCTCAAGTTTGAGAGCGGACTCAGCACCCGCCAGATTGCCACGAGTCTGCACATCGGGCTCGGAAGCGTCCACGATTACCTCGCACGCGTTCGCGTCGCCGGACTGTCCTAGCCCCTGCCCGAGGGTCTCACCGAAGAACAACTCGAAGAACGGCTCTTTCCGCCGCCGGTAACCCGCTCCAAAGACGCCCGACCCCTTCCCGACTTCAAGCAACTCGACCTGGTGGACCTCTGTCGAATCTATAGACAGTGAGTTAAGAAGCCTGGCCTCGCAGGTACACTTCTCTCATGGAGAAAGCGAGGACCATCATGATAGGCCGTAAAGTCTACACCGAAGAGTTCAAACGAGAAGCCATCCGCCTGGCCAAGGAACGCGGCAACATCGCCGCCACCGCACGGGATCTGGGCATCAGCGACAACACGCTGCAGGGCTGGAAACTGCAGATGGACAAAACCCCCGACAATCCCTTTCCCGGAAACGGCAACCCACGTGACCCGGAACTGGTGGCCCTGCAGCGGGAACTGGCTCGCCTTAAAGAGGAGAACGAAATCCTAAAAAAGGCAGTGGGTATCTTCACCAAAGCCCCGCGGTGAGATACCAGTTTGTCCAGCACTATCAGGGGCAGTTCTCTCTGTCGGCTCTGTGCCGGGTGATGGCGGTTTCCCGCTGTGGCTTCTACGCCTTCTGCAAACGCCCCATCAGCGCCACCGAGCAGGCCAATCACGAGTTGACCCTCCAGATCCAAAAGGTCTTTGTGGCGAGCAAAGAAACCTATGGCAGTCCGCGTATCTATGAGGAACTCAACGCGTTAGGCATTGCCGGGAGTGAGAAACGCATTGCTCGCCTGATGCGTCTGGCCGATCTCAAAGCCGTGTTGCCCAAGCGCTTTGTGCTCACCACCGACAGCAATCACGCTCTGCCCATCGCAGAGAACCTGTTGGACCGGGAGTTCACAAGCGAGACGCCGGATCGGCGCTGGACCGCCGATATCACCTACGTCTGGACCCGCGAAGGCTGGCTGTACCTGGGCGTCATTCTCGATTTGTTCTCGCGACGGATCGTGGGCTGGTCGATGGGCACGACATTGGAACGCTCTCTGGTACTCTCGGCCCTGGAGATGGCGCTGACCTCCCGCACGCCCGAAGCGGGTCTGCTCTGTCACAGTGATCGCGGCAGCCAGTATGCCAGCGGCGATTACCAGAAGGCTCTGGAGCAAGCGGGGGCAATCTGCAGTATGAGCCGTAAGGGCAACTGTTGGGATAATGCTCCCACCGAGAGTTTCTTCGCCAGCCTCAAGAAAGAACTGGTGTATCGGACCCACTTTGCCAGCCGCTCCGAGGCAAAAGCGGCGATCTTTGAGTGGATTGAAGTCTGGTACAACCGCAAGCGGCGTCACTCCAGCCTGGGCTACCTGAGTCCAGAGGCGTTCGAGAAACAGTATCAACCAGAGTTGCAGAGGGCCATAGCCGCCTGAGCTTCTCCTCTGGTCGAACCATCACGTGACGGTTCAGGAGAGACACATGCCACAGCCACGTAAATATGCCAACCGCGCTGAGCAGCAGGCAGCCTACCGACAACGCCGGATCGTCTCAGATCGAGAGCTGCTGGCGCAGAAGGGTTTACCTGCCTTACCGGCGATCCCCACGATGCCGGGAAATGCCCGTTGGAGCGCGATGATCGCTCAGGCCCATTTGCTCCTCTCCGAAGCGGTGGTCGAAATGCAGGACTACCATGACGATCGCTCCGAGCCATGGCAGGAGAGCACGAAGGCGCAAGATTTGCTCGCCAAGTTGGAGCATCTTCAGGAAACCATGGATCAACTCCAGGGTATCGAGTAACTTCCTACCCTTTGACATAGAGACCAAACGACATCACCAAAAGCTGCGAGCGAGCCGGAAAACTTCTTATTTCAATGTCTATGAAAACGGGGGAGGACTAC
>DATGIG010000525.1:0-10966 GCA_035295825.1 Chthonomonadaceae bacterium | reverse complement strand
GTCTTTATCGTCGGCAACGGGTACCAGTACTGCGCCCTGCTCGCCTTCTACCTGCCCGACCACCCCCGCACCCAGGACATGTTCCTCCATTTTCGCCTCACCATGTACGCCGCCTACGTCGAGGAGTTGAAGGATCACCTCGGCCAGGACGCCATTTTCGTCAACGATACGCAGGCCGAAGACCAGGATCTCAAAGCGCTCTTCGAGCGGGTGGAGTGGGAGCCGCCCCTGCCGATCTATCGCCTCCCGTACTACACCGACCCCATCCGCACCATGCACATCGCCCGCTGCTACGGCTATCGGCGCTATATCGGCACAGACTGGCACATCGGAGGGTAACCAAGGAGGAAAATTCGTCCTGCCGTCGAACTTCCTGACAGTTCCTGACTCTTCGCCCTAAAGCTCCCCCTCTCCTCAGCGAGGTACGAGCGAACGTGGGAGAGGGGGAAGGGGGGTGAGGGGAAAGGAGACATCCGCATGGCGAAAATGGGCCGCGCGAATATCCTGCTCTACGTCCTGATCGGGATCATTCTCAGCGCGATCGGGTTCACCCGCTATCGCGTCCTCCTGAACGACCGCCTGCTGGCAGCCGTCCATAAGAATAGGGAAGCAGAAGCATGGACGCTGCTGCGGCGCGGCGCCGATCCCAACTACTCTTGTCCCCTGCCGGAGGACAACAATCAACGTGACTATGTGCTGGTGGCTGCGATTCAAGAGCATACAAGCCTGGGGATGGTGCAGGCGTTATTGGAACACGGCGCCAATCCCAATCCCCGCACCGCGCCCGGAGAATCGCCCATCGATCAGGCCATTGGCGTGAACCGCCCCGATATTCTGCGCCTCCTCCTGGAGAGAGGAGGGCGTGCTACAGAGGCCGATAGCGGGCTCGCGACCCATCGGGCAGCGATGCAACCCAGCCTGGAGAGCTACCGCCTCCTGCGGAGCTATGGGTTTCCCAGCACGGTCGAGGACGCGGTTCGGGTAGGAGATGTCGCCGACGTCGCGCGTTGCCTGGATCAGGGCGAGGATATAAACCGTCAAAACACTTACGGCGCGACGCTGCTCATGCAGGCGCTTACCTACCGCCAGCTCGAAGTGGCCAAAATGCTCGTGACGCGCGGCGCCGATGTGAACCGGGCCTCGCGCTTCTCGACCATCCTGCGCCTGGCGCAGCAGGTCCGCAATCCGGAGATCATCGCCCGGTTGCAATCCAAAGGCGCACGGATCAGCCTTACCGAAGCGATCCAGATCCGGGATATTCGCACCGTACGGGAGCGCATTCGCGAGGGTGCGGATGTCAATCTCCAGGAGCCCGACTACGAGAAGCGCACACCGGCCCCGGACAATGCCCTGCTGTTTCAGGCGGTCGTCCTGCAGGATCGGGAGATCGTCCGGACGCTGCTGAAGGCGGGCGCGAATGTGCAGATCCGGTCCATGAACGGGCAGACGCCGTTGATGTGGGCGGCGCAGCGGGGCGACCCGGACATCGTGCGCGCCCTGCTTGCCGCAGGCGCGGACCCGAATGCCACCGACCATTTTACCCATACCGCCCTTAAAGCGGCCATCCAGTTCGGCCATCCGGATCTCTATCCGCTGCTGCAGGAGTATGGGGCGAAGCTCGATCTCTGTGACGCAGCCAGTATCGGGGATGTGGCCGCCATCCGACGTCTGGTCCAGCAGGGTGCAGATGTCAACCGGGCGGACCGGGAGGGCAATACGCCGCTGATGCTGGCCGCCGAGCGGGGCCGGATCCCGGCCCTCCAGACGCTGCTCGGCCTGGGAGCGAAACTCGAGAGCGTCACGCCCTATGGTGAAACCGCCCTGATGAAAGTGGTCTGGTCCGATCAGACCGACAGCGTCCGCATCCTGCTCGATTACGGCGCCAATCCCAATGTCGCCTCCGCAGGCGGCAGGACCGCCGTGATGCGCGCCGCCGAATCGGGACGCCTGGAGAACCTGCGGGAATTGCTGGCGAAAGGCGGCAATCCCCAAGCCGTCACCCTGCGCGGCGATACGGCGCTGAAGATGGCGATACGGCGCGGACATGCCGAGGTCGTCGCGCTCTTGCACCAGTCCGGAGCGGAGGAGTAGTAACCAACACATCGTCCCCCATCCAAACGCCCCCCAGAAGGAGATCCGTAGATGGCGAAGAAGCGCCAGGTGAACATTCTGTTCTCTATTCTGATCGGCATTGTGCTCTGTGTGATCGGGGTCACTCGCTATCACGCATCCTTGAATGAGCGGCTGCTCCAGGCCCTTATGTATCGGAATGAGGGGGAGGCCCTGACTTTGATCGAACAGGGAGCCAACCCCAGTTACTCCCGTCCGATCCACGGACCCGTCCAGAAGCGGGATTATGTGCTGACCGAGGCCGTACAAACGCAGTTCAGCACGCGGGTCGTCGAAGCGCTGCTGGCGCATGGGGCCGATCCCAATCCGCCGAAATCAGTCGAATCGCCCCTGCATGCGGCAGTCGTCGCAGAGCGGGCGGATCTCCTGCGCCTCCTGTTGGCGAAGGGCGCCCATGAGAACCCTGGAGAGACCGCCGATTTGATGCGGTTTGCCATCAAGAATAAGGAGTGTTACCAGGCCCTCCGTCAGTATGGCTTTCTCGCGATGTTGCACGAGGCGATCCAGGCCGGCGATGCCGCCGATGTGAAGGTGCAACTCGACCAGGGCGCGGACGTCAATGGGATGGATAGGGATGGGCAAACTCCGCTGATCGCGGCGTTGCAAACCCGCAACTTCGCCATAGCGAAGCTGCTGATCTCCCGAGGCGCGGATGTCAACGAAATGACGCAGTATGGGCAAACGCCGCTGATCGAGGCGCTGCAATACGGCTATGACGAGATCGCGCAACTCCTCATTTCTCGGGGCGCGGACGTCAATCGGGCAACGGAATATGAAACCCCGCTCTATGCAGCGCGATTGGGAAAGAAGTCCCCACCGAAGGTAGTCGTCCTGTTGAAGGCGAAGGGGGCGCATCTCACGCTGATCGAGGCTATTGAACTGCGTGATGCGGAGGCGGTACGCGACCGCCTCCGCGCCGGGGAGGACGTGAACCGGATCCCACTCCAGTTCTCCTCGCCGCATAATCCGGGAACGCCCAACCCCTACGGTGCGCCCCTGTTCGTGGCGATCCGTGCGCAGAACCCGGAAATCGTCCGCTTGGTGCTGACGGCGGGGGGAAATGTCCACTTCAAAGCGGAATATGGTTTCACGCCGCTGATGGCGGCGGCACAGCAAGGAGATCCGGATATCGTGCGCGCCCTGCTTGTACGGGGGGTGGATCCCAACGAGGTGGACAGCCGGCAGAAGACGGCGGTCAAGTATGCCATCGAAGAGAACCACCTGGGTCTCTATCCTCTGCTGAAGCAGAACGGAGCGAAACCGGACCTGTGGGATGCGGTGACCGTCGGCGATGTGGCGACGGTGCGCCAACAGGCCCCGCAGGGCACAGGGGTCAACCAGCCGGACGCCCAGGGCAAAATGCCGCTGATGCTGGCCGCCGAGCGGGGGCAGGTTCCCGCGCTCCAGACGCTGCTCGACCTGGGCGCGAAACTCGAAGCGACAACGCCACAGGGAGAGACCGCCCTGCTGAAGGCAGCCTGGTCCGTGCATCCGGAGAGCGTGCGCGCCCTGCTGGATCGCGGTGCAAACCCCAATGCCGCAGCGAAGGATGGTAAAACGCCGCTGATGCGCGCCGCCGAATCCGGGCGTATCGAGATCCTGCGTCTGCTGTTGGCAAAAGGCGCGAACGTCAACGCCCGCACCACGCAGAGGGTGACCGCGCTCCAGTTGGCGCAGAGGCGCGGGTATCCCGAGGCGGCTGCGATTTTGCGCCAGGCCGGAGCGGAGGAGTAGATCGGAAAACCATGGCGATCCCGCGTGACAAGGCGTCCAACAACCCCTCGGCAGCCGCGCCCGATCCTCTGGGCGCAGCGCCCAAGGCGCCGGATACCGGTGGCAAGGCCTCGCCTGGGGATGGGCGCAAGGGGCGGAAGAGCAACTTCTACTGGCCCCCCTCCTCGCGTGCCAAGGACATCACCTACTATCCCTACTTCAAGGGAGCCATCTCGCGCTGGGGCTGGCGTTTCCTCCACTACCGCATGACCCCGGCAAGCCGCTGGCTGCTCTGCCTCACCATCGTCTATACGCTCTTCGGCTCCAACTCCCTGGAAGTCCAGCTCTATGTGCCGTTTCCCTACCTGTTCTGGCTCTGGATGGTCGCCATCGTGGGCGCGCACCTCTATCGGCCCCGCATTGCCCTCACCGCCCACCATACCGACCGCATCTGCACCGGGGAGACCCTGCCCATCGACCTCCAGGTACAGCAGTTGCGCAGCCTCGCCGCCGCAGAGATCACCCTGATCCCCCATCGGCTGCCCCCCGCCCTCGACCTGGTACCGGACGAGGGCGCGCTGCTCCAGTTGCCGGAAAAGGGCCAGACGGTGCGGGTCCGCCTGGGCCTCCGCTGTACGCAGCGCGGTATCCATCACTGGAAGGGCTTCCGCGCCGAGACCGATTTCCCCTTCGGCCTCCTCCGCTCCTATCGCGTGTATGAGAAGGCGCATAGCGTCATGGTCTACCCTCGCTTCACCCGGCTGGCGCGCCTCCGCATCCCCTCGGGACGGCGCTATCAGCCGGGCGGCGTCGCCCTCGCCTCCAATCTCGGCGAATCGTTCGAGTATATCGGCAACCGGGAGTACCGTGAGGGCGACAATATCCGCGACATCGACTGGCGGGCCACGGCGCGCCTGAACCTGCCCATCGTGCGCGAATACCGCGAAGAGTACTTCCTCCGGGTGGGGGTCATTCTGGATACCTACGTGCCGAAAAGGGCGCCCGAAGCGGAACGCGACAACTTCGAGCGGGCCGTCTCCGTCAGCGCGGCGGTCAGCGACTTTATGGCCCGCTCCGACTATCTGGTGGACATCTTCGCCGCCGGCCCCAACCTCTACCACCTCACGGCGGGGCGCAGCCTGGCCTATCTCGACCAGATCCTGGAGATCCTCGCCTGCGTGGAATCGAACCCGGAGGAGCCGTTCGCGGTCCTGGAGCCGGAGCTGATGGAGAGCCTTGCCCAGATCACCACGGTCGTCTGCGTGTTTCTCGACTGGAACGAGGCGCGCCGGGACTTCGTACAGAAACTACGCCGCGAGGGCGCGGGCCTCAAAGTGATCCTCGTCAGGGACGCCCCCTGCACCCTCCCTCCGGAGGATGCCGACCTGCCCGACGAGATCGTGGTCCTCTCGAAAGAGGCTTTCGAGGCCGGAATTGAGGAGATCTGAACGGTGACTGCCGCACCGACAACCGCACCGTCCGTGATGCGCCTGCCCTGGGCCGCGACAGCGGCGTCGCTGGTCGCATTCGTCGCCCTCTTTCTCAGCGAAAAGGGGTCGCTCATGCTGCCGATCCTGGCGGCGGCGCTGCTGGCCTCCTATGCGTTCCCCTTCCGCCTGGAGGCGAAACCCGGTCTGAGCTGGATCGTCCGGATCGCCTTATGGGGGATCGTGCTCACCCTGGCGCTCCTGCGCCAGAACGGCCAGAGCAACGACTTCAACGACGCCCCCAAGGTGGGCTGGATCGGCGAGATGTTTGCCGTCGAACTGGTGGTGCAGGCGTGGCGCAACCGCCCGGAGGGCGGACATCGCGGGGTCATCACCATCCTGCTCTCCGGCGTGGTCTTCGGGTTCGCCTGCAATGTGTACGATATGGGCGAACTCCACTTCATCCCCTTCTTAACGCCGGTGTATGCCCTGTTTCTGGCCCTCTCGCTCCGCCAGTTTCGCGCCCCGGCCCAGAGACCTGCCTCCCCTGCGGCCCAGCACCCGTGGCAGCGGATCCTGATCCTGGTGTTGGCGCTAGGTTGTGGGTTTTTGAACTACTATCTCTTCCACAACTTCCGCCAGGAGTTGACCAACCTGGCCATGCAGGCGCTGCATGAGAAGGTGAAGATCGAGCCGAAGGGGATGTCCTGGAACCCGCAGTTGAACGCCACCTTCGGTTTGCAGGGGTCGGATGAGCGGGTGCTGCGCCTTACCGGCTCCGCCGATCTGAGCCATCTGCGCGGCATGGCCTTCGATACCTATAGCAACGGGAAGTGGGGGCCGCCGCGCCAGTTGCGCACCCTGATCCATATCGCGTCCAAAGAGATGCCGCCTGTCGGAACCGGATCCATTGTGAAGGCGACCCGCCTGGTCACCAACGAGGGAATGCTCTTTGTACCGCTCAATATGTCCAGCCTGGACCTTCTGGATGGTTCGGAACTGAACTGGTCGCGTGAGTTTGGCAGCCCCATTGTCACCGATTCGGCCGCCCCGAACGATTACACCTTCACCGTGGGTGCGGAGGGCTACCAGGGCCCCCTATGCGCTGCGCCTACCGAAGATCAGCGCCACCGCCTGCTGCAGGTGCCGCCGGAGGTGGACCCGCGCGTGCGGGCTCTGGCGCAGCAGATCGGCGGCGCTCTACCCGGCCCGCTCCAGCGCGCGGAGGCCATCCAGGCCTACCTGATGACCAACCATCGTTATAGCCTGCAGACCAATCCCGGTCGGGGAGACCCGGTCTCGAACTTCCTGCTGCAGAAGAAGGCGGCGCACTGTGAGTTCTTCGCCTCCGCCGCAGTGATCCTCTCGCGCTGCCTGGGGATCCCGGCCCGCTATGTCGTCGGCTACTATGCGCATGAGAGCGAGGGGGAGGCGACTATTGTGCGGCAACGGGATGCCCATGCCTGGGCGGAGTGCTGGATCGAGGGACGGGGCTGGATGACCCTGGATGCGACGCCTGCGAGTGGCCGACCGGATCAGGATACCCGACCGATCTCCGCCTGGACGCGATTGCGTGAGTGGCTCCAGGATTCGATGCAGAGGCTGCGCGAAGCCGCTTCGGGCGGAAACGGGCTGCGTCTGCTGCTGGTCGTGATGGCTATCGCGCTGGTGGCGCTGCTCTGGCAGTGGCGACGCCAGACACGGCTGCCGAAGCCGACGAAGAGCCGTGCATTCGCCTACACCGCCGGCCAGGCGGAGCTGACGGCCCAATTCGCCCGATTCGAGGCGTACTGCCGCAAGCAGGGGCTCGCCTGCCCTCCCGGCCAGACCTGGCAGGAGTATCTGGCCCACCGGACCCCGGAGGATCTTCCGCCCGGTTTCGATAGGGAGCAGGCCCTCGCCTTTGTCCGCGCTTACAATGCCGCGCGCTTCGGCACGCCCTCGTCCGACGCCCTCGCCCGCCTCCAGGAGCTGCTGCCACGGGGCGAGACCTCCTGAAGCGCGGCTTATTCCAAGACAATTGCCAAACTGCGGACTTCCCCAAACTCATGGGCGCACTTATGCCAGCTCGCTCCACCATCCTGGCTGCGATAGAGATACCCGTTGATGGACACGCAGAAGATCAAATCGGCATTGCCGGGGTGGGTGGCGAAGGTCCAGATGGTGCTGTTCGGAGGCGTAGGAAGATCCGCCTGCCGCCACGTCAGGCCGCCATCCTGCGAGATCTGCAGCGCTCCGGCGGTTCCTGGAGGGCCGTTGCCATTGCCCAGAAAGAGGATCGCGGGTGAATCCGTCCTGGCTGCGATGCCACGGCAGTAGGCGAAGGGAAACGTCTCTCTGACGCGCTGGGGCTGCCAGGTCGCCCCGTTGTCCTGGCTGATGTTGAGGTCGTTGTTGGTGGTTGCGAGCAGGGTTTTGGGTGTACCGGGCACGATGGCGAGGCCATGAATGTCCAGGGAACTCAATCCGGCGTCCAGCCGTTGCCAGGTGTCGCCGGCATCGTCGCTGCGCCAGACGGCATCGATCTCCACGCCGGCCCAGACCGTGTTTCGCTCCACCGGGTCGGCCAGCAGGCAGGTGACGCGGGAGTAGAAGATGGGTTTGCACTCCGGACTCAGGGCGGCGCCCAGTTTCTCCCAGGAAGCGCCGCCATCGCGCGAACGGTAGAGCCCCGAGGGGCAGGTTCCCGCGAATATCAGGTCGGGATCGTAGGGGGAGATCAGCAGCGACCAGACGGCGACGCCCGAGGGCCAGCCGTTGCCCGGATCGAACGGCGTGTTCAGCCTCGCCCAGGAATCGCCGCCGTTGTCGGTGCGATAGATGCCCCCATCGGTGCCCGCAAAGAGGCATTTCGGACGGTTTGGGTGCACGACCAGCGCGCGGACCTCGGATTCCATAAACATCCCTGTGCTGTGCCGGTGAAAGCTCTCGCCGTGGTCCAGACTGCGCCAGACGCCCTGTCCGACGGTCCCCGCATAGAGAATATAGTCCAATCTCTCTTCTCTCCTTCTTTGCAATCCAAGGAAACCTCTCGCCGGTTTGTAGAGAAAGGCATGCTGGCTAAAGAGCGTGGCCAGGAAATACCTCTTTCAATACCTGTGAACCATTAGCGATCGCTTGAAGCAGCTCTTTGGAGGCATTGGGGGGCATCAGCCATATCACGATTTCTCCAATCATTACCGGAAAGCCAAAGTTCAAAACAACGCGAAGACAAACCACCCCGCGCGGATGTTATCCAACTCTTGGCATCACATTTTCGCTATAGATGGCGCGTTTTCCTCTCTTCCGGTAAGCATCAGAGGCATTCCGTCTTCCGATCCTCCCCGTTCGTAAGGGAGTTTTTTCCTCCAATCTCATTCCCTGTATTTCTCGCTCCCTTTTCGACTTTATCCAATCAAACATATGCGCCGCGATCCGCCCTCCGGCGAGAGGGCAATGGGCCAAGATCCTGGGTTGAGCCGGCGTAATCCAGTACATTTGCAGATGCATTGGCTGACGCTTCGTGGCACAATTCAGGAAAGGTCGTCGTGTCCTCAAAGTTAAGGAGAAGCGGTTGGTGATAGGATGGGGTATCGCGGAGGCTCTGACCCTGGCGGGAGGGGCCGTAGCGGCGGTATGGATGTATCGCATGGGGTGGCGTCGTGCCCAGGATTTCCAGGCAAAGCATGTCGATCCCCAACTGCTGGCAGAGCGCGACCAGGCCCGGCAACTCTGCTTTGCTACCCTGGAAGCCCTCACCTATGCCATGGAGGCCAGCGACCCCTATAACATCGGGTATCTGGAAGACGTCCAGCGCACCGTGATGCTCTTAACTACGGTGTTGAAGCTCCCGGATGAGGAGGCAGAGGCGCTGCGCGCGGCGGCGCTGCTCCACATCATCGGACGTCTGGGCATCCCGAAACACATTCTGCACAAGACCGAAGCGCTGACCCTGGAAGAGGAGGAGAAGGTCCGCCTCTCTCCGGATCTGAGCGCACGGGTTCTGGACACGATCCCCTTCCCCTGG
The DNA here is from genome assembly GCA_035295825.1 of Chthonomonadaceae bacterium. Classification (GTDB taxonomy): domain Bacteria; phylum Armatimonadota; class Chthonomonadetes; order Chthonomonadales; family Chthonomonadaceae; genus DATGIG01. The sequence goes on along the minus strand of DATGIG010000525.1, from coordinate 1,690 downwards.
CCCGTCGTCCTGACAGTACGACATCACACCGAACACTGGGACGGCAGCGGCTATCCGGATGGCCTGCGCGGTAGCGCCATTCCGTATGGCGCCCGCATCCTGGCCGTTGCGAGCGCGTATAGTGCGTGGATACGCATGCGCGCCTTCCGTACCGCCTATACCCCCGAAGATGCGATGGCGGAGATCGAGACCCGATCCGGAACCCAGTTCGACCCTGCCGTTGTCGCGGCCTTCCGCAAAGTCCTCCCCGCCCTGCAAGTGGCGAACGGACCGGAGGGCGAGGGCGCGGAGGCGGAGGGCGCGGACTTGCGCTCCCCATCGTCGAACCCCTACATGGAGATCGCAGCGGCGCAGCGGGAGACGCTGGGCATGACCCGGCTTGCGCAGGCTCTGGCGGGAGCGCCGCATATCGAAGCCCTCGGCGATATCCTGTTGCAGTGTGTGCAGGAGATCGTGCCTTGCGCGGCCTGCGTTCTGTTTTTGCCGGAGGACGAGGGCGATTATCTCCGTGCCCACGCAGCGCGTGGGGTCAATGCGCGCCACCTGCTGGGCAGTCTGGCCCACGTGGGAGCCTACGTAACGGGGCGCGCCTTCTCGCGGGGCGAGATCACCCGGGCCTCCTTCCTGTCCGATGACCTGACCCTCCGCGATGTGAGTGATAACTGGACCCCGTTCCGCTCGACCCTGATCGTGCCTCTGCCGGCACAGGGGCGCCCTTGCGGCACGCTGAACCTCTATGCGGAGGAGCCGAACGCCTTCGGTCCCGACGCCATGCGGGTGATGCGGATGGCGGCGGTGCAGGCAGGCCACGCCATCGAGAAAGCCCGCCGCTTCAATGAGGTGCAGGAGACGGCCTACACCGATGCCCTGACCGGCCTCCGCAATGCGCGCTTCCTGCGCGAATTCCTGGAGCGTGAGATCAACCGCGCCGGGCGCGAGAACGTGCCGCTCGCCGTCCTCAACATCGACCTGGACAACTTCAAGCCCATCAATGACCACTTCGGCCATGCGCGTGGGGACCAGACCTTAAAGGAGATCGCGGAGATCCTGACCACCCACGTCCGTAACTACGACCTGGCGGCGCGCTATGCGGGCGATGAGTTCGTCGTGGTGCTGGCGCAGGCCAACCGCTTTGCGGCGGAAGTGGTTGCCGAGAAACTCAAATTGGCCGTGGAGAAGCATGGGCAGCGGCTCTGCGCGGAGGATCCCAGCTTCCCGATGCTGGGCATGAGCATCGGGATCGCCCTCTTCCCGGAGGATGGACAGGACCTGCAGAGCCTCCTCTGCCGCTCCGATGCCGCCATGTTCCATGACAAGCAGCAGCGCAAAGCGGGTCGCCGTGTGGCTTAAATTCCCCCTCTTTTCCCGTTTGGAAACTAATTGGGCTCGCTTTGAGGTAAAATAGTGGGGTGCAAAGGGGCCACGCCGCGCTGCCCGGAGTGCGCCCTCACGTCGGCGGCATCCACAAGAGCCAGAACCTCGGACAGGACCCGCGTGTCTTCCTCACGCGCCGCGCAGAGCGGAGCGGGAGGGTGTGAGCGAAAAGCACGATACGCCGAACGTCCTGGATCATCAGTATAATGAGTTTATGCCAACGCGCTGAACGGCAGCAACCCGTCCGTCCGGCGCGCATCAGCACGGCGGTATACCCAGCCGACCGTGAACGCCCTGAGAACGAGAGGAAAGCTAC
>DATGIG010000524.1:0-5243 GCA_035295825.1 Chthonomonadaceae bacterium | reverse complement strand
AGGCGCTTTGATACGCCTGAGCGGTCTGCCTGAGCAGGCCATCCGTGTGTTTGTTGGTGAGGAGTTTGAGTTTGAGAACCAGCTTCATACTCACTTACTCCCGGATACCCTGACAAAGCGGAAAGTCTGTTGGAGAAATCGTTACGAAAGGAAGGAGAAGGGGAGTGGCTGCCTCCTGCGGAGTGCAAGGATGCCATTCCTCCCCCGCCTGAAGTCGGGGATCTCCTGGCATGTGTTGATGAGAGACTTACAAGCCATTCGGGAAGCCTGTCGGGAGGAAGCGGATACGCGCACGCCTCTCGCACTGGCAACGGTTGTGAAGGTGGAGGGCTCGGCCTATCGCCGGCCCGGAGCGCGTATGCTGATCTATCCGGACGGCAGACGAATCGGTTCGGTCAGCGGCGGCTGCCTGGAAGCGGACGTGGTCCTGCGGGCGCAGCAGGTCCTGGCGACCGGGGAGCCGGCCTATGTCCTGTACGACATGCGGGTCTCCAACGGGGATCTGATCGCGGAGCTGGGCTGCAAGGGCGCGGTGGGCATTCTGATCGAGCGCACCTCTCGCCCGGAAGTGCACTGCTCCCTCCGGTTTCTCGCGAGCTTTCTGGAGACGCGGGGGCAGGGTGCGCAGGCGACGGTCTTCCGGGTCGAGGGCGTCGCTCCGGTCCAGGTCGGAGATCGCCTGCTGCAGCGGGCGCAGGGAGCCGTACATGGCACGCTGGATGCGCCCGACCTGATGCCCATGCTTCTGCCGGATCTTTCCGAGACGATGCAGAGCGGGCAGGCGAGGACGCGCACGCTGCTCTTTCCGGAAGGCAGCGCGGAGGCGCTGTTCGAACCGGTGGTCTCTCCGATCTCCCTGCGGATCTTCGGCGCGGGTCAGGATGCGGTCCCGCTGGCGGCACAGGCCAGGGGGCTAGGGTGGCAGGTGACCGTCATCGACCATCGCCCCACGATGCTGGCCCCGGAGCGCTTTCCCGGCGTCACGCTTCGGCTCGCCTCCCGGCCCGAGCATCTGGACGCCCTCCCTGCGCCGGATGCGCGCACGGCAGCCGTCCTGATGAGCCACAACTACGTGCAGGATCTGTCCTGGCTGCTGCATCTGCTGCCGTCGTCCCTGCCCTATATCGGCCTGCTGGGGCCACGCAAGCGGGCGGAGCAGATGCGGGCGGACCTGTTCCGGGAGGGGATCGTTCCGGAGGCGGCGCTGTGGGCCAGGCTCTACAGCCCGGCGGGCCTGGATCTCGGCTCCGAGACGCCGGAGGAGATCGCCTTTGCGATCCTCGGGGAGATCCAGGCGGCGCTCCATGGCCGTTCCAGCGGCTCTCTGCGGGAGCGCAAAGGCCCCATCCACATGCCGGAGCCCGTCTTTGCGGTCGCTCCGGAGCTCGCTGCCTGAGGAGCGCCATGGCTCGCATCGGGATCCTTCTATTAGCCGCGGGCGCTTCGACCCGCCTGGGAACCCCCAAGCAGTCGTTGCGTTACGCCGGGCAGACGCTCCTCCATCGCGCCGCCGGGACAGCGGTCGCGTCAGGCTGCCGGCCTATCCTTGTCGTGCTGGGCGCCTGCGTGCAGCCCCTCCAACCGGAATTGGAGGGGCTGCCCGTTCGGAGCGTCGAAAACACGGGATGGGCGGAGGGGATGGGCTCCTCGCTGCGCGCCGGGATGGAGGCCCTGCTGGCGGAGGCCGGTGAGACACTGGAAGCCGTGCTCATCATGCTATGCGATCAGCCGCTGGTGACGGCGCAGACGCTCCACACGCTGATCCGGGCCTATCAGGAGACCGGACGCCCCCTTATCGCTGCGGAATACGAGGGCGTACTGGGCGTCCCCGCCCTCTTCCATCGCTCCCTCTTCTCCGAACTCGCCGCGCTCCAGGGTGCGGAGGGCGCTAGAAAGCTCATACAGCGCCATCGGGATCAGGCGCTCGGAGTTCCCCTCCCCGAGGCTTCCGTCGACATAGACACCCTCGAAGACTATGCGCGCCTATGCGAAGATGCGTCCCTGTAGGGCAGGAAACAGGGCGCAGCAAGCAGCGCCCCTACGTTCCCCGACGCGTCACTCTTTATCCGAACGCTGCGAGGCCCTTAACAACTCCTCCTGCGGCGTCTCCTGCTCTGTCTGGACGGCGCGGAGCAGTTCGGCTTGCTGTTCTATCGGTGGAAGGTCGGAACCGCGTACCAACGTCTCCTCAAGAGGCAGAAGGTAAGCGGTGCGGTCCGTTATGGGGTCAACTTGTTCGACGGCGTTGGCCTTCTTGATAAGGAGTTTGCTCGACAGGTAAAGGGCGGCGGAACCCAAAATGGGGATTAGGTAAATGAGGTCAGAAAGTTGAAAAATGACGGCCTTTCCGAATCCATGAGCCAGTAGGAGAGTAAATCGAAAGACTGCTGTCCCGAAACCGAGTAATCCCAAGACAAAGGCGAGGCCACTCAGGGAGTACAGTCCCGCCTTCTTCCCCATCACCCAAACATACTGCCCCTTGCTCACCAACCTCTTTGGTGGGTTCTTCTCGCTCATGGTCTGCTCCTCTGCTGCATTACCATTCCCCACGGCTACCTAAAATCCTCCGCCGATACCAAAGCCGCTCAAGTGGATATGTTATACTGAACGAGACCAAACTTTGCGCGGCATCGTGGAGGTAATCCGATGATACATAACGACCAGGAGTTGGAGGCGACCCAGGAGCGTATCCTGCGTTTTCAGCGCCTATTGGCTCAATTACGTGTGACAGCGACACCGGAAGAGTTTCCGTTTGTCGCCAGTGGTTATCTGTCAGAAGTCAAAAAGATGGAAGAGGAGGTAAGACAGTATCTCTCCACGCCCGCCAGCGAACCTGTCGCAGCCAGGTAGCGTAAACGCTTCCAACCTCAAGTCCTGACCGTCCCAGAGGATAACACATTAATCCTCCAGTTCTGCCATAGTTTCGATGACTTCCTCGCGGGTAAGGCCGCCTGCGATCAGCGCCTCGTCGGGACAGGCGAGCAGATGCCTGTAGAATGCGTGTGCCTCCTCGTCCCATCGTGGATAGGCGTTCTCCCGCAGGGCAAAGAGGACATCCTCCGCCCTGGCATAGTTCCCCTGCAATTCATGATAACGAAATAGGAGATGCTGCTCCGAAGCGGCAAGCTCCTGGTAGGCTACATGCGAGAGCAGGGACTCGATCCGCTCCTTATATTCGGGGGTGTGGAAGCGCGCCTCATGCAGCATGGCGGTCAGGAGCAGGAACAGCGCTTTCCGCTCCAGGATCGCCTCCCGCTCCGGCTGCCCCTGCAATCTGCAAATGTCGGCCTGCTCTTGCATCAGGCAGCCGATCACAAGGCACGATCCCGCATCCAGACCGGAACTGCCGGTGAACTGCGCGCGGAGCGAATCGTCCGTCAGGGAGGCGAGCACGAAAATATCCAGTCCCGTCTCGTGCTGACTGGCCTGGCGAATGGCCAGTGAAGCGGCGGCATAGTCGGCATGGCTCTTAGGGAAGAGGATTTTGGCAAGCATCGTGCCGAGCATCTCGATCTGAATTTCAACAAATCCTTTACGAAGCATGGTTTCCTTCCTGGCGATTCCCCACTGGATATCACGTCGCCTGCAGGTTCTTACGTTGATTACGTCACAATGAGAGAGTAGGTTTTTCCAAAGTTTGCGGGCCGATCCTATGGCCGAATGCTCAAGGAACACCTGGATCATAGAGACAATGGAGACACTACCGGAAGATTGCTATCTTATCGGGGTTGCGCTTATCGGCATCCTTATCGGGTTTATCGTTGCCAGGAGCGTGCGAAAAACGCTCCTTCGTGACCGTAGCCGCGCCTTCCAGGGGAGCATCTCCTGGGTGCTTACGCTTGGCTTCGGGGGCATGGCTGCCTGGCTGGCATGGCAGCAAATCGCGCCATGGTACTATATCGATACCATCGAAGCGTGTCGGGAAGCGGGAGATCCCTGTTCGGACTGGCCGGACGACCGCTTAGCCGCGATGGGAGCGCGAGCCATCGGACCTATTCTCAGCCGGGTCAGCGGACATAGGGTATTTGCCCGCGGAACCTGCCTGCTGCCGCCCGTATTGGCCAGGATCGGCCCTCCCGCACATCGCGCACTGCTTGCCGCCATTGATCGGGAGAGTGATCCTTATGAACGGATCGGACTTATCTACACACTGCGAGAGGCGTTCCAGGACAACAGCCGCTTGCACCTCTGGATAGATTATGCGCTCCGCAAAAATCGGACCGACCCCTGGCTTTGGAACAGCGTCGCTCAGGTCTACCCTGATGCTCCGATGATGTGGGATGGGCAAGGCGGTGTGAGCCAGGAGTTTGCGGCGTGGTATGAAAAGCATAGCTGGAATCTGAGGGAAGAGGAGAGGAGGTAGACATGAAGGAGAAGAACACCGGGACGACTACAGAGCGCCCGGTAGATCCCGGCACGCGCATCGGGCATATTCATCTCAAAGTAGCGGATCTCCAGCGGGCGCTGGATTTCTACTGTGGGGTGCTGGGGTTTGAATTGATGCAACGATACGGCTCGGAGGCGGCTTTCCTCTCTGCCGGAGGTTACCATCACCATATTGGGCTGAACACCTGGGAGAGCCGGGGCGGTTCACCCCCTCCGCCGGGCACAACGGGGCTATTCCATGTGGCTATTCTCTATCCGACCCGCGCCGCTCTGGCCGATGCCTTGCGCCGGCTGATCGCTGCAGACATCCCGCTCCAGGGCGCGAGCGACCATGGAGTGAGCGAAGCCCTCTACCTGAGCGACCCGGATGGAAACGGCCTGGAGTTGACCTGGGACCGGCCACGAGAGGCATGGCCGCACACGGCGGACGGCCAACTTGCGATGTATACGCGTTCGCTCGACCTGCAAGGGCTTCTCAAAGAATCGGGAGCATAATCCGGACGCTCCGGATCCCTCCCTCGCAGGGTACCCGCGACGAGGGCGGATTTACGCCGAGATAGCCCCTTCTATTTGCTGCATGCCTTTCTCACGAGGGGCTAAATATTTAGGGGCTGAAACTTTGCGTTGTCCGATGGGCGGATACAAGCACCGGGTTTCAGTCCTTTCGCTCGCTCTTCGATTTTAGGCCAATGTCTCACGATCCATTCCGTCTCAAAGTGCGCCATGACACCCGGTGTAGCATTCCTGGCTCAGTCAGGGAGCTACTCGGAAGAATGTACTCAAGTCAACCAACCAACCTTTAGCCGAAAGGCGAGGGGGAAAATAGCATGTTGGTAAAGCGGAGGTCAGTGAGAAGA
>DATGIG010000523.1:0-14100 GCA_035295825.1 Chthonomonadaceae bacterium | reverse complement strand
ATACGAAGACACGCTCAAGGTGGATGGGCCGCTCGGTTCGGCGACGGCGAAGATCGCGCTTTCCACCGGGCAGAACGTGGCTCCGACCACAGGTTCCGCGACAACGAGCGGCGGAGGTTTCTCGTTTGCGGCGCTCTGGCCCTGGCTGATTGCGCTGAGCGTCGCTGCGTTGCTGATATTCGTATTTGTTCGGATGCGGCAGACTGGACAGCCTCTTTCTGTCCGGGGGATCGCCAATCGCTCTGTCATGGGCGGGCTTCTCATGTTGGGGCTCATCCTCTGGGGAGCCGTGTACACGGTCAATCACTTCCGCCGCCCCGGAGCCTGGACGCCCATCGAGGCACAGGGAATGGAGATGAACCTGCCTGCTCCGGTCGGAACCGCGCCCGTCGAACTGGCGCCGGTCGAGAGCGGCAGCATGGAGAGCACCGTGCGCTATACGGGGCAAGCGGTCGGGTATACCGAGCAGGAGATCACCCCACGTGTAACGGGCGTCATCACCTGGATGCCCTTCTATGCGGGCGACCGGATAAAGCGAGGACAACTGCTGGTTCGGCTGGATACCAGTCAGTCGGCCCCGCAGGTGACAGCGCAAAAAGGACAGGTGGCCGTAGCACAAGAGGGTGTGGGGGTCGCCGAAAAGGACTATCAGCAGGTACTGGCAATGGTGAACGAGGCACACGCCGAAGTGGGCATGAAACAGGGAGCGATAGAGGCCGCTCGCGCCGATGTCAGCGCAGCAGATCAGGAGCGCGCAAACGCACTGGCAAATCAGGACGCGGTGCAGAGCATGGCCGCTGATGCAGACGCACAGTTGCAGGCGGAGCAGGCGGATCAGCAGTACTGGCAGGAGGAAATCGTCCGGGAAACCTCGCTCTTGAAAGCCGGGGCCGTGACCCAGGAGGAGTATCAGCGGGAGAAGGCGCAGGCGCAAAATGCGGATGCAAAGGTGCGTCAAGCGCAAGCGCGCATCACCCAGACCCAGGCACAAATACGCGCCGCGCAGGCCGAGGTACAAAAGGCCGATGCCATGATTGCCTCGGCAAAGGCGAAATTACAACAGGCGCAGGCTGAGTTGGGCGTGCATGAAGCGCACGTGCGCTCGGCGCAAGCGGCGACAGATTCAGCGCGTCAGAAGATCGTACAGGCAGAAGCGGCTGTGCAGCAGGCCCGGGGAATGCTGGGAAGCGCGGTCGCAACCCAGGGCTATAGTGAAATCCGATCTGAGACAGACGGCGTGATTACACAGCGGATCATCAGTCCCGGCGTGCTGGTCAATCCCGGACAGACCCTTCTCAAGATAGCCCGGATTTCGCCTATTCGCCTGCAAGCCACTGTGACTGAGACGGACTTGCAGAAGGTACGGTTGGGCAGCCGCGTCTGGGTCAACATGCGCAATGACAGCAGCAATCCGCTGATAGCACGCATTACCTCGATTGCGCCCTCGATTGATCCCACGGCTCGCACAGGCATTGTCGAGGCGGTGGTGAATAACGGGGACAACCGTTTTCTGCCCGGCCAGTACGTGACAATGGATCTCTCGACCGGGCGCGGCGAGAACACGCTGCATATTCCCACGCGCGCCATTCGGTACCATATGGTCCCCTCCGGGAACGCGGTTTCAATGCAATCCACAGCAACCGTCTGGGACGCCGACCCCGTTCCCGGACAGGAAAACCAGTATATCGTCCGCGAGGTGACAGTGAAGACCGGCATGAGCGATGCGGAGAACACCGAAATCCTCTCCGGTCTGGAAGCCGGGCAGAAAGTCGTCACGGCAGGGCAGGATTATCTCAAAAACGGCGATATGGTAAACCTGATTCAAACAGGAGGCACGCGATGAAACAACAGAGCGGAAATAGCGCGTCTCCTTCGGGGCCTTTCACGCACCGCCTGAACGCGCTCCACATGATCCACAAGTGGAGCATAGAGCATCCGTATGCCGTCATCGCTTTTTATGTCGCGATGGTCGGACTGGCATGGATGACGGTCAGCCAGACGATGCCGCGCCGGTTCGCGCCCTACGTGGAAAGCCCCATGATCGGTATCGTGACCATGATGCCCGGCCTGTCGGCGCAGGAGATGGAACTCTACGTCAGCAACCCCATCGAGCAACAGATGGTCAACATTCAGGGGTTGCGCTATATCCGCTCCACCTCGCAGAGCGGCTTCTCCATCGTCACGCTGGAGTTTCCCTATGGCACGGACATCCAGAAGGCGCTGGTCAATGTGCAGGCGCTGATGAACGTTACGCAGTCCAATCTACCCGTGACCGGAGCCAACATGAAGCCCTCCTGGGTTGTGCCGATTGATCCTCTCAACCTGCCTGTGCTCACCTTAAGCTTACGTGGCGATCCCGAAAAAGGATGGGACGCCGTGCGGGTGCGCGAGTTTGCGGATAACACGGTGATCAATCGGCTGAAAGAGGTGGAGAGCGTCTATTCCGTCGTGCCTTTCGGCGGGTATCGGCGGCAGATGCAGGTGGTGGTAGATCGAAACAAACTGGCGGCTTACAAACTCTCGATCCTGGACGTAAAGAACGCGATTGATCGCTCCAATGTGAGCCGTCCTGCGGGAACGCTCACGAACGGTTCGCGGGAGGGTATTGTGCGCGTGGATACCCGCGCTCGCAGCGCCGAAGATGTCTTGGGTTATCCTATCACCAGCGTTTCCAACGGGGCCATAGGTGCAGGAGGAGGCACGTCGTCCGGAGGCAGCGGCATGGGAGGCGCTCTAGGCGGTTCCGGAGCAGAACCCTCCGCATCTCCTGTCACTGCCGGGACGTCGGGTGCAAACGCCAACTCCCGCTCTCCGCGCGTCGTCTATGTGCGCGATGTGGCGCATGTGGTGGACGCGCATTTTGAACGGCGCAGCGGCTACCACTACTTCAAGCACGATCCCGGCATGGCGGCGGAAGTCCTTCCCTCCACCGAGGTGTCTGTCATCCAGGACCCCGGAGTGAGTTCCGCGCAGGTCGTCCCTGCCATTATGAAGGTCGTGAAACACCTGGAAGAGGAGAACCCCGGCCTCCACTTCGATGTGGCATACGATAATGCGCATTTTGTGAACATCCTTTTTCACAACGTCTGGGAAGAGCTGGCGATTGCCATTGTGCTGACCGGGATCGCCGTCCTGTTCTTTCTGGGAGAGTGGCGCGGCACACTGATTGCAATGGTGACGTTGCCAACCTCCCTGGCGATTGCCGTCCTCCTCATGGTTCCCTTCCACATGACGTTCAACAGCGGCACGCTCATCGGTCTCTTGCTCTCTATCGGGCGGCTTGTGGATGACAGCATCATTGACATCCATGCCGTCGAGCGGCATATCCGCATGGGCAAGGATGCGAAAACGGCGACGATAGACGGCATTGCCGAGGTGCGCGTGGCGGTCATCGCCTCGACGTTGATGATCGTTATCGCTCTCTCTCCGCTTTTGTTCTCCGGAGGCATCACGCAGCTTATGTTCAAGGAGTTGGTGTGGCCGCTTATTTTCGGCCTGCTGGCTTCCATGCTGGTCTCCTTCACCCTGACGGCGCTGCTCTGCGCCAACCTGCTCCGCCCCGAAAGCGCCCGCGAAGCCGACCGCCAACGCCCGGTTCTGCGCGGGCTCTACTTTCTGCTGGATCCGTTCCAGCGCGGCCTGGATCGTTTTGAGCAGGGATATGGGCGTATCATTCGCTGGATGCTCCAACACCGCTTCGCCAACTTCGCCCGTGTGCTGGCGACACTGATCATCGGCCTTACATTCTACTACTTCATCGGCTCGGAGATGATGCCTCTCGCGGACGTGGGACAGGCGAACGGCTTCCTGGAGATGGCTCCGGGAACCTCCTACGCCGAAACGGAGCGCGCGGTAGGGCATTTGGAACGGATCCTGGCGAAGTACCCGGAGTTGGAGAAGGCCAGTATCGAGATCGGGGCGGAGAGCATGTTCGAAAGCTATAGCCCTTACTACACCGGCTATGCCATGCCGCAGGTAAACGGCGCATCTCTGATGCTGACGTTCAGCGATAAGGACACGCGCAAGCGCACCATCTGGCAGGTAATGGATGCAGTTCAGAAGGAGGCGCTGGCGACCATTCCCGGCATCCGGCGCTTACAGATCAAGGAGATGGGCAGCGATGTCATGGCGACCGCCGATGCGCCGATCCGTGTAGACATCTATGGCCCCGACCTGAGCGAACTGGACCGGCTGGGCCGCGAAACGCTCTCCATTGCGAAGAAGATGCCTGAGATTTTTCAGCCCGCGACGACGGGGACGATGGATCTGCCGGAATATCAGATCAAAGTAGACCCACAGCGCGCGCAGGAGGTGGGGCTGACGCCGGAAAGTATCTCCGAGCAGTCATATTACGCCCTGAGCGGCGGCCTGACCAATGAGTTCTACCGCCTGCCCAACCTACGGCAGGACACGATTCAGGTGCGCTATGAGGAAAAGGATCGGCTCAATGGGCAGGATCTGGAAAACCTGTACCTGACGACCCCGGACGGCAGTCAAATAATGCTCAAGTCCGTCGCGACCCTAGAGCATAATGTCGTTCCCACGGTCATCGAACACGACGGTCTCAAGCGTGTCATGGGCGTCACTGGCTACTATCGTATCGGCAACCTGCCCTCGATGGATGTCGTGATGAACCTGGTTGCCAATGCCTATCAGGGAAATCCGAAGCTGGGCGTTCAGCCGGTGAACTTCCCACCCGGTTATGGTATGGAAGTCCTGGGTGACATGAAGGAGATGATGACCTCTTTCCGCCGTATGATGTCGGGGCTGGCAATCGCTCTCGTGCTGATGTACCTGGTCCTCGTAGTGCAGTTCCGGGGGTTCTTGCAGCCACTGCAGATGATCGCCTCCCTGCCTCTGGAGCTGGCGGGCGTCTTCACGGCGCTCTGGCTGGCACATCAATCCTTCTCGACCGTCTCGTTGCTGGGCATTATCGTTTTGACCGGAATGGACATTACGACGGCAGTACTGCTCATAGACATGATTATGAAGTACCGCGACCTGGGCATTCCGCGCGACGAAGCCATCGCGACCGCCTGCCCTCAACGTCTCCGCCCGATCCTGATGACGGCGGGAATTACGCTTGTCACCATGTTGCCGGTGGCACTCGCTCCGAAGACCGGATTGGACGCCTATCAGCCTCTCGCGACCGCAGTCGTGGGCGGGTTACTCATCGGCACGATCCTGAGCCTATTTGACATCCCGATCATGCACACCTATGTGGATGACCTTACACGCTGGCTCAACAAGACGTTTCTGAAGCGTGATTGGCGCTGGCCGGTGAAGGAACCGGAATCCGATTAGATGTGCCGCCCCGATTTTGTCATCCACGCTGCTATAGGGCAAGATTTTCCTCTTGCTTGCTACTTTGCCTTGCCCGGCGTCCATGGCGAGGCATTTACCGCTGCTCCGGGCGTCAGCGCCTCCTTGCCGACCACCACGATCTCCTGGCCTTCCTCCAGGCCCTGCATGATCTCCGTATTCGCGCCATCGTCGAACCCGGGCGTGATCGGGACCTTTTTGGCCTTGCCGCCCTCGACGACAAAGACTGATTTGCCCGACTTCTCCGTGACGACCGCGCCGCTGGGTACGCTCAGCACGTTGGCGTGGGTCTCCAGCGTCAGTTTCGCCGAGGCGGACGCTCCGGGCATCAGCTTTCCGGCCCGATTGGGAATGTCCGCCTCCGCCAGCATGGTGCGGGTCTTGGCATCCAGCGCGGAGGCGACGCGGGTCACGCGGCCCGGCAGGATCTCCTTGCCCAGCGCCGGCGAGGTGAGGGTCAGGGCGCTGCCCGGCTTAACAAAGCGCGCCTCCGTTTCGGGGATATACAGGTAGACCCGCAGCGTGTCCATATTCGCCAGCGTCACGATGGCCGCGGCGCTCTGCGTGGTTGAGGCTGCCTGAATAAAAGCGCCGGGGTCCACCATCCGGCGCGTGATAACGCCGGAGAAGGGAGCGCGAATGTGGGTATAGTCCGCGACCGTCGCCAGCCGGCCCGCCGCGCTCTTCCCGGCCTGGGCCGTATAGCGCGTCTCCTCGGTCTTGGCCTGCGCGACCTGCTGCTGCTGCTTGCTGATCCCGACCTCCTGCGTTGCGAGGTCCACCTGCTTCTGCGCCGATGCCTGCTGCGCCTCGGCGATATGGACCTGCTCCTCTGCGGCGAGGACCGCCCCCTCCGCCTCCGCGATCTGGCTGGCGGCGGCCTGCGCCTGCGCCTGCGCCGATTTGACCCGCTGCTGCGCTGCCTCCACCTGGTTCTGCGCCGCCGCAGTACGGCTCTCCGCCGCCCGCGCCCGGCTCTCCTGCTCGTCCACCTCCTGCCTGGCGATAAGGCGCTTATCCGTGGTGTAGATGCCCTGATAGCGCGCAAAGGTCTGCTCCGCCAGATGCTGCTCTGCCAGGGCGGTGTCCCGGTCGGCTTCCGCCTTGCGCACCTGGGCCTGGTCCTCAGCCAGTGTCGCGTCGGCCTGCGCCTGTTGGGCCTTCGTCTTCTGGAGTGCGTTCTGCGCCTGCTGGAGTTGCGCCTTCGCCTTACGCACCGTGGCGGGCGCCTGCGCATAGTCGGCCTGCGCTTTCTCCAGTACGATCTGCGCTCGCTTCTCCTCCTCGCGGCTCCGCTGCTGTACGGCTTCGCTCCCCTCCGCCGAGGCCAGCGCCGACCGGTACGCCTGCTGCGCCTGATCGCGGTCCGCATCCAGCTCCGGAGCGCGCAGGGCGGCCAGTAGTTGGCCCTCCTGCACCCGGTCTCCCTTATCCACAGGAATACGGTCCAGGTAGCCAGCCACCTTGGCGTAGAGCGTCACCTCATACAGCGGGGCGATATCGCCCGGCAGGAGCATGACGCGCGCCACATCGCGCCTGGCCGAATGGGTCGTCTGTACGGCAACCGGAGGCGCGGGCGCGTCGGCGGAGGCAGCGGGAAGGAGCGGCTGTTGCGCCCGATAGAGCAGGATCGCCCCGCCCAGCGCCAAGAGCGTCAGGGCTATGAGAAACATCCGTGTGCGTTGCATGGATGGGTTCCTTTCTTTGCCTCATTCGGTAGTCGGAGGAGGCGCGACCGGAATGCCGCCCTGTACCGGCGGCACAAAGTGCGCGCTCTCCGTATCGGTCGGATCGAGCGAGGCGGAGCGCCCGCTGACACGCCCCTGCGCCATCGCAAAGAACGCAGGCAGCACCAGCAGCGTGGCCAGCGTCGCCGCCGCCAGCCCGCCGATGACCGCACGGCCCAGGGGCGCGGTCTGCTCGCCGCTCTCTCCCAGCGCCAACGCCATCGGAATCATGCCCGCAATCATCGCCAGGCTCGTCATCAGGATCGGGCGGAGGCGGCTGTACGCGCCCTCCACGCCCGCCGCCTCCGCCGTCGCTCCCGCGATTCGAGCCCGCTCCGCAAAGGTCACCAGCAGGATCGCGTTCGCCACAGCGACGCCAATCGCCATGATCGCTCCCATGAACGACTGGATATTCAGCGTCGTGCCGGTGAGCCAGAGCGCCAATACCACCCCGGCGACGACCGCCGGCACGGTGGAGACGACCACAAACGCCAGGCGCAGCGACTGGAAGTTCGCCGCCAGCAGCAGGAAGATGACCACGACCGCCACCAGGAAGCCGATGCGCAGGCCGTCCAGCATCTCCTGCATGGGTGCGATCTGCCCCCGCACCGCAACGGAGACTTTCGCGGGGGGCGCGCCCACCCGCTGCAGCGCCTCCGAGATCCGCCGGGAGACGGAGCCGAGGTCTTCGTTCACCACGTTCGCCGTGATCGTCACCATCCGCTGCATATTGTAGCGGTCGTACTCCCCCACCACCTGCCCGGACGTCACGGCGGCGACATCCCGGAGGCGCTGCGCCTGGCCGGATTTGCCGGCCACGGGGATGTTGCGCACCTCCTCCATCGAGTTCATGATCTGCGTGGGGATCTGGACCTGGACCTGGTAGGCGATGCCGCTGTTGGGGTCCGCCCAGTAGTTGGGCGTCACAAAGCGGCTGGAGGAGGTTGCGGTGACGGCGGACCGGGCCACATCGGAGGTGGTGAGGCCCATCACTCCGGCCCGCTCGCGGTCAATCGTCACCTGGATCGCCGGATAGTCGAGCGCCTGTTGGAACTGGATGTCGCGGAGCGAGGGGATGGCGGTGAGGGCGTCGCGCACTTTCTCGGCATAGGCGCGGTTGGCGGCCAGGGTCGGGCCGCTGACCGCGATCTCCACCGGCGTGGGGGAGCCGAAGCTCATGATGCGGCTCACGATGTCGCTCGGCTCGAAGGAGAAGCGGACGTCGGGCATCTGCGCGGTGAGCCGTTTGCGCAGCCGCTCCTGCAGGGCCTCGATCCGAACGGGCGCGCCATGCTTCAACTGGACCTGCAGTACCGCCTCCTCCGGCCCACCCGTCCAGAGGTGGATGGTATTGATGGGATAGCTGGACCCCTGGACGCCGACAAAGCCCAGGGTGATTTCCACGTTGTTCGCGCCCACCTCGTCCTGGATCGTCTCCAGCGTCTTCAGGGCGATGGCCTCGGTATGCTCGATGCGGGAGCCGGTGGGAGCATGCAGGCGGAGTTGCAACTGCCCCGCGTCCACCCTGGGGAAGATCTCGGTCCCCAACCGGCTCCCCGGCAGCAGGATGAGCAGCGCGCAGAGGGCCAGATAGGCCAGCGTGAGCAGGCCCCGCCGCCGCACCAGGCTGCGGACAAACTGCCCATAGCGCGTCTGAAACGCCGTGAAGCCCGACTCCCGGCCCGCGCCGGCATGCGCGCGCATCAGCCAGATGGAGAGCACCGGCACAAAGGTGCTGGAGAGCAGATAGGAGCAGACCATCGCAAAGCCGACGGCCAGCGCCAGGGGCACAAACAGGGAGCGCAAGGCCCCGACCATCAGGAAGGCAGGGGCGAAGACGGCCAGGATACAGAGCATCGCCAGGAAGCGGGGCAGAGCGGTCTCCCCGCTCGCATCCAGGGCCGAGCGGGCCAGCGTCTTCCCCCGCGCCAGGTGGGCGTGGATGTTCTCCACCGTCACCGTCGCTTCATCTACTAAAATTCCGACGGCCAGCGCCAGCCCGCCCAGTGTCATGATATTAACGGTCTGCCCGGTGAGGCGGAGGGCCACCAGCGCTCCCAGCAGCGAGAGCGGGATGTTGATCACGACGATCAGGGCGCTGCGCCAGTCGCGCAGAAAGAGCAGCACCATCAGCCCGGTCAGGGCCGCGCCCAGCAGTCCCTCCAGGATCAGCCCATTCATGGCGCGCGTCACATTGGGCGACTGGTCGAACTCATAGCTCACCTTTACGTCGTCCGGCAGCGCGCTCTGAAACTTCGGCAGGTTGGCGCGCACCAGGCTGACGACGGAGAGGGTCGAGGCGTCCGCCCGCTTGGTGACCGGGATATAGACGGTCCGTCGCCCATTGACGAGCGCATATCCGGTGGGAATATCCGAACTATCCTCCACCGTGCCGATGTCGCGCACAAAGACCGTCTGTGTGGCTCCCGTGCGGATCGGCACGCTCTCCAGGTCTTTGATATTGGTGACGGTCGCGTTGGTGGACACGATGGGCATCGAGTCGCCGATGCGTACGTTGCCGGAGGGGACGATGACGTTGGCGGCGCTGATGGCGGAGACGATCTCGTCCGGCGCCATATCGTAGGCCCGCAGCCGCTCCGGGTCGGCCTTGATGACGATGGTGCGGGCGTTCCCGCCGAATGGGGGTGGCGCGGAGACGCCGGGCAGGGTGGCGAAGAGCGGGCGGACGCGGTTTAAGGCCGCGTCCTGAATCTCGCCCACCGTGCGCGTGTCGCTGGAGAAGACCAGATCCCCCACCGGCACGCTGCCCGAATCGAAGCGCATCACAAAGGGCGGCACCGTACCCGGCGGCATAAAGGCCCTGGCCCGGTTCACATAGGAGATGGTCTCCGCCATCGCCTGGGTCATGTCGGTGCCGGGGTGGAACTGGAGCTTGATCTGGGCGATTCCCTGAATGGACTTCGATTCGACGTGCTCGATACCCGTGATGTAGAGGAAGTGGTACTCATAATAATAGGTAAGGAAGCCCTCCATCTGCGCCGGGTCCACACCGCCGTAGGGCTGGGCCACGTAGATGACCGGCAGGTTCAGGGTAGGAAAGATATCGCGCGGCATCTGCTGCAGCGCCAATCCGCCCCCCAGAACCAGGGCGATCAGCGCCACCAGGACAGTGATGGGCTTCCGCAGCGCAGCAGTGACGAGAAACATGGAACACTCCTCCGGCCATTGTGATGGCGGCTACGGCCCATACGGGGTGTGACTATCATAGTGGAAGTTGGTCAACCCAACGGACCATTCCAGTGCGAGGCCAGCCAGATCCAAATCGTACTGGGCATTGATAAGCTGGGTCTGCGCCCTGGTAAAGATGGCCTCGGCGGCGGTGAGTTCGACGATGGTGTTGAGCTGCAGCCGATACCGTTCGCTCGCCAGTTGTCGGGAATCGGTTGCAGCAGTGACCTGCTCCCGGGCGGCCTGGACCTGCACCGCCCGTGTCTGCACATCCAGCCAGGCGTGCGTTACCTGGAGTTTGATGGCCTCTTCCAACTCGTTCCGCTGTGCGATCAGCGCCTCCCGCTTCTGCTTCTCCTCGGTGATACGCCCCTCGACCGCACCGCCGGTATAGAGCGGGATCGTCACGGCGACGCCGACGGCATAGTCGCGGTCGTGCGGGATGGCGCTGCTGGGGGTGAGTGCGCCGAAGCTGGCGACCGCGTCCAGATGGGGCAGCAATTCGCTGCGCGCCGCCTGGACCGACTGGTCCGCCGCCGCCCGCTGGAGCGTCAGGCTCCGGAGTTCGGGGCGCTGGGCGAGGGCGTCTTTTATCAGGGTCTCGATCTTCGGTACTTTTAAATAAAATTCAGGTTTTATCGGGTTGTCCAGCAGATACTCCGTCAGCTTCGTCTCTCCCATGACGCTGTTCAACTCTGCGAAGGCGAAGCGGATATCGTTCTGCGCGGCGATGACGGTGACCCGCGCGTCGGAAGCGTCGGCGAGGGCCAACTGCACATCCACCTCCGCCTTCAGCCCCTTGCCGGCAAATAGTTTCGCCTGCTCCACGGTCGCCTCCCGCTGCTTCAGGTTGTCCTGTTGCAGATTGGCTAACTGCTGGGTGCGCAGGACGTTGAGATAGGCCTGCTGGGTCTCAAGCAGCACCAGCGCCTTGCGGGTCTGGATATCCTCTTCCGCCGCCTGTAAGAGGCTCTGCCGCGCCGCCACGAGGTGCTGGGTGCGGCCAAAATCGTAGAGGGACTGGATCAGGTTCAGGCTGGTCCCATAGTGCTTTTTGAGCGGGTCGCCGGCCAGCCCTTGCAGGCCGAGCGGAGGCGCGCCGAGAGGCCCATCGGTGGCGGAACTCTGCACCGAGAGCGTGGGCAGAAACCCCGCCTGCGCCTGCCGGACACGCGCGCCTGCCGCCGCCGCCTGGTGTGTGGTCTGCTGGAGGGCCGGGCTCTGCTTCAGCGCGGTCCGCATGGCCTCTTCCAGTGTCAACTTGCGCGGCGCGTCCTGCGCCACGGCAGGGAGGCCAGCGGTTGCCAGCGCGCAGAACAGTACTAAGCGTAAGATCCTCAAATCCCCCTCCATGGTCTAACCCTGTACGGCTCTACGCTCCATCAGTTCGTTCAAACTTATCCACGGTCTCCTCATGAAGCACCTCGTTTACAAGCTCACGAACTTTCGGCCTAAGCAGCATCAGCGCCTTCCGGCCTTCCTCGGTGATATAGTAGTATTTGCGGATTTTGCCCTGTACGGTCTGTTGTTCGCTTGCGAGGTATCCTGCCTCTTCCATGCTATGGAGTATAGGATAGAGGGTACCAGGGCTCATGTCGTAGCCGTGCCGGGCAAGCTCCTGGATCATCTCCAGGCCATAGATCGGCCCCTCTGCGGCATGGTGCAGCAGATGGACTCGAACGAAGGCAAGAAAAATATCTCGGAATATATCGGGCATCGTTATCGAGTTCCGGTACCAGGGTTACTTAAGTATACCTTCAGCCCTGAAAAATAGGGTGAGTTGATAATCTCTCCTTCGTCGCCCGCGCCAATGGCTTTAATGCCTCCTCCGGGAAGGGATACACGGAGCTGACATTGATTTCGCATAAGACATAGGTGTCTTCGCCGGAAGCCGTCTTCGGGCCATAGAGGAGGTCGGCATCCCAGAGGATCGGCAGCGACCGGGGCGCTATGGCGAGCGTTTCACATAGGGCGTCGAGCCACTCGCCTTCCATCATCGCCTTAATCGCCTGAAAGTCCGGGGTCGTAGGGGGATAGTAGAGGCGTGGGCCGGGCTGCGGAGCCTCACCAGGATCTGCTCCCTCCGGGGCGGGGAACAACGCATTGATCTTCTGGTGCCCGAATCCGACCACTTCGGTCCCGACGAGATAACAGCGCACCATGCCATCGGGCAGGCGCTCCTGGTAGGCCTGGTCTATGAGGCGTCCCTGCCCCGTGAAATAGGTTTCGCACTGGTCGAGGAACGCGTCGAGAGGAACGTCTTGCTCGATGCTGCCCCGAAGCGCATGGCGGACGCGCACGAGCATCGGGTTAGAGGGATGCTGTTCCACCTTCCACACCCCATTGCCGCCGTTCCCTCGGTACTGTTTCAGGACGCGCGGTTTGCCTTCTTTCAGACGCAGCGTCAGTTGCTCGCGAAATTCCTGAACGGTCGCATACAAATAGATATCGGATCCCCAACTCATGTTTCGTGTCCGAAACAGGACCTCTTTTGTCCCCATCTTCTGAATGATGTCGGGATGCGCGCTGACAAATACCCCTGCGTCAGCGACCTGGCGAAGGAGAGCGTCGAGCAGGGTTCTATCGCATCCCTGCTCAATAGGGTTCACCCAGACGAGAGCGCCATCCACTTCCAACAATTGCGCAAGCACCTCGTCCACGAAGGCATCGTTGTAGACCGCAGGCTCCGCTTCCACCCCGACCGCACGAAGGGCCTCCGCGACGCCGCGCAGGCGGTTCTCCGCCAGGTTAGCCGTATTGCGGGCCTCGCGGTCGCCGTGCCACAGGAGGGCGACTCTGGGCGGTTTGTCAGCCAATAGCGTAGATCCCTTTCTTGAGAGAGGATCGTTATCAGGCGCTCTGCTGGGACAGGCCGCGCGAATCCTTGACGCCCAGGTTGGCATAGATATCCCGCGTGGCGGTCGAGCGGTTGAGCGTGTAGAAGTGGATGCCGCGCACCTGATTGTCCAGCAGGTCGCGGCACTGCTCGGTGCTCCAGTGGACGCCGACCTTGCGGACATACTTCTCATCCCCATCGCAGCGGGCGATGGACTTCAGCAGGCGGGCGGGGAACCGCGCCCCCAGCGCAAGCTCCGCCATCCGCATCAAGCCCTTAGTTGAAGTGACCGGCATGATGCCTGCGATAATAGGCACCTTGATGCCCGCCAGTTCGCACCGTTCGCGAAAGTCGTAGAAGTCCCGGTTATCGAAGAAGAGTTGCGTGACGATGTAGTCCGCGCCCGCGTCCACCTTGGCCTTGAGATAGTCCATCTCCATCAGGCGGTTGGGCGTGGCGGGGTGGCCCTCCGGGAAGCCCGCCACCCCGATGCCGAAGCCCCGTGGATCGGGGTGTGAGCCGTCCGCATTGAACTTCTTGATGTAGCGCACCAGGTCGGAGGCGTAGCGGAAGGCGTCCTGAGAGCGGTCGTAGTTCTCCATCCCCCGTGGCGGATCGCCGCTCAGGGCCAGGATATTGGAAGCGCCGATGCCGGCGTAGCCCTCCAGCAGGGTGCGCACCTCCGGCTCCTGGTGGCAGACCGTAGGCAGGTGGGGGATGGGATCGCAGGTGGTCTGCGTTCTGATGCGTTCGACCAGCTCGAAGGTGCGGCGGCGCGTCGAACCGCCTGCGCCGTAGGTGACGGAGACGAACGAGGGGCGCAGCGGTTCGAGTTCGGCAATCGCCTGGTAGAGATCCTCCGCAGCCTCGTCGGTTTTGGGCGGCGTGAATTCAAAACTGAAGGTAGTGCGGTGTCGGGCAAAGATGTCGCAGATGTGCATGGCTGTCTTTCCGTGTCGCGATGGCGGCGCATAGTCTGGGCACATAGTCTATAATAGTGTACCTTAATTGCCGAGCCGACGGCGG
>DATGIG010000522.1:0-5617 GCA_035295825.1 Chthonomonadaceae bacterium | reverse complement strand
CCGCTCGCTTCCATATAGGGGTTCGACCGCCCAAAGGGCCGTCGTCCGCCGGGAGCGCCCGGAAATCCAGGGAAGTCTTGTCCATCGTCGGCGCTGCTCCGCATCTTGGTCGTGCCGACGCTCTGTCTGCTGGTGATAAAGACGACGGATGGGCGCAGTTTATCTGCGACCTGTTCAAAGGCGGCCTCCGTGCTCAGCGCCTGCGCGGGCGGTTGAACCGGCGGCCCCGACGGCGCAGAGTTGGCATTGTGATGCAGGGCCAGCGTGGTCGCCACTCCCAGCCCGAAGACCACAGGAATGACCAGAACCCGAGAAGCGCGCTGCCTCCACGTCAATGTCTGCATATTTTCTCTCCTCCATACGGTACTTGAAGGCTTGAAATGACTTTGTAAGCCCTGCCGAAGGTCGGCGTAAGTTGTGATTACCGACCTCCTGTATTTTCGTCTACTCTTCCATTACGAGAGCGGGCGCGATGTGTGTTTCTTGTTTTTTACGAAAATGTAGAATTTTTTACGGAAGTGTTGCGTAGTTCACAGGTTGCTCGCCTTCTTACTCCCTTTTGACCCCTATCCGGCGAAAAAGTGTCAGATCCGCTTACTTGACGCTGAGGAGTTCAACCTTGAATATCAGGGTGGCATTGGGAGGGATCGCGCCGAAGCCTGTCTCCCCATAACCCAGTTTGGCCGGAATGATCAGTTTGCGCTTGCCGCCCACCCGCATCGTCATGATGCCCTCATCCCAGCCGGGAATGACCGTACCGACGCCGATCTGGAACGAATACGGTTGCCCATTGGGGTGCTCCGGGTCGATATGCTGGGAGGAGGCGTCGAAGACTGTCCCATTGGAAAGCCTGCCGATGTAGTGGACGGTGACCGTCTGGCCCTGCTTGGGCGAGGCGCCCGTCCCCACTTTGAGATCTACGTACTGCAATCCGGACCTGGTAGTGATGACCTTCTCCGCCGGTTTCCTGGGTTCCGGTTTTTTGGACGGATCGATCTTCTTGGGCGGAACGGCAAACACGCTCGGGAGCATGCCGAACAGTAAGGCCAGGCCAACGATGGCCAGTGCGGATTTACGCATCGAAGTGGGTCTCCTCAGTGCGTCCCTGCGATGGGAGGCGGAATAGTTTGGTTACTCTCTTATTATACCGCTTATACCGCGCTTCGGTTTTCGTTGAAAAAGGGCAGAGCGCCCTTGACAGGCTCGCGGGGAAACGGCTATACTGCCTCAACAATCGAATAGCGTGTTTGTCGCAGGGGCCGCGTGTCGTGACGCGGCTGCGAAACGGGGGAAGTCCGGTGCGATTCCGGCACAGTCCCGCTGCGGTGTGGTGAAGCGCCCTATTGGTGACGCTTTCCAAGTCCGAATGCCCGCCTGCGATCCATCACGAAGCCTCTTCGCGAGAAAGGGGGGTGATGCCAACGACATGCGGTTCTTTCGCTCTGTTACACCCATGTCGGCGCATGCGCGCACAGCACCCGCCATCCGCTCTACGGCCGCGACATATCGTCGCCCGCCCCGGATGGTTTTTTTACGCCTGTTCGCAGAGGCTCCCTCGCCAACCGCCGGAGAACAACCGGCACACTATGTGCGTAAGGAGCGCCAGAGAAATGAAGTCCAACCTAACACGTCGCCCTCAGTCACGCGATACCTCGCGGCAGATGCGCCCGCTCCGGAAGGCCGCGTTTACGCTGATCGAGTTGCTCGTCGTGATCGCCATTATCGCCATCCTCGCCGCCATCCTCTTCCCTGTTTTCGCCAGCGCCCGCGAAAAGGCGCGACAGACCAGTTGCGCCTCCAACCTGCGCCAGCTCGGCCTCGCCACGTTGATGTACTCGGAGGACTATGATGAGATCTACCCCCTCTACCAGTACAACGACTGCCAGGGCTTTACCTGCTATCAGTACTGGTTCGGGCTGCGGACCGCAACCGGGTGGGATAAAACCAGGGGCCTGCTCTATCCGTACATGAAGAACGGCCAGATCCAGCGCTGCCCCAGTTGGAGCGGGAAAGCGAAGTTCGGCGACGGCAACGGCTATGGCTACAACTGGGGCTATATCGGCTCCGACTACTACCTCACGTTCAACTGGCCGCCGATCAATCCGGCGTCGCAGGCTGCGCTGAGTTCGACCACGGACAAGCTCATGTTCTCCGATGCCGGGTTCTACAATGCGCCCTGGTATGGCGGCGACGGCACGATGCAGGAGACGCCCGGCATTGACCCGCCCAGCGATTGGTTCGGCGACCCCACCATGGATTTTCGCCACGTGGACAACCGCAGAGACGTCGATTCGGTCAACCAGATCGTCACGGAACGGGGCTGGGCCAACGGCCTGTTTGCCGACGGCCATGTCAAAGCTGTCAAGCAGACCCAAGTGACGGATGCGATGTTCACCCGCGATTGAGGACGCCATGTCGGAAGACAAACCGGTTCGAGCCTGCCTGTGCTACCCCCATACTTTCGCCGAACTGAAACGGCTGGCCCAGGAGAACGGGTGGCGGACCGTCGCCGAGATCACGGCGGCTTTACGGTGCGGCAGCGGCTGCGGCCTCTGCCGACCCTACCTCGCGAAGATGCTCGAAACCGGCGAGACCGCCTTCGCGGTGATTTTGAACCACAGAGGCACAGAGACACAGAGATCACACAGAGAAAAACAGGAGAACGATCCACAGATTGACGCAGATTAACGCAGATTACAAACCAGAGAAGAGAACAGTCAATCTGTCCGAATGGATAGGATGATCGCTCCTTTCTGCTCTCGTCGTTCTTAATCTGCGTTAATCTGCGTCAATCTGTGGATTATCTTTTGTGGCTCAGGAAGTAGAACGCCCCGGCGAGGGCGAGCAGGAATAGGCTGGCGTAGAGCAGGGCGAAGGCTTCGCTCCGTTCGTAGCGGAAGCGGCGCAGGTTCATGCTAATGACCACGACGGCGATAGGCACGAGCGCGGGAAGCGAAATGTTGGTGAGGAAGACCGTCAGCATATAGGCCATCAGCAGTCCGCAGAGGACCAGGAATGTGTTCCGCGAGGGGATGCCGAAGCGGGTGAAACAGGCGAAGAAGAGGGCGATAAAGAGAAAGTCCGCAAAACCGATCAGGGAGAGCGGCGCCGCCCCGGATTTCGGCTGTGCGGTCGGCAACTGCACGGTGAGGGCTTTCATCGCCTCCTGCGCGACCTGCGACTTGCCGCTCTGCGCCTGCGTCACCAACCCGCCTCCGAAGACCACATAGAGATCCACCAGCGCCAATACGACGGCCATCGGCAGCAGCATCTTGAACTCCCGCACCAGCCGGGAGACCAGCGTGCCCAGACTGACCGCCAGCAGGATGAGCAGCAGCCCATCCAGGCCGGGCACGGCATGATACGCCTGCCGGTAGCTGCGATAGAAGGGCGCCAGCGTCCCCCATATCGGCCACAGGGGAAAAGCATGCACCAGCGTCGGCAGGGCGGAGGGCAGCACCAGCATTGTGGAGACGGTCAGGCAGACGCCAAGCGCCAGCGGGGAGCGCAGGGCACGGGCAGTGCGCACCGTGAACAGCAGCGTGATCGCCAGGGAGAGCAGCGTCGTGGTCAAAATGACCACGACGCTGTCATTGCGGATACGCGGTACGATCTGCCAGAACAGCAGATAGAAGAGGCCAATGCCGAGCGCCCAGAGACCCTCCTTTCGGGCGAGTGCAGAGGTATTCCCGGGTGGCTCTGCGTGGGAATCTGCGGGTGCGACGAAAGCGCCGCTCTCGGATGCCGCAGCAGGGGGCGTTGTGCTTGTTTCGATAGGTGCGTGTTCCGGCGTCTCGTTCTCCATGGTGGTGAGGCAAACTCCTGATAGGGGGCATTTAGACCCGAACATGGGCGATATAACCCTGAAATGGCGCTTTGGTAAAGGGCGGATTGACAAAAGGCGCCGAGTCATTATATAATGATAGTGGGCAAGCGTCAAGCAGAAGCCCTGCAATTCCGTTCCACCAGCACATTACGCGCGCGGCATCGAGGAAGAGGCCGTCGCTTTACGAAGAGCCCCGCCACGGCGTGTCAGACGCGCGTTCCCTCTCCCTACTTCCCTTTGCTATCCGTGACTTCTCTCTGTCCCGGTCATCCTTGTGGTACGCACGCTCACCGCCCTGCCGGCTCTTTCGCCCCAACGGTTTCCGTTGCATTGCTACGGGGGTTGTTCCCCGTCGGTTCGATTCGCGCCTTATCCGGGCCGAAGCGAGCCTCGTTCGTGGAGGGCCACCCGCCCCTCGCGACACATTCCCAAAAACCGGACAAGGAAAGGTATGACCCCTGTGAGCGAGAAAGCTTTACGCATTGTGATCGCGGACGATGAACCCATCATCCGCCTCGACCTGAAAAAGATGCTGCAATCCTGCGGCTACGATGTCATCGGGGAAGTCGGCGACGGCGCAAAGGCCGTCGAGACGGCCCGAAGCCTCAAACCCGATGTCGCCATCCTCGACATCAAGATGCCGGAAATGGACGGCATCGATGCGGCCAAGATCATCACGGAGGAGAAGATCGCGCCCGTCCTGCTGCTGACCGCCTACAGCCAGATCGACCTGGTGAACCGGGCCAAGGAGGCCGGCGTCTACTCCTATCTCGTCAAGCCCTTCAAGGAGTCCGACCTGATGCCCACCATCGAGATCGCGGTGGCGCGCTGGGAGGCATTCCTTCGCATCGAGGAGCAGGCCAACGATCTCGAAGACAAACTGGAGACCCGCAAGTCGGTGGACCGCGCCAAGGGCATTCTTATGGATCAATACGGACTCAAGGAGCAGGAAGCGTTCCGCCGCATCCAGGTGCAGAGCATGAATACGCGCAAGTCCATGCGGGAGATCGCCGAGGCCATCATCATCGCGCACAACGTGTAGTCGTAGACCATGAAAAATCGTATTCCAAGCATACGCGCCCCCTGGCGCACGCGCCGCCTCTTCGCCGCGCTCCGCCGTAACGACGACCCCGATGTCACCCTGCTTCAACAGGAGTTGGATGCCTGTGACCGGCAACTGCGTGATGCCCGACGCACGGTCGAGCGGCTGCGCAATGAGTTGGAAGAGAAACGGGACGAAGCGGATGCCCTGCGTCGGGTCGGAGAGGCAACGGGCTTCGCCTTCGACCATGAGGAGATGATGAAGGTCACGGCGGACATCGCCGTACAGATCACCGGCACCGATTCCTGCCAGATCTATCTCTTCGATACCACGCGGGAGGAGCTGGTGCTGCGCGCCGCCGACGCCAGCTTCACCAGCATGGTCGGCAAAATCCGCCTCAAACTGGGCGAAGGCATTACCGGCTGGGTGGCCCGCGAGCGCAAGCCCGTGCAGGTCGCACGCCACGCCTGGGAGGACCACCGGTTCAAGGATTTTCCGGCGATGCATGAGCGGGAGTACGAATCCATGCTCTCCGTGCCGCTGGTCACCCATGGCGAGATCATCGGCGTCATCAACGTCCGCACCCGGCGCCCCCACGAGTACACCAAGAACCAGGTGCGGCTGCTCTCCGGGATCGCCAACCAGATCGCCGGGGCCATCGAGCGTTCGCGCCGCTATCGCCAGTTGGAGCGGCATGCGGTGCAACTGCACACGCTCTCGGAGGTGAGCCAGGCCATCACTTCCAATAT
>DATGIG010000521.1:0-13603 GCA_035295825.1 Chthonomonadaceae bacterium | reverse complement strand
GGTCTACTGCACGGAGGAGACGCCGCTGGAGCCGATCTCCCTCTATGGGCAGACCAAGGCCCAGGCCGAAGCCGAACTGCTGGGCAGCGAGAACGCCATCAGCCTCCGCCTGGCGACCGTCTTCGGGATGTCGCCCCGGATGCGCCTCGACCTGCTGGTGAACCACTTCGTCTACGCCGCCGTAACCGACGGCTACCTGGTCCTCTTCGAGAAGGATTTCAAGCGCAACTTCGTCCATATCCGCGACGTCGCCGACTGCTTCCTGCACTGTATCGAGCATGCCGGCAGCATGGTGGGCCAGGTCTACAACGTCGGACTGGACAGCGCGAATCTCTCCAAGGAGGAGCTGGCGCAGAAGGTGCGCCAGTACGTCCCGAAGTTCTACATTCACACGTCGGAAATCGGCAGCGACCCCGACAAGCGCAACTACATCGTCTCCAGCGACCGGCTACGGAAGGCCGGCTTCGAGGCGAAGCGCACGCTGGAAGAGGGCATCGTCGAGTTGCTGAAAGGCTACGAGATGATGCGGCGTCTGCCGTTCAAAAATATTTAGCAAAGGCATGGAAGCCCATGATTATCAGCCGCACTCCGTTTCGGATCTCTTTTTTCGGCGGCGGGACCGACTATCCCGGTTGGTTTCGCAAGCATGGCGGAACCGTTCTCGCCACCACCATTGATAAGTACTGCTACCTCACCTGCCGCTACCTGCCGCCCTTCTTTGAGCACCGGTATCGGATCGTCTACTCCCAGGTGGAGCAGACCCAAAGTGTGGAAGAGATCGCCCACCCGGCAGTCCGCGAGGTGCTGCGCTACCTGAACATGGGGCGGGGCGTCGAGATACATCACGACGGCGATTTGCCGGCGCGGAGCGGCATGGGATCCAGCTCCGCCTTCACCGTCGGCCTGCTCAACGCCATCCACGCGCTCCAGGGCCATATTCCCACCAACCGGCAGCTTGCGGAACAGAGTATCGAGATCGAGCAGGAGCGCCTTCAGGAGAACGTGGGTTCGCAGGATCAGATCGCGGCAGCCTTCGGGGGCATGAACCACATCACGTTCCAGCCCAATGGCGACTTCTCCGTGCGTCCGGTCACGCTGACCCCCATGCGGATGCGAGAGTTGCAGAGCCACCTTATGCTGTTCTACACGGGCGTCAAGCGCACGGCCTCGGATGTCGCCGGAAGCTATGTGCATGACCTGGACAATAAGAAGCAGCAGTTGCGCATCATGAAGGCGCTGGTCGAAGAGAGCCTGAATGTGCTCACAAGCGACCACAGCATCACCGATTTCGGCGAACTGCTCCACGAGGCGTGGATGACCAAGCGCAGCCTCAGCACGCTGGTGACGAACGCGCATGTGGACGAGATCTACGGACAGGCGCGGGAGGCAGGCGCGCTGGGAGGCAAATTGACGGGCGCGGGCGGCGGCGGGTTTATGCTGCTCTTTGTCCCGCCCGACCAGCAGGATGCGGTGAAGGCGGCGCTCAACACCCTGATCCATGTCCCGTTCCGCTTCGAGGCGGAGGGCAGCCGGATCATCTACTTCGACCCCGAGGCGGATTACGCGGTCGTCGAGCAGAACCGTATCAACCAGCCGATCCAGGCCTTCCGGGAATTGGCTGCGTAATCTATTAAGGTATAAAACATGCCCGTAGCGATTTTAGAGCGTTCGGCGCGCCTGGACTGGCCGCTGATGCACAACAATATCCCTCGCGCCGACCTGGACGTCCTGATAGACTTCCTGAGCGGCGATCCGATCCTGACCCACGCGCGCCAGGTGCAGGCGTTCGAGGCGGAGTGGTCGGAGTGGCTTGGGGTCAAGCACAGCATCTTTGTGAACTCCGGCGCGTCCGCAAACCTGCTCACCATGAGCGCCCTGAAAGAGAAGTTCGGCGGCGGCGAGGTGATTGTCCCGACGCTCACCTGGGTCTCGGACATCGCCTCGGTGCTGCAGTGCGGCCTGACGCCGATCTTTGTGGATATAGACCCCTACACGCTCGGCATGGATACGGAGCAGGTCCTCGCGAAGCTCACGCCCGACACGCGGGCCATCTTCCTGACCCATGTGCTGGGCTATAACGGCCTGAACCGCCGCCTACTGGAGGCGCTGCAGGCGCGGAACATCCCGCTCATCGAGGATGTGTGCGAATCGCACGGCGCGACATTCGAGGGGCGCAAGCTCGGCACGTTCGGGCTGATGTCCAACTTCTCGTTCTACTATGCGCACCA
Source organism: Chthonomonadaceae bacterium (assembly GCA_035295825.1). Lineage (GTDB taxonomy): Bacteria > Armatimonadota > Chthonomonadetes > Chthonomonadales > Chthonomonadaceae > DATGIG01. Next base: position 11,375 of record DATGIG010000521.1, on the reverse strand, counting down.
TATGAGCACCATCGAGGGCGGCATGATCTCGACGGACGATCCCGAACTCTACGAGATGCTGCGGATGTACCGCTCGCACGGCATGGTGCGCGAGTCCCGCTCGGAGGCGCTGAAGCAGTCCTACTATGCGGAGTATCCCGACCTGAACCCGGACTTCATCTTTGCGTTTCCGGCCTACAATGTCCGCCCGACCGAGATCAACGCCGTGCTGGGCCGGGCGCAACTGAAGCGCCTGGACGCCAACAACCGCCTCCGGGTGGAGAACTTGCAATTCTTCCTCGACCATCTCGATCCGGAGAAGTACCGCACCGACTTTGCGACGGAGGGGAGCTGCAACTACGCCCTCACCCTGGCCCTGAAGTATCCGGACGACGTCTTCTGCCGGAGGGTGATGCAGGCGCTGCGTGACCACGGCGTCGAGTTCCGGCGGGGCATGTCGGGTGGCGGCAACCAGTTGCGGCAGCCCTATGTGCGCAAGCATGTCGGCGCGTTCGACCTGGCACAGTTCCCGAATGTGGAGCATGTCCACTTCTACGGCTTCTATATCGGCAACTATCCGGGGCTGGAGCGCGACAAACTCCGCTGTCTCTGTGATCTGCTGAATGGCGTGGAGCGAGATTGAACCTCCTGCATGGGCTGGGGGGTGGAGCATGATGGAGCGAAACGCTAAAATCTGGGTGGCAGGGCAGAATACGCTGCTCGGCGGCGCGATCCAGCGCCGACTGGAGCGCGAGGGCTTCGTCCATCGGATCTGTGAACCGGCCAAGCTGGATTGGATGCAGCCGCAACAGGTGGAGGCGTTCCTGGGGGAGGCTCGCCCGCAATACCTCTTCCTGGCGGCGGGCCGATCCGGCGGGATCGGCGCGAACCAGCAATTTCCCGCCGACCTGATGCGCGACAACCTGCTCACGTTTACCAACGTGATCGGCAGCGCACACCGGCACGGCGTGACCAAGTTGCTGTATCTGGCGAGTTCGTGCAGCTACCCGCGCGACTGCCCGCAGCCGATGCGCCCGGAGATGCTGATGACCGGCCCGCTGGAACCTACCAACCATGCGTATGCCACGGCAAAGCTGGCGGGGATCGCGCTCTGCCAGGCCTATCGGCAGCAGTATGGCGTGGATTTCATTACGGTCATTCCCGCCAACGACTACGGGCCGGGCGACGACTTCAGCGCCGACAACGCGCATGTCGTGTCCGCCCTGATCCGGAAGATGCACATGGCGAAACAGGAGGGCGCGGCGTACGTGACGGTCTGGGGGAGCGGTCAGGCGCGCCGCGAGTTCGCCTACGCGGACGATCTGGCCGATGCCTGCCTGTTCGCCATGCAAAACTATAGCGACGCCGCGCCGCTGAACCTGGGCAGTGGGGAAGAGGTCTCCATTGCGGAGCTGGCGGAGGCGGTACGCGCGGTCGTCGGCTATACGGGCGAACTTCAGTTCGATACCACCAGGCCCGATGGGATGCCGCTCAAACGCCTGGACACCACGCCGTTACGGGCGATGGGCTGGCAGCCCGCCACCTCCCTGAAAGAGGGGCTGGAAGCGACGTACGCCTGGTTTCTTGACAGTCCATTCTCATTTCGAGGAAACACATGACGCTAATTGCAGAGTTGCCGGCACACCCCGGAACGCCGGGGGTGGCGTGGCTTGAGCGCAAGGCGCGCCAGATGCGCGCCACCTGTATTCAGATGGCCCACGATGGGCATGAGGGTCACCTTAGCTCCGTGCTGAGCTGTATGGACCTCCTCGTGGCGCTCTACAACTACTGGCTGAACGTGGACCCGATCCTTCCGAAAGCCCACGACCGCGACCGCTTCATCCTGAGCAAGGGGCATGCCTGCACGGCGCTCTACAGCGTCCTGGCGGACCGGGGCTTCCTCCCAGCGGAGTGGCTCGCAACCTACGCCCAGGACGACTCGCCGCTGCCGAACCACCCGTGCAAGCACGCGCTGCCTATTCTGGAGTGCTCCTCCGGCAGCCTGGGCCACGGGCTGGGCATCGGCACAGGAATGGCCTACGGGCTGCGGCTGGAGGGCAACCGGGCGCGCGTGGTGGTGCTGATGAGCGACGGGGAGTGCAACGAGGGCAGCGTGTGGGAGGCGGCCATGTTCGCGGCGGCGAACAAACTCGATTCCGTCCTCGCCATCGTGGACAACAACGGCCTGCAGGCCGTTGGGCGCAGCGATGCGCTCATGGGCTACACCTCCCTGGAGGAGAAGTTCCGGGCCTTCGGCTGGGCCGCGTGCACGATCAATGGCAACAACATGGCCGACATTCAGGCGGCGCTGGCCGCCTTTCCCTTCGAGCCGGGCCGCCCCTCCGCCATCATCGCGAAGACGACCGGAGGCGCAGGGGTCTCGTTTATGCAGGATCAGACGGTCTGGCACTACCGCGTCCCGCCCATCGAAGAGGTGGAGCAGGCGCTCCAGGAGCTCGGCGCGAGGCCGATACATAAGGAGTAACCCATGCGCAGAGCCTTTGCAGATACACTCTTTGAAATGGCAGGGCAGGACCCCCGCGTGATCTTTCTGACCGGCGACCTGGGCTTTCAGGTGTTCGACGCCTTCCAGGAGCGTTACGGCGACCGGTATATCAACGTGGGGGTGGCGGAGGCGCAGATGATCTGCGCGGCGGCGGGGCTGGCCTTCGAGGGCTGGCGACCGACCTGCTACTCCATCGCCTCCTTCCTGACCGGGCGGGCGTTCGAGCAGATCCGGGTAAGCGTCGCCTATCCGGGCCTTCCCGTGGTGCTGGTGGGCGCGGGCGGCGGCTACACCTATGCCTCCAGCGGCGTCACGCACCACGCCCCGGACGATGTCGCGCTCCTCTCCTCGCTGCCCGGTATGACGGTCGTGACGCCCGGCGATCCGGATGAGATCCGGCAGTTGCTGCCGCAGATGTACCGGTTGCCCGGTCCCTCTTATATTCGCGTGGGGCGGTTCGGGGAGGCCAGCTATGAGGCGTGTGAGCCGGCGGTGCTGGGGCGGGCGCGCCTGCTGCGGGAGGGCGAGCGTCTGGCGGTGGTGAGTTCAGGAGATATTACGCCCGGCGTGCTGCAGGCCGTGGACCGGCTGCAGGCGGAGGGCCTGTCTCCCCTGGCCTATCACTTCCATACCGTCAAGCCCCTGGATACGGAGGCGCTGGCCCGCATCGCGGAGCGCGCCGATACCCTCCTTATCGTGGAGGAGAGCGTGCCATCCGGCGGGCTGTTCCAGTCCATCGCCGCCTGGCGCGCCGAAGCCGAATGTCCGGTGCGTCTGCGCCGCCTGGGGCCGCCGGATGCCTTTGCGCTGGGCGGGCTCAAGCGGGAGGTGCTGCGCGCCCGCCTGCAGTACGACGCCGACGCGGTCTACGCCGCCTGCAAAGAGCTCTGGACGGCGCAGCGCGCCCTCCAACTCGCCGCATAACGAAAGAGAAGAAAAATTATGATCGAGACACTACCTCCTACCATAGTCACCTTCGGCGATACTGGCGAGAAGACCCGCCGCAACGACTTCGTCAATCTGATCCGCAACTGCCCCATCCCGGACAACGAACTCCTGCTCAATATGGGCCTGTTCCTGACCCCGCAGACGCTCTCGCGCATCCTGTTCATGGACTTTCTCTATCGGCAGGCGCTGGAGGTGCAGGGCGTGGTGATGGAGTTCGGCTGCCGGTGGGGGCAGAACGTGTCGCTGTTTAGCGCCATGCGGGGGATCTATGAGCCATTCAACCGGCTGCGGAAGGTCGTCGCTTTCGATACCTTCGCGGGGCTGACGCCCACCTCCGCCGAGGATGGAGAGGCCATGCGCACCGGCATGTATTCGGTCACCGCCGGGTATGAGAGCTATTTGAAGTCGGTGCTCGAGTTTCAGGAGGCGGAGAGCCCGCTCTCGCACCTCACGAAGCATGAGGTAGTGAAGGGCGATGCCACCGTGCAGATCCAGGCATACCTGGAGCGGAACCCCGAGACCATCGTGGCGCTGGCCTACTTCGATCTCGACATTTATGGGCCGACCGTAGAGTGCCTCAAGGCGATCAAGGATCGCCTGACGCGCGGCAGTGTCATCGGCTTCGACGAACTGAACGACCATGCCTGCCCCGGTGAGACCCTGGCGGTCAAAGAGGTCTTCGGGCTGGACCGCTATCGCATTCGCCGCTTCCCCTACAACGCGCGCACCTCCTACCTCGTTGTGGAGTAGACACGCAGGACAGAGCCGACGGAATAGGGCACATGCCCCTCCGTTAGGGCCGGCATTCAAAGCACCCTGTAAAATGTACGGGCAGGTTCCAACAATACACATAGGGCTTGAACTGCCGGATGGTGAGAGTCTCCGAAAGGAATTGGTATGAAGCTTCAACTGGATGCGGACCTGCAGGCGAACACGATTATTCATATCGGCTTCTCCAAGTGCGCCAGCAAGACATTGCAGAACCTGTTTACTGTCCACGAAGCCCTCACCTGTATCAATTTTCATCACACTCTGGACCTATTGCTCCCCCACCCTGGAACTCCCTGGGAGGGCGAGCGTGCGCACAGAGCCTTTTCGCAACTGCTCTCAGAAGCGCGAGCGGTTGGTACGATCCCGATCGTTTCCCACGAACGTCTGACCGGGATCTACGATACCATCGAGATCGCCAATCGCCTGCACGCCCTACTGCCGCACGCCCGGGTGTTGATCTGCATTCGCGAGCAGATCGCTATGCTTGCATCGCAATACAAGCACGCGGTACGACATGGCAGCACACGCACCGTTCGGGAATATCTGATGACGCCCTGGGTCGCCGATATTCCTGCCTTGCATGAAGTTTTTTTACGCTACCGCCAGGTCATCGCGTATTACCAGGCGCTCTTCGGTAAAGAACGCGTTTGCGTCAAGCTGGTGGAGGAGTTGCGGGATTCGCCGGAGGCCTTCTATGCGGACCTCTACCGGTTTCTGGGGATCGAACCCAGTGCTTCCATCGACGTCCACGAAGTCCATCACCCAGGCATATCGGACCTGGAGACCGCGCGGCGGCGTTTCCTGAATTTCTTCGGCGTGGAGCCGAACGCCTTACGTGACCCGAACCCGTTCCGCGATATGCCGATCAACGAAACGCTCAAGCAGGACATAGAGCGGGTCTGTGCGGAGATGTCGGCCACATCGGTCCCGTCCATCGAGGCGGAGGTGCGCGCCCTCTTTCAGGGGCAGTTTGCCGCAAGCAATCGCGTCATAAGCGAACTCATCGGCGTGGATCTGGCGGCATTCGGTTATGAGGTAGCGTCCGAAACGCCTGCCGAGGAAGATTGCGCGGAAGCGTGCGAAGCGCGCTTTGCGCTCGAGCCGATGAACGTCAACACAAACTGCCCGGACCACAGGATCATCAAATACCGGGGTCTGTTGTACGCCTTGCCCGATACCCTGGACCAACCGGACCTCCGAGCTATGACGCCGGAGGAGCGAGACGCGCTCTTGCAGGACCACGACCTGAATACGCTCAAGCAGAAGATCCTCGCCGACCAGGCCCGCGTCCGGGTAGTAGACGCGGCGTATCGCGGTTACACGGTCGTGCGTCGGCAGGAGCGCTACTATGCCGTTCCGCGAACATCGGCGGTTGTGGATGCGACGTGGCTGCAGGCACTGACAGAGAATAGCAGCGCGGAGGCTTCCCCCTGGTTTGTCGGTACATCGGAGACGGAATGCCGCGCCTTCATAGACGACCTGGCGGCGCTCCATTGGCTGGAACAACACGCCGTCTTTCAGCCCCTGCATGGAGAACTTAGCGATTTTGTCGCAGCGCCCACCGGGGAGGCCGAAGGCCTGTTCGATCTGCCGCCCACGGAGACCTGGGCCGTTTTCCGGCTGCTGTGGCACAGCCTGAACGCCGCACTGCCGCAAGGCAGCATGTCCTCCACTCCGACAGCCCTGCTCTCCATGAACGCAAATAGCATTACAGGCAATATCACGGATTATTCGCTGCTCGATTGCGCGTCTCGGTCGTCGCTTTCACACCCCTGGAGCTTTGCGTCCTATTCCAGTTGGGCGGAGGGAGTGCTGTTGCGCGATACGCCTGCCGACATACAGATCGCACTATCCAGAGTGCAACTGGAGAGCGCGCAGGGCAATTGGGAGGCCGCCAATGAGCTGCTTTGTCGGACGATGGAGCAGGTGAAAACCCTGGCGGGCGGCTTTACCGTGGTACTGTCTCATCTCGTCGCGCTGACCTGGGTGCATCGGCTCTTGCCGGTGGAGGGGCTTGGCACGCGTATCGCACAGCAGGCTTTTACGCTCTTGCGCGATATGGCCCTCAGCTTTCTCCCCTGCCCTCCGATGCAACGGGCGCTCGTCCGTACCTGGCAGGCGGATGCCGCCTCCCAGGCCTTTGCGTACATGCGCCTGGGCGAAGCCCTGTTTGCCATGGATCTCTTGTCGGGAGCCGAAGCGGCGTTCCATGCTGCCGGTGATCTGACCCCTGGAAACGCCGCCGTCCATAATGACCTGGCAGTGCTCTACTGGTATATCGCCCGACAGAAGCAAGAGAGCCCCTTTACGCAGCAGGCGCTCGTCCACCTGGGGCACGCGCTGGCGCTCGACCCGACAAACACCGACGTACTCGTCAATATGCAGGCCATCACCTCCACCCTGGAAGTGAAGGTCGCTTAACCTCATCAAATAGCCAGGTCGGCCTGTGCGGGGGCACACTGCCAAAAACATCCAACGTAGGACCACGCATGTGGCCTGGGGCGCAAAATAGGAGAATGTACGGATGTCAACGACACCTGCGATAGATCTTGTCCTGATAAACCCCGGCGACCGTTTCGGGATCTACCAGTCTCTGGGCGCGGAATTGGCCGCCATCGAGCCGCCGATCTGGACCGGCCTGCTCGCCTCGTATGTGCGCGGTAAAGGGTTCTCGGTGCGCATTATAGACGCCAATGCCGAGAATATGTCGCCTGCGCAGGTCGCCGCGCGCATCGAGGAGTGGAACCCGACCCTGACGGCGGTCGTGGTCTATGGACACAATCCCTCGGCCTCCACGCAGATCATGCCTGCCGCCTCGGCGACTTGCGCGGCCATCAAAGAAGGCCATCCGGACCGACCGATCCTGATGGTGGGCGGCCATGTCTCGGCCCTGCCGGAGCGCACGCTTCAGGAAGAGGCGGTAGATTACGTCTGCATCGGCGAGGGGATGGTCACGCTGACCGCGCTGATCCAGGCGCTGCAGTCCGGCACGCATCCGGATCTCTCCCAGGTTCCCGATCTGCTCTACGGCAGCGGCGAGGACATGCGGCGCAACCCCGCCGCGCCGCTGCTGCAGGATCTGGACCATGAGATGCCGGGAGTGGCCTGGGACCTGTTGCCGATGCCGCTCTACCGCGCCCACAACTGGCACTGTTTCGACGGCCTGAACCGCCAGCCCTACGCCGCGCTCTACACCACGCTGGGCTGCCCCTACAAATGCAACTTCTGCTGCATCCAGTCTCCCTTCAAGAGCGGCGAGGCGGTTCTAGGCCTGAAGCAGAGCACCAACAGCTATCGCTACTGGAGCCCCGAAGCCGTCATCGCGCAGATCGACACGCTCGTGCAGCAGTACGGCGTGCGCAACATCAAGTTCGCGGATGAGATGTTCGTGCTGAACCGTAAGCATGTCGAGGGCATCTGCGACCTGATCATCGCCCGTGGCTACGACCTGAACATCTGGGCCTACGCCCGCGTGGATACCGTGCGGGACGGGATGCTGGACAAGCTGAAGCGCGCCGGGTTCACCTGGCTGGCCTTCGGCGTCGAATCGGCCAGCGAGCAGGTGCGCGACGGAGCCGAGAAGCGGTTTACGCAGGAGGTCATCTTCGACACGATCCGCAAGGTGCGCGAGGCCGGCATCCACGTCGGCGCGAACTTCATCTTCGGGCTGCCGGGCGACGACCTGGCGAGCATGCAGGCCACGCTGGACCTGGCACTGGAGCTGAACCCGGAGATGGCGAACTTCTACTGCGCCATGGCCTATCCCGGCTCCGGCCTGCACGAACTGGCCGTGCGCGAAAAGCTGCCGCTGCCCGCGAAATGGAGCGGCTACTCCCAGCATTCGGTGGACACGCAGCCGCTGCCGACCCGGTATCTCTCCGCCGCCGAGGTGGTCCGCTTCCGGGATCAGGCGTTCCAGACCTTCTACACCAGCCCGAAGTATCTTGAGATGATGGAGCGGACCTTCGGCGCGGAGACCCTCGCCCATGTTCGGGAGATGACCGGGCATCGCCTGGAGCGCAAGTGCGCCTGACGGAGAGGAAATGCGCGTTGGATACTCTGGATAGGGCCTATTATGATTTCTGCCTGGAGACCGGCAGACCCTACTTTGGGCCGGTGCTGCGAGCGAAACAGGGATTGCCCATACGCCATAACTATATGCAGATGCTGGTCGAGGCGGAACATCGTCTCCACCCGGAGAGGGCGCTGCGTATTCTCGAAGTGGGCTCCTGGGCCGGTGGCTCGGCGATCACCTGGGCGGAGGCGCTTCGGCGCTGCTGCGGCGACCGGGGCCGTGTGGTCTGCATGGACCCCTGGAAACCCTATTTCGATCCTGAGATCCTGGGCCGTACGGTCTCGGTGTATCAGGAGATGAAGGCCGCGCTGGAGAGCGGCGAAATCCTCACGCTCTTCCTGCACAATATCGCCGCCTCGGGGCATGCCGATCTCGTCATCCCGATGCGCGGGGCCAGTAAAGAGGTTCTGCCACTGCTTGCGAACCAGGCCTTCGATATTGTCTTCATTGACGGGGATCACACGCATCCGAGCGCCCAGGAGGATCTGGAAGCAGCAGTCCGGCTGATACGGGAGGGCGGCGTCCTCTGCGGCGACGACCTGGAGTTGGCGCTGGAGGAGGTGGATCCGGCCCACCATCAGGACAGCCTCCACCTGGATTATGTGCTCGACCCCCGCGCGGACAAACGTTACCATCCCGGCGTGACCCAGGCGGTCGCGGCGATTTGCGGCGCTGTGTCCGTCTGGGAGGGATTCTGGGCGATGCGATGGCGAGGCGGGCAGTGGGAAAAAGTCACGCTCCCTGCCCCCGAACCGCATCGGCAGGTGACGGTTCCGCATCTGGCCGGGCCGGATAGGGCGACACAGGCGGCATTTGACGCCTGGCTTGAGCGCGCCGCACACGCTGCCGAAGCGCGCTGGACTGGCGAGCGCAACGAGGCAGCCTTCGGAGGTCCCGCCGGGAACGCGGGCGCGTCCGGAGTTCAAGGGCAGGCCGCCTACCCGCGTGTGGGCCTGCGCGACCAGCCTCGACTCTCGGATGAGGAGATTGCGCGTGCACGTGGCCTCTCTTCCCAGATCCAGGCGCTGACGGCGCGGCGCTCCAAGACTATTCAAAAGCGCGGCCTCGATCCGGAGTTCTCCCTGCCTGCGGCCCATGGGAAAGAGGTTCCGGACAACGCGCTCGATGAGGCGTATCGGCACATTCTGGAGGGCAACGCACAGACGCTGAACACGCTGCGCTTCTCTACACAGGCCTTTTCGGGATACCCACTCCGATCTCTGCTCTTGCCGGCAACAGAGCCGGACATCTGGGTCAGCCGCTGGCAAGAGATGACGCGCGCTCTGCCGGATGCCATGATCGTCCGCCCTCCCCGCATGCTGGGCGAGATCGGCTGGGATCTGGACGGAGTGATCGTCAACCACGATACCGTCGTCTACCAGGAGCGCCTCAGCCTCCTCATGGAAGCCGGCATCCTCGACCTGCTGCGATACCGAGAGCGGCAGGGGCGCCCCATACGCATCCTCGAAATCGGAGGTGGCTACGGAGCCCTCGCCTACTGCCTCAAACAACGCCTCCCACAGGCCACCTATACCATCTGTGACCTGCCCGAGGCGCTGCTCTTCTCCGCGCTCTATCTGGGACTGACCTCTCCCCAGACACCGCACCTGATCTATGAGGGAGCGGATGCCTCGGTGCTGCAAACCGACACGCAGGGCTATCGTTTTGTGCCCAACTATCTGTTCGGGGATCTGCTCGCATCGGGTCAGGGTTACGATCTGGTGATCAACACGCTGTCGATGTCGGAGATGTCGGAGCATCAAGTTCGGACCTACGGGGCAGGCATCGGACAGTTGATCGGCTCGGAAGGCGTCTTCTTTGAGCAGAACCAGGACAATCGGCACGCGGGTTTCAACTACTGCAAAGAGTATCTGGCCGGCGGATTTCCCTGTCGTGTCACCTTATCCGGCATGACCCTCCCCGTTATGGTTGGGGGTATCGCCGATGTCTGGAGCCACACGCCGCTGTCGGCCCTGTTGCAGCCGGCGCCGCCATCCGAGGGAGAGTGGAAGAATTTCCGAGAAGAGACGCTCCGGATGTGTCTGCAAACGACAGTGGAGGAGTTGAGCGCCCAACAGATCAGCGCCGATCAGGCGATAGACCGCCTGCTCAGGGCGCTTGCGGTCTCTCCCCAGATCGCGCCTGAGGTCTGCGCGGTAGGAGCGATGCTGTGCGGCAACGGGGCTGCGCTGGCGAGTATCCGGCTGTTCGATGGGTTGATCCAGGCGTTCCCGAACGAGGCGATCTACCATACCCGATATGGTGAAGCGCTGTTTCAATCCGGCTGCGTAGAGAACGCGCGGTCGGAGTTTCTGCGCGCCTCCGCATTGGCTCCGGACCAGGCGGAGATCCAGAACAATCTGGCGGTAGTGTGCTGGCAACTGGGCGAACTGCATCAGGCGCTAAGCTATATCGAGGCGGCCCACCGGTTGGACCCGAACTATGCGGAGGCGACAGCGAACCTGGCTGCCATGCGCGCCGCGCTTGCCGCCGCATAACCTGACATACGTTGAGAGGATCGAGAACATGATTACTGAGATAAGCAAGGCCGATGCTCTGGTGGAGCAGTACGAAGAGCAGGGTTACCTGCATGTGAAGGGGATCCTCTCCGATACCCTCGTTGCCCGGCTCGCGGATGTGATGTACGGCGAGCTCGCGGTGCAGTCGGAAGCGTTCTATCAGGAGACGGGAACGCGCCTGGAGGATGCCGGGGCGGTGCGGCAGTATCTGGAGGCGCATGCGCAGGACACGGCGTGGTTCAGCTCACTGCAGCGCTCCACGCAGCACCTCATCAAGGGCGAGTTTCCGCTGGAGGTGCGCCTGCGCGAGGAGTTTGTGGGCGTCACAGCGGAGCGCGAACTGACCGACCAGCTGCGCGCCCTGTTGGGGGGCGCCGGACTGCGCATGCACTATCCGCCCATGCTGCGCTTCAAAGTGCCCAACATGGACCAGGCGCAGGTACCCCTCCATCAGGACGCGCCCTACTTCGCCCACCTCGCGACGTTTGCCAATGTCTGGATTCCGCTCTGCCCGATCACGCCCGAATGCGGGGGTGTAAACGTCCTGGAGGGCTCCCATAAACTCGGCGCGCTCGAA